>JBEVEC010000235.1:0-18536 GCA_040512975.1 Tardiphaga sp. | reverse complement strand
TCGTTGAACACCTCGTGCAATTCGTTATGCGCGTCGGTGTGCAGCGCGTTGTAGACCTCCGGCCGCGACAGCGTGACGATGGTGATCGGTCCCTTGCGGGTGACGGTTGAGAATTGCAGAGCCATCAAGGCCTCCCTTTGTTTTTTTGCTTATGCGCCTGCGCTATCTGATGAGCGCCGGAATCTCCGCAGGCGAGGCTACGAGATGCGCCGCGCCGGCCTTGGTCAGCTCCTCGCGACCGCCATAGCCATATAGCGCGCCGATCGCCGCCATGCCGTTGTTCGCCGCGCCGATCACGTCGTGTTTGCGGTCGCCGATCATGATCGCGCGCGACGCGTCGGTCGACGTCTCGTCGAGCGCGTATCGCAGCAATTCACTTTTGTCGACGCGGGTGCCATCGAGTTCGGAGCCGAACACGCGTTGAAAGTACGGCCGCAGGCCGAAATGATCGATGATGCGATCGGCGAATACATGCGGCTTGCTGGTGGCGACGAACAGGCGCCGGCCCGCGGCCAGGGCCTGGAGCGTCGTCTCGATGCCGGGATAGAGCTCGTTCTCGAACAGGCCGACATCGCCGAACCGCTCGCGATACAGGGCAACGCCGAGATCGGCGTTGTCCTCGCCGCCCAGCAGCGCCACGAAACTGGCGCGCAGCGGCGGCCCAATGCACCAGGTCAGTTCGTCCTGCGTCGGCACCGGGACGTTGAGCTTGCCCAGCGCATACTGGATCGACGCGGTAATGCCGATCTTCGGATCAGTCAGCGTGCCGTCGAGGTCGAAGAACACGGTGTCGAGCTTGCTCATCAATTGGCATACCTTGCCGTCAGGTCGCGCGAGATCCGCGAGCCTTCGTCGATATAGCGGCGGATGGCGATGGTGGCGGCGGGGGTGCAGGTCCGGTAGGTCTGCTGGAAGCCGTTATAGCCGCGGTTAAAGCCGGCGATCATGCGGGCGCGACGCTCGCCGGACGGCGTCTCGGCATCGACCAGCGCCTGCATTTCGTTGCGCCACTTGGCGCCTTCGTTGTTGCCGCAGACGCCGCGGAGATAATGCAGCGCGCCGAGGATCTCCGACATGCGCTGCAGGTCGTTGTCGAACGGTGCAGCCGCATCCTGGGCCCGGGCAGAGCCGGTGCCGAGTGCGGCGGCGATCAGCAATATGATGAAGACGGGCTTGAGCATGCGGGCTCCGGGACTGGCGCTGATATGCCTTTTCGGGACGTCCGAAGCAAGGCAAGCCCGGTTCCGCGCCGGTGGCGGTCTCAGAAGCCGAGCAGGCGAGCCGCGCCGGCGATGATCTGGGGCAGGCCGTCGGTCATCGGGCGGTCGCCGAGGTCGTCCGGCGGCAACCACAGGAAATCGTCGAGTTCGTCGTTCAGCACGGGCTCCCCCGCAACCCAGCGCGCGGCGAACGACATGATCAGATAGTGCCCGCCGCCGGTGGCTCCGGGCAACATCTCGCGAAAACCGGACAGTGCGACGATCTCGATGGTCAGCGCGGTCTCCTCCATCACCTCGCGCGCCACCGCCATCGCCAGGGTCTCGCCGAATTCGACACGGCCGCCAGGTAGTGAATAAATTCCTTTGGCCGGCGCGCGGGCCCGGCGCACCAGGAGCACCCGGCCATCGCGAAAAATCGAGGCGCTGGCGGCGAGTTGCGGGCGGGGATCGGTCACGGTCACGACGGCTGTCGCGCCATGATGGTGTCGATGTCGGATTCCATGTCACGGCCGTTGATGATGCCGCCGGCGATGCCGACCATCGGCTTGACCCAGCCGGCGGCCTGTTCGGCCAGGGTTGCGCGGGTGCGGTCCTGCTGCACGGTGCGCATCGCCTCGCCGACGGTCAGCAGGATCGAAGTCATGTTGGCAACCAGCGCGTCGAAGTCGGCGCGCACATGGGGCTGCGATGCCTCATAGGCTGCGATGGCGAGGTCGCGCGCCATGAAGTTGGACTTGATGAAGTGATCGGCATAGCTGAGCGGCTGCCACTCCAGGAACAACTCGTAGCAATCCGGCATGTCCGGCACGAGCTCGAGCAGCATGATGGCTTCGTTGAAATGGTTGAGATAGTCGGTGGCCAGCCCGGTGCGCGGATTGATGTTGGCCGCAGCCAGTGCAGCAGGCGACAGGTCGAGGCCGGGTTCGGCGTCGCTTGTGGTGTCGTCATCGTGCTGCAGGGGCTGAAGGGCCGGGGCGGTCATGGTTCACACTGTTGCGGTTTCGGGTTAAAACCCACTGAATGGTTGCAGCACTGGTATGTAAATGTGCGGTAGGTTTGTGATTACTTCGGCGCCTGAAGCGCTGCGACGGGTATTTGGCTACATTGAGCAGCCAAATTTTCCGGCACGCTACAATGTAGCTCCCACCCAGCCTGTTCCGGTCGTCATCGCGCAGAACGGCGCCAGGCATTTCCGCCTGATGCGATGGGGTCTGCTGCCGTCATGGGTGAAGGACCCGCGCAAGTTTACGCTTCTGATTAACGCACGCGCCGAAACCGTGCAAGAAAAGCCCGCCTTCAAGAACGCCCTGCGCCGCCGTCGCTGCCTGATCCCCACCGATGGCTACTATGAATGGCAAACCGTCGGTGAACGCAAACAGCCGTATTTTATCCATCCGCGCGCCGGCGGCCCGATGGGATTTGCGGGCCTCGCCGAAACCTGGATGGGACCGAACGGCGAGGAACTCGACACCGTCGCCATCATCACCGCGCAGGCTGCCACCGGCATGTCGGTGCTGCATCATCGCGTCCCCGTCACCATCGCGCCGGATCGCTTCGACGAATGGCTCGACTGCAGCGCCGACAACGCGACCGACGTGATGCATTTTCTCGCCGCGCCGGCCGAAGGGACGTTCGCTTGGCATCCGGTGTCGATGGCCGTGAACAAGGTCGCCAATGACGACGCACAATTGCTGCTGCCGATCGGGGCGGAGGAGGCGGCAATGGTTTCGGTGAAGCCGGCGAAGGCCGCGCGCAAGGTTGCGGTCACGGCGTCCGACGACGGGCAGGGCTCGCTGTTTTAAAGGGACCGTAGCCCGGATGAAGCGAAGCGAAATCCGGGGACCGCTTCGCCGGTTACGCGGCTTCCCCGGGTTACGCTTCGCTTCACCCGGGCTACACATGCATCAAGGCGTCGGCGGTCGACCATCCAGCCACTTCGCATAGACGATGCGATCCTGCTCGCCGAAGCCGATCGACTCGTAAAACGCCTTCACCGGCACATTGTCGCCGCGCACCAGTAGCTGCAGCTTCTCGATGCCGCGGGCGCGCAGCCAGTCTTCGGCTGCCGTCATGATTGCGCGGCCGAAATCCTTGCGCTGATGGTCGGGATCCACCGACACGTAATACACCCAGCCGCGATGCCCGTCGTGGCCGACCAGCACCGAGGCGACGATGGCCTCGCCGTCACGCCCGATCAGCACGTCGGCATTGCCGTCGCGCTGCGCGAGCGCGATATCGGCTTCGGGATCGTTCCACGGCCGCACCAGCCCGCAGCGTCGCCACAGGTTGATGACGCCGGCGATATCCGTCGGCGTGAGTGACGCAACCTTCATCGCGCCACCGGCAGCAGCACCTTGCCAGGGTTCAAAATGTTCAGCGGATCCAGCATCGCCTTGAAGCCGCGCATCAGCTCGATGGCGACGGGATCCTTCACGCCTGGCAGGTCCGCGGCTTTCAGCTGGCCGATGCCGTGCTCGGCGGAGATCGAGCCGCCCATCCGCAAGACCACCTCGAACACCGCAGCGTTGACGTCGTGCCAGCGCGCCAGATAGGCCTTCTGCGCGTCCTTGTCGCCGACGGTCGCGGCTGGCTGGCTGACATTGTAGTGGATGTTGCCGTCGCCGAGATGACCGAACGGCACCGGCCGCGCGCTGGGCAGCACTTTCGCCACCGCGGCATCGGCCTCGGCGATGAAGGCCGGTACCGAGGCCACCGGCACCGAGACGTCGTGCTTGATCGAGCCGCCTTCCGGCTTCTGCGCCGGCGAGATTTCTTCGCGCAATTTCCAGAATGCCTGGCGCTGGGCGATATTCGCCGCGATCACCGCGTCGTCGACGATGCCGTCTTCCATGCCATGTTCGAGGATCGATTCCAGCGTGTCGCGCGTGTCCATGCGCGACGACGACAATTCCATCAGCACGTACCAGTCGTGCTTGCTTGGCATGGGATCGCGGATGCCGATGCCGTGGCGCACGCTGAAATCGACCGCAATGGCGGCGATCAGCTCGAAGCTGGTGAGGTCGCCCGCGGCCTCGCGGCGCGCGATGCCCAGAAGCTTCAGTGCATCCTCCGGCGACTTCAGGCCCACATAGGCCGTCTCCACCGCGCGCGGCTTCGGAAACAGCTTAAGTGTCGCCGCGGTGATGATGCCGAGCGTGCCTTCGGCGCCGATGAAGATGTTGCGCAGGTCGTAGCCGGTGTTGTCCTTCTTCAGCTTCGACAGCCCGTTGAGCACGCGGCCGTCGGCCAGCACCACTTCAAGGCCGAGCGCCATCTCGCGCGCCACGCCGTAGGCCAGCGCCGTGGTGCCGCCGGCATTGCTGGAAAGGTTGCCGCCGATGGTGCAGCTGCCTTCGGAGCCGAGCGACAGCGGAAACAGCCGGTCGACCTCGCTGGCGCGCTGCTGCGCGATCTGCAGCACCAGGCCCGCTTCCACCGTCATGGTGTTCGACGAGGTGTCCACATCGCGCACCTTGTCCATCCGCCGCATCGACAGCACGACCTCGCCGCCATAGGGCGTCTGGCCGCCAACCAGGCCGGTATTGCCGCCCTGCGGCACCAGCGCCGTACGCGTCTCGGTGGCGAGCTTGCAGATCGCGGCGACCTCTGCTGTCGAGCCGGGGCGCAGCACCAGCGGCGAGGTGCCGAAGAATAAATTACGGTCTTCGGTGACGTAGGAATGCACGTCGGCCTCTGCGGTGATGGCGTATTTGTCGCCGACGATGGCGCGGAAGCGCGCGATGGTGTCGGGCGACAGGGAGGGCGGCTTCGGTGTGACGATGTTCATGGCAGTATCCTGGCAGTTCCTGCGGCGTTTCCTGGTCGTGCGGTCAGGGTCAGACGGCGGCGCGGCGCAGCCGGTCGTTGATCGCCTCGCCGAGCCCGTGATGTGGCACCGGCATCACCGCGATGCCAGAGGCGCCGCTGGTGTCGAGGGCGCGAAGATAGCCGAAAAGGTGGGCCGCGGCTTCCCCGAGATCGCCGGCCTCGGACAGATTCAGCACCGCGACGGCGGCCTTGAGGCCGGGCAGGGCGTGCGGCCCGAACGCCAGCAGCGCTTCGCCGGGTTTCACGTCGCCGGCCATCAGCCGCACCGGGGTGCGCGGCGCGTAATGCGACGCCAGCATGCCAGGCGCCAGCGGCTGGCTGGTCTCGCCGGCCGGTTCCTGAATGGGCTGCACCAAGGCCATGCCCAGCACCCGTTCGATGGCCTCGCGCGGCAGCCCGCCCGGCCGCAGCAGCATCGGCATGTCGAAGCAGCCGACGATCGTGGATTCGACGCCGACCTGCACCGGCCCACCGTCCAGGATCATGTCGATGCGGCCATCCAGATCGGTCCTCACATGGGCTGCGGTGGTCGGTGAGACGTGCCCCGACAGGTTGGCCGATGGTGCCACCACGGCGCCCCCAAAGGCCTGCAGCAACTCCCTGGCCACCCTGTGGGCGGGGATTCGGACGGCTACGGTTTCGAGCCCGGCGGTGGCCAGATCGGCCACCGGGCAGTCCTTCGTTTTCGGCAGCACCAGGGTCAGTGGCCCCGGCCAGAAGGCCTCCGCCAGCGCCTGGCTGCGCGAATCGAATTGCGCGATCCGCCGTGCCGCGGCGAGGTCGGCCACGTGCGCAATCAGCGGGTTGAACGCCGGCCGCCCCTTGGCGGCATAGATCCCGGCCACCGCCCGTGGATTGCCGGCATCGGCGCCGAGCCCGTAGACCGTCTCGGTCGGAAACGCCACCAGCCCGCCCGCACGCAGGCGCTCCGCCGCAGCGGCAATGCCGCCGGCAGAGGCCTTGGTCAGACGGGTGGTCAGGCCCACGGACATGCAGGTCGTCATCCTTGTCAAAAAATGCTCAGGCTTCTTTACCGGGGTTCTTGCAGGATGCGAAACCCTTGGCTATACACCGCGCTCTTGTCGGAGTGTGGCTCAGCCCGGTAGAGCACTGCGTTCGGGACGCAGGGGTCGCAGGTTCGAATCCTGCCACTCCGACCAAGAATATAATCAATTTGGGCGGGCTCCTGGATTTGCGCAACGAAACGCGCAACGAAAGGCCCAGGGGGCGGCGCAGCGTCCAAACCGGCTTGTTGTGTGCCAGAGACGGATGCGCATCCATCCCGCTCATCTTGCACGTGCGCAATTTGATTTAAAACGCAGCATCACGGCGGACCCAGGACGGGGCAAATTCTCGATCCCGTAATTAATTCAGCGCGCGAGCGCTGTATGCGCCTTAGCGTACAGACGCGCTGGTAAAATGAGCGCCGTGTGAGAACAGATATTCGGGATCGAGCGACTGGCACAGCGTGCTCCCTGGATATCCGCAACGAGAGTCGCTCCATTCTGCGCTGCTATTCCGCCGGGAACAGGCAGACGCCGTTAGCCTTCGCTACAGATCATCCCCCCGTTCACGGCTGAGATTCCGGGAAACGCGGCCGCATGGCCGCAGAAAGCAGCAATGGCAATCCGCTTTGGAGCTGTCGCAAGTTGTGCGATGTCAGTTCTTACCATTTCTCGCGATCCAGATCTCGTCCGCGCAAAGCTGGCTGCCTTCACCAAGCAGGTACCGCTGATGTACATCCTGGTCATGGTCAACGCGACCGCTTTGGCCGCCAGCCATTTCGACGCTGCACCTCGGTTGTTGTCCTTATATATCCCCGCACTCCTCGATGGCCTGTGCTGCCTCCGGATGCTCACCTGGTGGAAGTTTCGGGCGCGGGAGAGCTCGCTCGATGAGGCTGTCCGGAGATTGCATGGGACCGTCGTAACAGCCGGCATTCTCGGGGTTTGCTTCACGGCCTGGAGCCTGAGCCTGTTTCCATACGGCGATGCCTATCAGAAGAGCCACATTGCTTTCTTCATGGCCGTGACCGCCATCGGCTGCGGGTTCTGCTTGACCCACCTCCGCGCGGCGATGCTGCTCGTGATAGGCATCGTGGTCGTTCCGTTCACGGTCTATTTCTGCTGGACCGGAAATAAGACCCTCATCCTCATTTCGATGAATTTCATGATGGTTGCAGTGGCTGTCGTGTTCATGCTGCTGAACAACTACCGACGGTTTGAAGAATCTGTCGTGTCACAGCAGGTGCTTCGTAAAAGCCAGCGTGAATTGCAGTTGTTGAACGCGCAGAATTTTGCATTTTCGAACACAGACAGTCTGACGTCGCTGCCCAACCGGCGTTGCTTCTTCACGGAGATCGAGCGATTGGTCAGCCTCTCACGGCGCGCCGGCCAGCGACTGGCGATTGGAATCCTGGACCTCGATGGCTTCAAGTCCGTCAACGATGTCTACGGGCATGCGGTCGGCGATGAACTCCTCATCATGGCCGGCCAGCGGCTGCGATCTGCCTTGAACCCTAACATCTTCCTTGCGCGACTGGGCGGAGATGAATTCGTCATTACGTCGAGTGATGCCGGCGATGAAGAGGTGATCGCTCTGGGTGACGCCGTCCGGGATGCCTTGAGCGCTCCCTTTGCACTGGGGAGCCTCACCATTCGTATCGGTTGTACCATCGGCTTTGCCGGCTTTCCCTCCACGGCAACTTCCGCACAGGAGCTCTTTGAGCAGGCCGATTACGCGCTTTATTTTGCCAAGGCGCATCAGAAGGGAGGTATGGCCGTATACTCCGCAGACCATGAAGCCAGCGTTCGTCGAGCCGGGACTGTTGCGCAGGCATTGGCCAATGCCGATCTGGAGCGGGAATTCAGGATCGTCTATCAACCCATCGTCGATGTGCGGACAGGCCAGCCCGTTGCATTCGAAGCATTGGCCCGGTGGAAAAGTCCCACTTTGGGTGACGTGCCTCCCGATGTGTTCATAGCGTCCGCAGAACGATCCGGACTGGTCAGTCGGCTGACGCCGATACTGCTTCGTAAAGCGCTTGACGACGCGGCTCACTGGCCGCGGCACATACGACTGTCATTCAACTTGTCTGCCAATGACGTCAATTCCGAGCTATCCGCGTTGAATCTCATTCGTACGCTGGCAGCGGCGGATATAGCGGCCTCGCGCGTCGATCTCGAAGTCACCGAGACGGCGGTTATGCTCGATGTGAAACAGTCGTCTGAAGCCCTCAAGCTGTTGAAGCTGTCAGGAGCGAGGATCGCCCTGGACGATTTCGGGACCGGGTTTTCCAGCCTGAGCTGTATCCGGGAACTGCCTCTCGACGAAATCAAGATCGATCGAAGCTTCATGAACGGATTGGGATCGGATAGTTCGACCCGCGTGATCATGAGATCAATGATCAGTCTCTGCAAAACCCTCGATCTCGATTGCGTTGTCGAGGGCGTCGAAAATGAAAAGCAACTCGGCATTCTCAAGGCGGAGAAGGCAACGTTTCTACAGGGCTATCTTTTTGGAAAGCCCATGAGCAGTGACTCGGTGGTCGGATATCTCGAAGGAGCTCTGAAAGTCGACGAGCCGTTGGCTGAAGCCGTCTGATCGTTCTGGGCCTGATCGTTCTACACCTGAGCAGCGTTTGTGTAACGTAATTGGATCGCGTTCCGGCGGAACGGAAAGACACCGATCGACTTGCTTTAGAACAGTGGTGGCCTGTTCTTATGCCCACGAGGGAATAGGAATGGCAACGGTTCTGATGGTTGAAGACGAGCCCGTCATTCGCGCTCTGGTCAGTGAAGAGCTGATCGATGCCGGATTTGATGTTCTGGTGGTCGGAAATGCCGATGAGGCCGTAGCTGTCCTTGAAGCCAGGACAGATATTCGGCTCGTTTTTACCGACATTGATATGCCGGGATCCATGGACGGACTCAAACTCGCTGTTGCCGTTCGACATCGATGGCCTCCAATCCACCTTATCATTACGTCCGGCAAAAAGCGGCCGACGGAAATGCCGTCCGAAGCGTTGTTCATTCCCAAGCCCTATATCGGCAGGGTCGTGGTCGATGCCATGAGAACATTTGAAAACATGAGGTAGCTTGACCCGTAAGCAGGTCAGACGCAGGTGCGATGGCTTTCGGCCCTGCAAATAGCGTTTACAGAGCTGCGTGTTCTAATTTGGCCAGGGCATTTTCAGAAGGTTGAGGTAGTTCCTCTGAATCGACTGGTGACATTCACAGGACAACCGCAACAGCGCGCGGGGATCGGTGACCTGCAATCGCCCGCGAGCATAGCTGATAGCGCCGGCCGCCTGCATGGTTGCCGCAATTTCAGCGACGCTGGACCGACGAACGCCGATCATCGACGCCAGATTGTCCTGTGTCAGGGGAAGATCGTCGCCCACCAGGTCCCGCATCCGCATGATCCACTTGGCCATCCGGGACTCGA
The DNA here is from genome assembly GCA_040512975.1 of Tardiphaga sp. Classification (GTDB taxonomy): domain Bacteria; phylum Pseudomonadota; class Alphaproteobacteria; order Rhizobiales; family Xanthobacteraceae; genus Tardiphaga. The sequence goes on along the minus strand of JBEVEC010000235.1, from coordinate 9,042 downwards.
CAGAGTGCCGGGCATTGCATGCTGCGGTCTGCTGGATGTCAGCGACCAGAAACTGCTCATGCGCCGCAAGGAGACTGCGGACCTTTTTCCGGCTTTCAACGATTTCCCGCAGCGGATCGCGGTCTATGACCGATGCGATCCCTGAGACCTGAACGATGATCGTGTTGACCGACGTTTGAGTGTCAAGCGCCTGCCCTGCGCCGACCACGCCGTCTCGTCCCACCATAAGAGTCTGGACTAAAGCTCCATCCTCGAGGCCGACCATGAAAGAGACGATGCCTGAATGCGGAAAATAGACATTCCGGATTTCAGAATTCGGTTCGGCAAGGATGGCGCCCTTTGTCAGATCCACGGGCCGCAGATGAACGCCAAGAGCCAACCTGTCGGGTTCCGGCAGCATCGCAAGCAGGCGGTTCTTGTGGGCCATTGTATGCTCCCGGGCCGGATCAAGGGCCCGGCGCCGGACAGTCTGCCTGCGCGCCGTCAAACGCAACCTGCGCGGGCCAACCAGCAGATCCAATTGTCGATCGGAGGCGTTCGCATCTATGCAGCGTTGTCTTCGGGCGTCCCAGGCCCGATCTCCCTGACAAGGTTGAGAAGATCAGGCGCAGACAGGGCGCACAGCGCCTTATTGATCCTGGCAAGGCGGAAGTCGACAACGTTTTGGGACGACCCATCGGCCACAGCATCCAGACACTCGGGCGGGTTTGCTATGAAAATGGCAATATCTTTTAAAGACGGGTTCGTTGTCAGATCATCAACGGCACGCGTTGATGCGCACCGATACTGCGCAATGATCAGATTGTAGCGGTCACATAAGCCGCACATGCTCGATCGCCTTGTTTGAAGGCGAGAGCTCGTGACTCTCAGCGCCGATAACAGCCAATAAGGAAGCGGCGACGCATTAGCTTAACTGCTTCGGTCTGTAAGCGATAGTGCAAAGGAAGCTTTTCGCGTGAACGCCCTTATGTCGCACTTCAATCAGATCGTTCGCAAGCGGTTCCCATTGTGGAAAACTCCGACATTGCTGAAGGATATGTCAGCCGCGCTGACAAACCCAAGGCCTCGCTGCCATTGATCCGATCAATTCGGAATGGCGTTCAAGTTTCCCGCATTGCCTCTCAGGAGAATGCCATGGATCGTTTTGAACAGCGCGACGACACCGCCACCGACCACCCGCCGCAGCAGATCGACATGAAGCTTGAAGTCGTCGTCATCCCGGTCGCCGATGTCGATCGGGCCAAGCGGTTCTATGGCGATCTCGGCTGGCGGCTCGATGCGGATTTTGCGTCCGCTGACGGCTGGCGCGTGATCCAGTTCACGCCGCCGGGGTCGAATGCCTCGGTGATCTTCGGCAGCGGCGTCACGGCGGCGGCGCCGGGGTCGGCGCAAGGGCTGTATCTTGTCGTCTCGGATATCGAGGCGGCCCGCAACGAACTGCTCCGCCGCGGCATATATGTCGGCGAGGTGTTTCACGCATCTGGCGACGCGCATGCCGGATCCGACGAGCCTTATCTGTCCGGATCGGTTCGCGTGGCCGGTGCGGCTGCCGCGCATGCCAGCTACGGTTCGTTCGCGTCGTTTCGCGATCCCGACGGCAATGGCTGGCTGTTTCAGGAAATCACCACCCGACTGCCGGGACGCGTCGATCCGCAGGCGACGACGTTCTCATCATCGGGCGAATTGGCGGCGGCGTTGCGGCGCGCGGCGGCGGCGCATGGCGAGCATGAGAAGCGCAGCGGCGGGCATGATGAGGGCTGGCCCGATTGGTATGCCGACTACATCGCGCGGGAGCAGGCCGGTCAGGAGCTGCCGCTGTGATTCATCGTGATGGCGCGATTGACGTGCAGCGTAAATCGCGAGCTACACAAATAACTGTTATCGCCCGCGAAAGCGGGCGAACCAGTACGCCGCGAGGTCCCGATCAATCACGACGCCCTCGAATACTGGGCCATCCGCTTTCGCGGGTGGTGACGGGTGTGTGCGTCGTTACGCCGCCAGATCCCACAACCGCGGGCAGCCGCGCAGCACGACGGCGCGGCCCCTGGGGGTCAGCGCCGGATGCTCGCCGGCGAGGGTGACCAGATCGAGCGCGGCGAGCTGCTCAAGCGCATAACGGTTCGGCCGGCCGATGGGCATGCCGCCGGGGCGCAGGGCGCGCAGGGCTTCCCACTGGGGTTCGCTCAACAGCTGGTCGGTCTCGGGCAACATGATGTCCTGCTTCGTCGTTCGGATGCAGCGATGTACGCAAAACGCATGAATCTGATGCGACAGCACGCGGGCTGGAACGGGTAATCCACGGATCTAAAAATGATGCGCTGCCGTCCGGCAAGTTGCGCGTCTGTCACACCGACGTGTCACAGACGCCTTGGACGGGCGCGAATCATCATGACTCAAGAACTATTAAAGAGCCGGCCGATCCGCCACCTGCATCGGAGGATATGGTCAAGGTGTTGCTGACGCGCCTCAGATGGCGGTGGCTCGGCGTGCTCGTCAGCGTCGCGATCGCGGCCGGTGCGCTGATCGCGCTGTCCGGATCCCTCAGGGGTGTCGACGTCGCCCATGTGCTCGCGGCGGTGGCGACGATCCATCCCGGCAGCATCGCGACCGCACTGGCGCTGGTGGCGCTGTCCTATGCCAGCCTGACGTTGTATGACCGGCTCGCGCTCGCCATGATCGGGCGCGGCGACATTCCCTACCGGATCGCGGCGCTGGCGAGTTTCACCAGCTATCCGATCGCCCACGGCACCGGCGCGGTGCTGCTGGTGTCGAGCGCGGTGCGCTACCGCATCTATGCCGTGCACGATGTCTCGCCGGGCAACGTGGCGCGCATCTGCTTTCTGACCGGGCTGACGTTCTGGCTCGGCAATCTCACGGCGCTGGCGCTCAGCATCCTCTATGCGCCGGACGCCATCAGCCGCATCGACCATTTGCCGGCGGAGCTTAACCGCCTGTTCGCCGGGCTGTTGCTCGCCGCCATCGTCGGCTATGTCGGCTGGACCTGGAACGGCCGCCGCACGCTCGGGCATCGCGGCTGGTCGGTGCCGGTGCCGAGCGGGCGCAACGTGTTTTTGCAGATCGGCATCGGCATCGTCGATCTCGGCGCCGCGGCGCTGGCGATGTATGTGCTGCTGCCGGTGGAGCTCGATATCGGCGTGGCGCAGGTCATCGTGGTGTTCATTGCGGCGACGCTGCTGGGCTTTGCCAGTCACGCGCCGGCCGGACTCGGCGTGTTCGACGCCACCATTTTGGTCGGGTTTGGTAGCGAACATACCGAACAGCTGCTCGCCGTGCTGCTGCTGTTCCGGCTGTTCTATCACCTGATCCCGTTCGTGCTGTCGCTGACGCTGTTCAGCGCCGTCGAGGCGTGGCGGAGTTTGGCGAAGCGGAAGTTAGCGTAGCGGGAGCCGCTCGCTTCACCTCTCCCCGGTGGGGAGAGGTGAGGATGCGCCGCGACCTGGATTGCGATGAACGCTAGCGCTTCGGCAACTGCAGCATGGCGGACTGTGCATAACCGCGGAACGGCCGTGCGAAGGTGAGTTCGCCGCCGACGCGCCGCGCGACGTTGTTCAACGCGTCCTGCAGATGCCGGCGCGGCGTGACGTCGAACAGCGCCAGCCAGCGCAGCAGCGCGCCGCGCGCGGCCGCGGGCAGGCGCTCCTGATTGCCGAAATCGACGATGTGCAGGCGGCCGCCGGGCGCAAGGCGCGTCACGGCATGATCGAGCACGGCCTGCCATTCCGGGATCATCGACAGGCTGTAGGAGATCATGATGCGGTCGAAGCCGGCGACGCCGAACAGGCGTGCTGGATCGAAACCGGTGGCGTCGCCATGGGCGACGCGGACGCGGCCCGTCAGACGCTGCCGTGCGATCGAAGATGTGGCGGTGGTCAGCATCTCCGTGGAGATGTCGATGCCATAGAAGAGCGCGGCGGGATAGCGTCGCGCGGCATGCACCAGGTTGCGGCCGGTGCCGCAGCCGATCTCCAGCACATGCGCGCCGGCGGCAGGTGCGAGCTCTGCGATCAGCTCGTCGCGGCCGAGCAGGTAGTAGCGCCGCGTCGCGTCGTAGATGAAGCGCTGCCAGCGATACATCCGGTTCATGCGGCGCGTCGCATCGTTGGGCCATGGCGCGCGGCCGCTATTGTCGGAGACGATGGTCATGGCGCAGCCTTGTTGTTGCCAGTGCGCCATCCTTTCCATCGCCCCGCGACAGCGGTGTGACAGTGCATTCGTGACGTGGATGTCGTCGACGGGAGCAGGTTCTGTCGCAAAACCGCAGTCTGCCGTTGATAAAATTTTCAGATTGACGATTCGAGCCTCCAGAGGACCGCAATGAATACGCATCTGATCGCGGACGCCGTTCGCAACAGCCGTGGCCGCGACGAAGCGACGATCTGGGACTCGCTGTTTGCCTTCTGGTTTCGCCGCCTGGTCTATACCCAGATCTGGGAGGACCCGGAGGCCGACCTGGCCGCGCTGCAGCTGGCGCCCGGCGCGAAGATCGTCACCATCTCTTCGGGCGGCTGCAACGCGCTGTCTTATCTCTCGGCCAGTCCGGAGCATGTCTATGCCGTCGATCTCAACGAGGCGCATCTGTCGCTGCTGAAGCTCAAGCTGGCCGGACTGCGTGCCTTGCCGAACTATCACGACTTCTGGACCTTCTTCGGCGAGGGCAGGGCGCCCGCCAATGGCGCGCTGTACCGCGACCGGCTGCGGCCGTTGCTGGACGCCGAGGCGCGTGGCTACTGGGACGAGCGCGACGTGCTCGGCCGCCCGCGCTTCGGCTATTTCACCAATGGCTTCTATCGCCACGGCGCCCTCGGCCGCTTCATCGGCTTCGCCCATGGGCTGGCGAAGCTGGCACGCATCGATCTCGACGCGCTGCTGACCGGCGACCGTGCGTCGCCGGCGCGCCAGCAGGCGCTGGCCCGGCTGCACCGGCTGTTTCATTCGCGGCTCGCCCGCCTGATGACGCGGACGCCGGCGCTGCTGTTCTCGCTCGGCATCCCGCCGCAGCAGCGCACGCTGCTCGGCGGCGACCAGCCGCTTAACGAGGTGCTGCACCAGCGCCTGTTGGCGCTGATCGACCGGCATCCCAACGAGACCAATTATTTCGCCTGGCAGGCGCTTCGCCGCCGCTATCCCGGCCCCGGCGACAAATGTTTGCCGCTGTATCTGCAGCAGAGCCGCTACGCCCAGACCGCCGACCGCGCCGCTTTGGTGACGCCGGTGCACGCCAATCTACGCGTCTTTCTGGAAAGCCTCCCGGCGCGCCAGATCGATGCGGTGGTACTGCTGGACTCCCAGGACTGGATGGCGCCCGACGAAATCCGCGCGCTGGGGGACGCGATCGACCGCGCCGGCCATGACGGTGTCCGCGTCATCTTCCGCACCGCCGGCGCCGAGTCGCCGCTGGACGACCCCGAGCACGCGCCCTTGCGCCTCAGCTGGCAGCGCGACGATGCCCGCAGCGCACTCGGCGCGGCCCAGGATCGCTCGGGCATCTATGGCGGATTCCATTTGTATACGCGCAAGTCGTAAGCGCCGGCCTCACCCCTGGTCGTCCCCGCAAACGCAGAGACCCATACGGCGAGGACTTGCTTGGGTCGGCGGCGGCCGACGCTGCCTGCTATCAGCCCGCTCAGGGGCTATGGGTCCCTGCGTGCGCAGGGACGACGGCTAGGCTGCCATCAACTCAGAAACGGGGTGGGACCGCCGACGCAGGTAATAACGGCGGTCCCGTGCCGCGCATTGAAATTCGGGACGGGAAAGCGACTTCCATGTCCACATTGCACGACGCCACGGACGCTATCCGATGGCCGCCGCACCGCAACGTAAACCGTTCCTTAACCTAACCAGTTAGTATTACTGTGCCGGAGTTTCCGGCATATCCCCCACATTTCGTGCCGCGCAGGTTGTGAGGGCTGGATTCAGGGTGGATCGCGATTAGATTGTGGACGTTGTCATTCCAGAAGCCGGTCCCCGGCCTCGGAGGCGGATATGACGTTCAGACCCATGATCGCGGCGGCCGCAGTGCTGACGCTCGGCTTCGGGGCGGCCCGGGCCGAACCCTACAAGCCCGGCGATTTCCTGCTGCTCGACCTGCAGAAGGCGGTGCTGTCGCCGACGCCGATCGGCCCGCCCGCCGCATTCGAGCATGTGCAGATCGAGGCGCGGAGCGACAGCGCAACACCTGCACCGGCGCGAAAGACGGCACAGGCCGTGCCTGCGGCAAGCACCCTGCGCACCGCCGCCGCCAAACCGCGCTCGCCGGCCCGCGCCCGCGTCGCCCGTTCGCGCGGCAATCCGCTCGACGCCAACGCCTCCGACACCCGCGTGCAGACCTGGCCCTGCCGGTCCGGCGGCATCTGCAACTGGCAGAGATAAACTTCTCGCCAACCGGCTTGCTCCCATCCACGTCTTGGAGGCCGCGGAAGGACGAGATGGCCGGGTCAAGCCCGGCCATGACGTAAGTATAGATCGTGCGTCGTTAGAGACTACGCCTTGATCTCTTCCACCCCGCACCACTCCGCGATGAACAGCGCCAGCGCCGTCGTCGTCTTCTTCAGCGAAGGCAGATTGACGCCCTCGTCAAAACCGTGGACGCCGCGTGAGATGCAGCCGTAGTTCAGGGTGGGGACGTGGTCGAACAGCGCGTAGACGCGGCTGTCGAGATAAGCCAGCGAGATCTCGGGCTTCGGCTTCTGGCCGAACACCGTCTCATGGGCCGCGGCCAAGGTGGCTTCGGCGTCGGAGCCGGGCTTGAGCTCAAAGCCTTCGGCCTGGAAGCCGTTGAAGGTCACCGTCGGCGGGATGTTGGACAGGAAGGCGTCGTCGCGGGTGAAGGCGGCGACGCATTCGGTGATCTCCTTCTTGGCCTGCTCGGCGGTCTTGCCCGGCAGCAGCGAGATGCGGCAATCGACCTTGCACCAGGCCGGGACCGACGAGGCCCAGTCGCCGCCGGCGATCTTGCCGATGTTGAGGTTGACCGGCTTCTCGACGTTCTTGAAGTGCTCGTGCTCGCCCTTGGTCGCGTTCCACTTGGCCTCGAGCTGACGCAGCGCGCCGATGACGCGGTAGGCGGCGTCGATGGCGTTGGCGCCGGTACCCATGCGCTGCACGTGCACCGGCACGCCGCGGACCTCGAGCTGAAACCAGACCACGCCGATATTGGCGCGGGTGATGGTCTCGTGCGACGGCTCGGAGACCACGACGGCGTCGGCCTTGTAGCCGCGCAGATGCGTCATCAGCGCGCCGTCGCCGGTGGATTCCTCTTCCACGACCGACTGCAGATACACGGTCGCCGCGGGCTGCAGGCCAAGGCTCTTGAGCGCATCGAGGGCGAAGATGTTGGAGGCGCAGCCGGCCTTCATGTCGCCGGCGCCGCGGCCCTGCATCCAGTCGCCCTGGATCACGGGATCGAAGGGCGGCGTCGCCCACATGTCGAGCGGGCCTGCCGGCACCACGTCCACATGGCCCTGCATGATCAGCGAACGGCCGGTCTCCTCGCGCGGGTAGTGCGTGCCGACCACGATCGGCGCGGTGGAGTGCAGATCGTCCCAGGCACCGGCGCCGGGGTGATGGCCGAGCGCGGCGCGGTCCATTTCGAAGCGCTCCATCTTGTAGCCGCGCGACTTCATGGCGCGGAACATGAAGTCCTGCATGGTGTGCTCGTCGCCGCGGGTCGAGGCGTGGCGCACCATGTCCTGGGTGAATGCGACCTGGGCGTCGAAACCTTTGTCGACGGCGGCGATGATCTTGTCGCGGAGAGCGGGATCGAGCGGCATGAGTGGGTCCTTTGATCATTGGCAGCGGTGCGGCAGTTATCACCTCTCCCCACCGGGGAGAGGTCGACCCGGCGAAGCCGGGGCGGGTGAGGGGGCTCTATTTTGCAGGAAGAGCCCCCTCACCCGCGCGCAAGGGCGCGCGACCTCTCCCCTCTAGCGAAGCTTCGCTTCGCGCGGGGGGGAGAGGTGCAGCAAACAGGGCTCAGCCCGCGAGGGCGCGCTCGAGCTTGTCCATGCCTTCGTCGAGGATCTCGTCCTGGGCGGTCAGCGGCACCAGCACGCGAATGGTGTTGAAGTTGACGCCGCAGGACAACAGGATCAGGCCCTCGTCGGTGGCGCGCTGCGTCACCTTTTTGGTCATCTCGGCATCCGGCGTGTCGGAGCCGCGCTCCTTGACGATGTCGAAGGCGATCATGGCGCCGACATTGCGGATGCTGGCGATCGGCACGAGGTCGTTTCGCTGCTGCATCTTCTTCAGCCGGGTGACGATGCGCTCGCCGATGTGGTTGGCGCGGTCGACCAGCTTCTCCTGCGCGAACACGTCGAGCACCGCATTGGCCGCGGCCACCGCCAGCGGGTTGCCGGCATAGGTGCCGCCGAGGCCGCCGGGATCGGCGGCGTCCATGATCTTCGCCTTGCCGATCACGCCCGACAGCGGGAAACCGCCGGCAAGGCTCTTGGCGACGGTGATCAGGTCGGGCTTCACGTCGTAATGCTCCATCGCGAACATCTTGCCGGTGCGGCCGTAGCCGGTCTGCACTTCGTCGGCGATGAAGACAATGCCGTTCTCGTCGCAGATTTTTCGCAGCGCGCGCATCAGTTCCGGCGGCGCCTGGTGGAAGCCGCCTTCGCCCTGCACGGGCTCGATGATGATGGCGGCGACGCGCGCCGGATCGATGTCGGCCTTGAACAGGAAGCCGAGATACTTCAGCGACTCCTCGACGGTGACATCGAGCGGTGCGGCCGGGAACGGCACGTGCCAGACTTCCGGCATCGCGCCGCCAAAGCCCTTCTTGTAGGGGAACACCTTGCCGGTCATGGTCATGGTCATGTGGGTGCGGCCATGGAAGCCGCCGGTGAAGGCGATCACGCCGGCGCGGCCGGTGGCGGCGCGGGCCATCTTGATGGCGTTCTCGGTGGCTTCGGCGCCGGTGGTGAAGAACGCGGTCTTGGCCTCGCCGTCGATCGGCGCCAGCTTGTTGAGGCGCTCGGCGAGGGTGACGTAGGGCTCATACAGCAGCACTTGGAAGCA
>JBEVEC010000188.1:0-5192 GCA_040512975.1 Tardiphaga sp. | reverse complement strand
GTGGTGGTGTTTATGGGCGGGCAACGCGCGGGTTGGGGACGGCTTTGAAAAAGTCCCAACGCCCGCGCGTTTGCCCCCTCTCCCCTTGTGGGTGAGGGTAGACCGAACCGCGGAGCGGTACGAGACCGGTGAGGGGTGGCCGCGAAGGCAGCACCCGCGGTACCCCTCATCCGTCACGGCCTTCGGCCGTGCCACCTTCTCCCACAAGGGGAGAAGGAAGGAAGCAGGCATTACGCTCATGTCGGCCGCCCGGACAATCCGCGGCGCAGGCCCATGACGTAGCCGATGACTTCCGCCACCGCCTTGTAGTGCTCGTTGGGAATCTCGCTGTCGATCTCGACGGTGGCGTAGAGCGCGCGCGCCAGCGGCACGTTTTCGACGATCGGGATGTCGTGCTTGCCGGCGACCTCCCGGATCTTCAGCGCGATCGCATCGACGCCCTTGGCGACGCAGATCGGTGCCGCCATGCCGCGCTCGTATTGCAGCGCCACCGCGTAATGCGTCGGGTTGGTGATGATCACCGAAGCCTTCGGCACCGCGGCCATCATGCGCTTCTTCATGCGCTGCTGACGCAATTGGCGGATCTTGCCCTTGATGTGCGGGTCGCCCTCGGACTGCTTGTGCTCTTCCTTGATCTCCTGCAGCGACATTTTCTGCCGCTCGTACCAGCTTCGGTACTGAAAGAAGAAATCGCCGATCGCCACCAGCGCCAGCACCGCCACCACCGAGCCCATGACCTGCAGCGTCAGCGAGACCGTGATGTCGAGCAGTGCCGTCGGATCGATCCGGATCATGGCGTCGATGCGAAACCGCTCCGGCCACAGCACGGCGCACATCACCGCGCCCAGCACCGCCAGCTTGAACAGGCCCTTCAAAAAATTGGCGAAGGCCTGCTTGCCGAACACCCGCTTGAAACCTTCCGCGGGCGAGATCTTGCTGAATTTCGGGGTCAGGCCCTGGGCGGAAAACACCAGCCGGTGCTGGATCAGATTGCCCGCCAGCGCCGCCAGGATCAGGAACAGGAACGGCATTCCCATGATCGACAGCAGCGTCCAGCACAGGCTCCGGGCCAATGCCAGCAACGCCATGCCGTCGGTTTTGATCATCCAGGAGTTTTGCAACAGATTGCGCAACGGCGTCTGCATGCCGCCGCCGATCGAACTGTGGAAGCTCGACAGCACCAGCGTGGCACCGGCGAGCAGGAACCAGGTGTTGACCTCCTGGCTCTTGGCGACATCGCCTTTTTGGTGTGCGTCGTCCAGACGCTTCTGTGTCGGGTCGTGTGTCTTTTCGTTATCGTCGTCTGCCATGCCCGCCCCGTCAGGTCGGCATCATCTGGTGCATCACACCGATGAAGTATTGCAGATAGGTGCCCATCATGGTGGTGAGTACGACGGCGAAGATCAGGAAGCCGACCATGATCGACAGCGGCACGCCGACGAAATAGACCTGCATCTGCGGCATCAGGCGCGCGAGCACGCCGAGGCCGATATTGAACACCATGCCGAATACCAGAAACGGCGCCGAGAGTTGCGCGCCGATCTTGAAGGCTTCGGTGAATGCGTTGGTGGCGAGTTGCGCGACGTCGCCGGACGGCATGATCTCGCCCGGCGAAAAGATCTTGTAGCTCTCGTTAAGCGCCGCGATCACCAGGTGATGGGTGTCGGTGGCGAACAGCAGCGTGATGCCGAGCATGTTGAGGAAGTTGCCGATCAGCACGCCCTGCTCGCCGCGCGTCGGATCCACCGAGGTGACGAAGCCGAGGCCGAGCTGCTGCGCGATCACCGCGCCCGCCACCTGCAGCGCCGACAGCGTCACCCGCGCGGTGGCGCCGAGCACGATGCCAATGACAATCTCATGCATCATCAGCACCAACAGCGGCACGATCGATCCCATGTCGACATTGTAGGCGTTGCGGTGCAGCGGCAGGATGATGAGCGTCAGCGCGAGCGCGATCGACAGTTTTGTGCGCGCCGGAATATTGGCCTCGCCGAACCCGGGCAACAGCATCACCATCGCCCCGATGCGGGCGAACACCAGCATGAAGGCCGCGGCAAGCGTGGGCAGGAGCGAGACATCGATGCGCATGCCGTCCTGTGTATCAGCCCCCGATGATTCGCGACGAGATCCGCAGCATGTAGCTCGACAGCGCATCCCCCATGAACGGCAGCGTGAACAGGAGCGTGGCAAAGATCGCGAGGATCTTCGGGACGAACACCAGCGACTGTTCCTGGATTTGGGTCAGGGCTTGCACCAGCGACACCACGATACCGACCACGAGGCCGACCACCATTAGCGGGCCGGACACGATCACGATGGTCCAGATCGCATCGCGGGCGAGGTCGAGGGTTTCAGGGCCGGTCATATGGGTGGTCCATTCTTTGTAAGAATTTGTCATTCCGGGGCGCGAACGCCGAAAGGCGGTCGCGAACCCGGAATCGGGTCATGATAAACAACGGCGGGATTCCGGGTTCGCGTGCGGCTCTCGCCGCCCGCGCCCCGGAATGACGCGCGCGCAACTAGATCTGCATCTTCATGATGTCTTCGTAGGATTGGATCACCCGGTCGCGCACCGACACCAGCGTCGAGACGGCGACGTCGGTCTCGGCAACGGCGGTCACCACGTCCATGACATTGGCCTTGCCGTTGGTCATCGCCACGGTCTGCGCGTCCGACTTGCGGCCGGCATCCATCACGCTGCCGATCGCATCCTTGAGCACGGCGCCGAACGACTGGCCGCCCGCATCCGAGGTCTTGTTGAGACCTGCGCCAACACCGCCACCGGTGTCCATGATGCGTGACAGGGCGGCGTAGGCATTGGCGGCGACGGAGGGAATGGCCATGGCTCAGGTGTCCCGTTCAGGATTTGAGAATGTCGAGCGTGCGCTGGAGCATCCGGCGCGTCGCACTGATGATGTTGAGGTTGGCTTCGTAGGAGCGCTGGGCTTCCTTCATGTCCGACATCTCGACCAGCGTGTTGACGTTCGGATATTTGACGTTGCCGGCGGCGTCGGCGGCCGGGCTGCCGGGCTCGTAGCGCATCTGGAACGCCGTCATGTCGGGCCGCACCCGCCCGAGCCCCACGACCTTGGCGTCGAGTGAGCGGTCGAGTTCGCTGGTGAAGGTCGGCACCTTGCGGCGATAGGGATTGCCGCCGGCGGTCTGCGCGGTGGACTGGGCGTTGGCGATGTTTTCCGAGATCACCCGCATGCGCCCGGCCTGGGCGCGCAGCCCGGAGGTGGCGATGCCCATCGACCTTGCGAAATCGCTGTTGTCGTCTGCCACGATGCCCTCCTTGTCCGGTTACGTCAGCGCTTGCCGATGGCGGTTTTCAGCAGGCCCAGGCTGCGGGTGTAGAGCGAGGTCGCCGCGGCATAGTCCATCTGGTTGGCCGAGACCTTCATCATCTCGTCCTCGAGGTTGACGGCGTTGCCGGCGGGACGGGTCTCGTAACCGGCGCGGCCGTTCTGCCCGAAACTGGGGCTACCGCCGCTCGGCGTGATGTTGACGCCGCCGGCCTGCAGCATCGGCAGCGTGCCCATCGGGCCGCCCACCGCAGGGTTGCCGACGGGATTGAATTTCGGTTCGACCAGATCGCGCGGCTTGAACCCGGGAGTATCCGAATTGGCGACGTTTTCCGACAGCACACGCTGGCGTTCCTGATGCCACTGCATCTTGGTGCGCAGCGCCGACAACATCGGCATGTCGCTGATCGCCATCGGGCCACTCCCTCGCCTTGGGACGCCTGTCCCGTGCTAGGCAGAATTTGCCGCCTGCATGGTTAATACGAAGTTAATTTGGCGGCTGAAGCGTTACCGAATTGTAAATGACGCCGGGAAAACCGGGCTTTCCGGCGCCTGCCAACGCTTTTTCGCCCGATTTGGTGGATTAACCACGTCAACCGGCCAAGCGATCGGGGCGACAGAAGTCGTTTTGGCCCGGACGATTCATAGTTTATTGTTAACCAAAGGCAGTTTCTGCCGTGTGGCGTTAACAGATGGGGCGTGATTCACGCTGCATTCGGCGCGTGCTGGTCGTTTGACCGACGCTGTCCGGGGAGCGCGCGAAGCAGGAGCCGTGTCTGGCTGGGGACTCAACAATGCAAACACCGCTCACGTTCTTTCTGGCCTTCGTGATCGTGCTGGCGCTGATCGGGCTCGCTGCCTGGCTGGTGCGTCGCTTCGCGGGCAACCGCCTCGGCACCAGCGCCAACCGCGGACGCATGCCGCGGCTGGCGGTGATCGATGCCGCCGCCGTGGACGGCCGGCGCCGGCTGGTGCTGGTGCGCCGCGACAATGTCGAGCATCTGATCATGATCGGCGGCCCCTCCGATATCGTGGTCGAGTCCACCATCATCCGCGCCCAGCCCGGCCGCGAGGCAGCGCCGCAGCGCGGCGGCATCGGCAGCGACCTCAGCGCGCGCGCGACGCCGTCGGACGGTCCGAGCTGGGCCGAAGCGCCCGAGGCGCCGGAGCCCGAACCGGCCGCCCCCGAGCCCCTGCCGCGGCCGGCGCGTCCCGCCTTCATGGAAGAGCGCCGATCGGTGACGCCTTTGCCCGAGCGTCGCCCGGAGCCCATCACCAGCGTTCTGCCGGAGCCCGCGCCGAGGCCGGAGCCGCGCCCCGAACCCCGCCCGGAGCCGGTGGTGCCGCGCGCCATGCCGCGCAGCGAGATGCCGCGCTCCGAACCGATGATGCCGCGTCCGTTGCGCGCCGACCCGCCGATCCGCAGCATGCCGCCGCCGCGCCCCGAGCGCGCCTCGATCGTGACGCCGACTTTGCCCACGCCCGTGGTTGCGCCGGTCGCAGTCGCACCGCCCGCGCCGCCGCCGCCGGCGCCTGCCCCGGTGGCGCCGGCGGCCTCGGCCGACCAGAGCCTCGCCGACATGGCGCAGCGGCTGGAAGCCGCATTGCGCCGCCCCGTCGGCGAACCGCGCGCCGACATTTCGGACATTCGTCCCGGCGCTGGAGAGAATCGGATCCCGCGTGCACCGGACCTCTCGATCGCGAGCCCCGCCCGCGAGGCGCCGTCCGTCGCCCCGCCCGTCAAGACCGGCTTCGAGAACCTCGAAGACGAGATGGCCTCCCTGCTGGGACGGCCGAAGTCCAGTTCGTGAGTTCGACGAACGTCCCGCGTAGAGTCGTTTCCATCGCTGTCCTGATCGCCGCCGGGACCCTCACGGGTCCCGCGCT
>JBEVEC010000183.1:0-23492 GCA_040512975.1 Tardiphaga sp. | reverse complement strand
ACTTTCACGTCGTCGCGGTTGGGCAGGCCGAGATGCTCCTTCGGCGTCACGTAGCACAGCATCGAACAGCCGAACCAGCCGATCATGGCGGCGCCGATGCCCGAGGTGATGTGGTCGTAGCCCGGCGCGATGTCGGTGGTCAGAGGCCCGAGGGTGTAGAACGGCGCTTCGCCGCATTCCTTGAGCTGCTTGTCCATGTTGATCTTGATCTTGTGCAGCGGCACGTGGCCGGGGCCCTCGATCATCACCTGGCAGCCCTTGGCCCATGCGATCTTGGTGAGTTCGCCCAGCGTCTCCAGCTCGGCGAACTGGGCGCGATCGTTGGCGTCCGCGATCGAGCCGGGCCGCAGGCCGTCACCGAGCGAGAACGACACGTCGTATTTGCGCATCAGGTCGCAGATCTCTTCGAAATGCGTGTAGAGGAAGCTCTCCTGGTGATGCGCCAGGCACCACTTGGCCATGATCGAGCCGCCGCGCGACACGATGCCGGTGACGCGGTTGGCGGTGAGGTGGATATAGGCCAGCCGCACGCCGGCATGGATGGTGAAGTAGTCGACGCCCTGTTCGCACTGCTCGATCAGCGTGTCGCGGTACAGTTCCCAGGTCAGCTTGACCGGATCGCCATCGCACTTTTCCAGCGCCTGATAGATCGGCACGGTGCCGATCGGGATCGGCGCGTTGCGCAGGATCCATTCGCGGGTGGTGTGGATGTTGCGGCCGGTGGAGAGGTCCATCACGGTATCGGCGCCCCAGCGGATCGCCCACACCATCTTGTCGACCTCTTCCTCCACCGACGACGTCACCGCGGAGTTGCCGATATTGGCGTTGATCTTGGTGAGGAAGTTACGGCCGATGATCATCGGCTCGAGTTCGGCGTGGTTGATGTTGCACGGGATGATGGCGCGGCCGCGCGCGATCTCGCTGCGGACAAATTCCGGCGTGACGAACAAAGGCACCTCGGCGCCGAACGATTCACCGTCGGCGCGCGCGGCTTCGGCGCGTTCGAGCTGCACCTTGCGGCCGAGGTTCTCGCGCTCGGCGACGTAGATCATCTCCTTGGTGATGATGCCGGCACGGGCGAACTCGTACTGCGTGATCATGGCGTCGCCGGTGCCGCGCAGCGGCTTGTGGTGGGCCTTGAACGATTTTGCCGCATGCGCCGCGCCGACATTGCCGTTGTCTTCCGGCTTGATGTCGCGGCCCTCGTATTCCTCGACGCCGCCGCGCTCCTTGACCCAGGCGATGCGCGCGCGGGACAGGCCGTTGTTGACGTCGATCAGCACGTCGGGGTCGGTGTAGGGGCCCGAGGTGTCGTAGACCGGCAGGTTCGGCTCACCGGCCCCTTCCGACAAAATGATTTCGCGCAGCGGCACGCGCAGGTCCGGCGCGCTCTCTGGGATCGCGTAGATCTTGCGCGACGATGGCAGGCTGCCGGTGGTGACGGCGGGCAGGGTGGTGTCGGGATTGGAGCGGATGTTCATGGACTAATCCTCCGTTGTCGTTCTTGGAATGTCAGGCGGCGGGCGCGGATGCGCCGAGCCATTGATGGACGCGGGCGTCGGGGTCGGCGTTCTGGGTGACGTCGCTGACCACGGCGATGGAATCCGCGCCGGCGGCAAAGATCTCCGCGGCGTGTTCGAGCTTGATGCCGCCGATGGCGACCAGCGGAAGCTGGCCGACGCGCTTTTTCCACACGGCAATCTTCGGCACGCCCTGCGGCGCGAAGCGCATGGATTTCAGCGTGGTGAAGAAGATCGGGCCGAGCGCGACGTAATCGGGCTCCGCGCGTAATGCGGTTTCGAGTTCGTCTTCGTCGTGGGTCGACAGGCCGAGGGTAAGGCCGGCCTTCTTGATCGCGGCGACGTCGGCGTCGGCGAGGTCTTCCTGGCCGAGATGGAGGTGCTTCGCCTTCAGGTCGATGGCGACGCGCCAGTAGTCGTTGACAACCAGCTTGGTCGCCGTGCCTTGGGTCACCGCCAGCGCCTCGCGAAACAACGCCGTGGCCGCGGCATCGTCGAGCTCTTTGGCGCGCAACTGCACGGTGCCGACGCCGAGCGCCGTCAGGCGCCGCACCCAAGCGACGCTGTCGACGACGGGATAGAAGCGATCAGGATACGGCATGCCAGAACGGTGTCCCGATGACTGGAGTGGAAGGTGAGGCGAAGTCGCGCGCGCCCATTAGGCCGGCTTCATAGCCGGTGCGGCCGGCGTCGACGGCGAGGCGGAAGGCATTGGCCATGGCAGCGGGATCGGCGGCCTTGGCGATGGCGGTGTTGAGCAGCACGGCGTCATAACCGAGTTCAAGCGCCTCGGCGGCGTGTGACGGCGCGCCTAAGCCCGCGTCAATCACCAGCGTGATGTCGGGCAGGCGATCGCGCATCAGCCGAAGCGCGTCACGGCTGACGATGCCGCGCGCGCTGCCGATCGGCGCCGCCCATGGCATCACAACCTTGCAGCCGGCATCGACCAGACGCAGCGCGATGCTCAGATCCTCGGTGCAATAGGGGAACACCTCGAAGCCGTCCTTGATCAGGACGGTTGCGGCCTCGACCAAAGCGACCACGTCGGGCTGCAGCGTGTCGTTGTCGGCGATGACCTCGAGCTTGATCCACTGGGTGCCGAACAGCTCGCGCGCCAGCTTGGCGGTGGAAACAGCCTCACGCACGGTGCGGCAGCCGGCGGTGTTGGGCAGCACGGTGACGTCGAGCTCGCGGATCAGCGACCAGAACGCATCGCCGGTCTTGCCGCCGGCGGATTCGCGCCGCAGCGAGACGGTGACGATGTTCGAGCCCGAGGCGCGGATCGCGTTCTGCATGACCGCGGGGGAGGGGTAGAGGGCCGAGCCGATCAGCAGGCGCGAGGCGAAGGTCTTGCCGTAGAAGTCGACGGTGGATGTGGTGGAATTGGTGTTGCTCATGTCGCTGCTCCAAATACAGCCGTTATCCCCGCGAAAGCGGGGACCCAGTATTCCAGCGCGCCGATGTTTTTAACGAGAGGCCCTGGAATACTGGGTCGCCCGGTCAAGCCGGGCGATAACAGTGGAGTGTGTGGTGACGTCATCTGCATGTTCACCCTCCCTGCCGCGGCGTGATGATCTCGATCTCGTCGCCGGCCTTCAGCGCCGTCTGCGCCCAAGCGCTGCGCGGCACCACGTCGAAATTCACGGCGATCGCGCAATGCGTGCCGGCATAGTCGAGTTCGTCGAGCAGGGCGCCGACATGCGCCGCCTCGATCTCGCGCGCTTCACCATTCACGGTCACGCGCATTGCATCACCTCGTTGTCGATGACGCCGCGCTGAACATAGTTCACCGTCAGCTCCGCCAGCGCCGGCGCCAGCAGGAAGCCGTGGCGATAAAGTCCGTTGACGGACATGCGCTGCTTGTCGATGGCGATGCGCGGCAGGTTGTCGGGCAGCGCCGGCCGCAGACCGGCGCCGAATTCCACGATGCGCGCTTCGGCAAAGGCCGGATGCACGGCATAGGCGGCGCCGAGCAGTTCGAGCGCCGAGCGCACGCTGACGCCGCGGTCCTCGCTCTCGATCGAGGTGGCGCCCAGCATGAAACGGTTGTCAGCGCGCGGGATCACGTAAAGCGGCCAGCGCGGATGCATCAGCCGCACCGGGCGCGATAGTTGCACCTCGTCGGTCTCGACGATGACGATCTCGCCCTTGACGCCGCGCAGTTGCGGCTGGGCATCGCGCGCCTGCAGGCCGCGGCAGTCGATCACCACGCCGTCAAGATCGGCCGGCTGCTGTTCGCTGTTGTAGCGGATGATGCCGCCGGCCTCGTTGATGCGCGCATGCAGCTGCGGCAGCACGCGGCGCGGCTCCACATGGCCTTCGCCGGGATAGAATAGGGCATCGCGGAACTGGCCTTCGAGCGACGGTTCCAGCTCTGCGAGTTTCGCTGCGTCCAGCCGGGTATGGCCCGCGGTCATCTTGGCGAAACGTTCGTAGTCGGCGCGGTCTCGCGGATGCGCCACCACCAACGAGCCATTGAACGGAGTTTCCGGCAACTGCTCGCGCCACAAATCCAGCGCGCGCAGGCCGAGACGCGACACCACGGGCTCCGAGACTTCGGCTTCGCACCACGGCGCCAGCATGCCGCCGGCCCAGTGGCTGGTGGCATCGCGCATGGAAGCGCCACTGCGCTCGAACAGGGTTACGGCATGGCCGGCCCTGGCGAACAGCAACGCCTGCCAGGCACCGGCGATGCCGGCACCGATGATGGAAATAGGTTGGTCCGCAACGGGTTGATCCCCGCGCGACATCGCACTCTGATACATCCCTGTCCCTTCGCCGGCATGACCCGGATCAGGTTCAAAGGGTCACCGCGGTCCCGCGATTCGACCCGCATGAAAGCGGAACGTGCGAGCTAGCGGTATCTCAGCTCCTCGTCGGAGCCCCCCTCGGAACGACTCTAATGTAAGCCGATGGGTGCGCGTGTCAACGCACCCTTATTTGGCGCGGTCCGCAGCCGCCTCGGCGGCAGGTACCTGCGCATTGGCATTGGCAGTTTCCTGCAGCGGCGGCCGCGTCGCATCCTTGGCGAAGATCGGCTGGTGCGGCGGCGCAGATTTCTCGTGGCGCTGACGCTTTGCGGCATAATAATAGCCGCCGGCGAAATACGACACGGCACGATTGTGATTGCCGTTGGCGGCGCGATAGGCGCCGGCGAGATATTTCACGCCATACATCAGATTGGTGTCGGGATCGCGCAGGCCTTCGGCGCTGCCGGTGTAGCCCACGCCACGCGCGGTCGCGAGCTTGATCTGCATCAGGCCAATGGTGCCGCCGCGCCCGACCAGATTGGGATGGTACTTGCTCTCGCGCACGATGACGCGGTGAACCAGCGCTTCCGGAATGCCGTTGGCCTGCGCATGGGCGGTGACCAGCGCTTCGTAATCCGAACGCTGCTGCGCCGAAGCGACCTGGGGCAGGATGAGAATGGCCAGGGCGACCGTCAGCGAACATGCGAACTTCATACAGGGCCTCGAAATTATGTCACCCGCCGGGGCGGGACGGCCGTTCATGCGGCGCTAACCATCAGATCTGTTGCGTCGCGTTTGCGGTCCAAATGAGTCTTTCTAGGGGCAGAACCCGTCGGTTCCGCCGTGATTTACCTCACATTATGCAGCGCCATGTTTTGATCGCCGGGAATTGCCGCGTGTGCCGGAGACGCGCCTGCCTATGACGATGTCTGTCACCCATCCTATCGAGGCCCGCAAAGCGCTGCCGGGCCTGCTGCCGCTTTGGGTCGCGCTTGCGGTCTACGTGCTGCTGCTCGCAGTCGGCGCGCGGCTGCTCAACGATCCCGACACCTATTGGCAAATCATGGTAGGGCAGTGGATCCTCGATCACCGCGCCGTGCCGCATACCGACATCTATTCATTCACGATGCACGGCCAGCCGTGGATCTCGACGCAGTGGCTGGCGCAGGTCATTTACGCCGTCGCCTACGATGTCGCCGGCTGGACCGGCCCAGTGGTGGTGGCCGCGGCATCAGTCGCGCTCACTTTGGCTTTGCTCGCGCGCTTTCTCGACAGCCGGCTGCCGCGCACCGCGACGCTGATTTGTGTCGCCACCGCGTTTGCGCTGATGACGTCGCATCTGGTGGCGCGGCCACATCTGCTGGCGATGCCTGTGATGGTAGCCTGGGTCGGCGGGCTGGTTACTGCCATGGACCGCAAATCCGCGCCGTCATTCTGGCTGCTGCCGCTGATGGCGCTGTGGGCCAACCTGCATGGCGGCTTCGTGCTCGGGCTTGCCTTGATCGGACCGATCGGGCTCGAGGCGATCTGGGGATTGCCGGGCGCCGCCCAGCGCAAGCAGGTGATGCGCTGGGCGCTGTTCGGCGCGGCCGCCATCGCGGCCGCCTGCGTCACGCCCTATGGCGCGGAGGCGCTGCTGGCCGCGCAGCGCATCCTCAATCTCGGCGCCGCGCTGGCGCTGATCGGCGAATGGCGTCCGGCCGATTTCAGCCATGCCGGCCCGCTCGAACTCACCGTTCTCGTGGCCTTTGCCCTGGTCCTGTGGCGCGGCATCACGCTGCCGCCGCTGCGGATCGTTCTGGTGCTGGGCTTTGTGTTCATGGCGCTGAGCCATGTGCGCAATGCCGAAGTGCTGGCGCTGCTGGCCCCGCTGGTGCTCGCCGCACCGCTCGGCCGGCAACTCGGTGGCGCGTCCCATGCCGACACAGCCGGCGCCATGCGCGGTGCGTTGATCGCCGGCATCGCGCTCTGCGTGATGGCGGGCACGGTCGTTTTCACATCGGGCAGGGGCTACGCGCCGCCGGACAACGCCGCGCCGGTCGCGGCCGTCACCGCATTGAAGAAGCTCAATCTGAGCCGTGTCTTCAACGACTACGATTTCGGCGGCTACCTGATCACGCGGCAGGTGCCGACCTTCATCGACGGCCGCACCGAATTGTTCGGCGAAAAGCTGATGGTCGACCATAACAATGCCAGCGGCCTCGCGGAGCCCGACAAGCTGTTTCGGCTGCTGAAGGATTATCATATCGAGGCGACGCTGATGCGCACCCAGAGCGCCGCGACCAAACTGCTCGACCACATCGACGGCTGGCAGAAGGTGTACAGCGACGACATCGCCACGATCCATGTGCGCAAGGCTGATGCGCTGCACAGCGCCGAGCCCGTGGTCCGGGTGGACTAGATCTGCGTCAGCATCAAACCGTAGCGGCAGCGCTCCTTCACCTCTCCCCGGTGGGGAGAGGTGAAGGAGGGGCCGCCGAGGATGTCCGAAGATTCTACGCCGCGACGCGGCCGACCTGCGGCGCGGGCAAAGTGATCCGCACGATGAGGCCGTTCGGTTCGCGGTCGAGCAAACAGAGCTCGCCGCTGTGGGCCAGCACGATGGCGCGGGCAATCGACAGGCCGAGGCCGAATCCCGCTGCCTCATGGTCCATGTTGCGGGCGTCGTCGCCGCGTACGAAGGGCTGCAGCATGGCGCTCTTGCGGGCGTCCGAGATGCCGGGGCCGTCGTCGCTGACCTCGATGATCGCGGAGCCCGCCGCCATCGTCAGGGAGATCCGCGCTTCGCCGCCGAATTTGACGGCGTTCTCGACCAGATTGGTCACCGCGCGATGCAGATCGTCAGGGCGCGCCATTAGCATGGCATGCGACGGCCCCTGATAGCTCACGGTCTGGCCGATATCCGCGAACTGGTCGGCGATCAGCTGCAGCGTGGTGGCGATGTCGGTCAGGGTCAGGTCCTCGAGCCGGCGATCGCCGCGCAGGAACGACAGCACGGCTTCGAGCATCGACCGCATCTGGTCGAGGTCGCGCAGCATGTGGCGGCGATGATTGTCGTCCTCGATGAATTCCGACCGCAGCCGCAGCCGCGTGATCGGCGTGCGCAAATCGTGGCTGATGGCGGCCAGCATCTTTGTGCGGTCGTCGATCAGTGTGCCGATGCGTTCGCGCATCCGGTTGAGCGCACGGGCCACCGCGCGGATTTCCTCGGGGCCGCGCTCGGGCAGCGGCAACGCGGCACCGTTGAGGCTGAAGGTCTCCGCGGCCATGGCGAAGGACGACAAGGGTGCAGCCAGCGCGCGCGCAGCCCACAGGCCGAGCACCGTCAGGCTGCTGACGACGAACAGCAGGGTCAGAAGCCATGGGCCACCGAAGGCGAACGGTCGGGCGCGCTCGGGCGGGATACGCACGCCGATCACATCGCCGTCGGGCAGCTCGACCGCGGTCTCGCCGCGCGTGCTGTTGGGGATCGGCGACATGCGGTAGGTGGGGCCGAGATGCCGATGGATATTCTGCAGGTCGGGTTCGCTGCGGGGATCGGTCTCTGTGAACGACGCGGAATCGAGATCGCGGATGTCGAACTGCGGAAACGCCTGCGCCATATGGGCGATCAGCTCCGGCCGCCCCGCCGGCTCCGTTGCGCCCAGCAACAGGATCATCGCGGTCACCTCGCCATGGCCGCGATATTTGGCTTCCTGCTCATCCGGCCGGTGCAGCATGAACAGGCCGGTCAGCAGCAGATGGATCGCCACGATCGACACCACCACCAGCGCAGCGATCTGGCCGCTGATCCGCCGCAGGTTGAGGATGCCGAGCAGGGTCTTCATCAGTGCGGTTGGGCCGTCGCGATCGCTTCGACGGAGGGCGTGAACATGTAGCCGCCGGAGCGCACCGTCTTGATCAGCAGGGCATCCTGCGGATCGACCTCGATCTTGCGCCGGATGCGGCTGACCAGGACGTCGATGCTGCGCTCGAACGATCCGGCGTTGCGGCCTTGCGTGAGATCGAGCAGGCTGTCGCGCGACAGCACGCGGCCAGGCCGCTCGCAGAAGGCGCGCAGCAGGTCGAACTCGGCCGAGGTCATGGCGACGCGGGCGCCCTCGGGGTTGCGCAACTCGCGCAGGCGGAAGTCGATCTGCCAGCCGGCGAATGCAAGCGCAGTAGCGGACGGCGTCGCGCTGGCGTTGAGAGCCGAAGCCTGCCGCCGCAGCACGGCGTTGATGCGCGCGAGCAGTTCGCGCGGATTGAACGGTTTCGGCAGATAGTCATCGGCGCCCATTTCGAGGCCGAGGATGCGGTCGACGTCCTCGCCGCGCGCGGTCAGCATGATGATCGGCAGTTCGGATTCGGCGCGAACCCGGCGGCACAGGCTCAGGCCATCCTCACCCGGCAGCATGACGTCGAGGATCAAAAGATCGACGCGGCTGTCCGCCATCGCCTTCTCCATCTCGCGCCCGTCAGCGGCCGTGGTTACATTGCACGCGTTGGTACGCAGATACTTGGCGATCAGCGTGCGGGTTTCGCGGTCATCTTCGACGACCAGAATGTTGGGTATGTTTGCCATGGCGACCTTTGTGGCCGGGATCGGCCGGGCCTGCCGAGATTTTTTGTTTCGCAGTGTTTCCGGTCCCGACGGCGCAACACAGTGCAACATATCGGCGAGGCAACAGGAAGAGTTCGTTAAGAGCGTTCAGGGATTTTGGCAAGCACGATTACCAGCACCTTGGAGCGGATCATGACGTCCATTTCGGCTGCCTCCGGCAGTAGTTACCAGTCTCCATTGCAGAAGCTGCAGCAAGAGTTGCAGGCCGATGTAGCCAATGGAACCGTGAGCAGCGGCGATCAGGACGCGCTGTCGTCGGCGCTCACGGATATCGACAGCTCGCTGACGTCATCCGGCAGCAGCGAGACCACTTCCAAGACGTCCGGCGACATGAAGTCGAAAATCGACGACCTGATCTCCACCCAGGTGTCGAGCGGCAAGCTGACCGCCGACCAGGCCACCGAACTGAAAAGCGTGTTTCAGCAGGCTTTTTCCAGCGGCGGCTCCGGCAAGGCAGGTGGGCATGGCGGTCCGGGCGGACCCGGTGGGCCGCCTCCCGGTCCTCCGCCGTCCGATAGTTCATCAACGGATAGCAGCGACAGTTCAACCGACGCCAGCGACGTGCTGCAGCAGTTCATTGCCAGCCTGAAGGAATCTCAAAGTTCATCGTCGAGCAGTTACGGCGCAAGCGGCACCGCGGCGACGTCCAGCAACGCGTCGTCATTTTCGGCGCTGCTGATCAACTATACGAGTTGAGCTCTCAACCGATCGATACGCGCCGTTGGTTGTTCAGGCCGCCATCCGTTCCGGATGGCGGCCTTTTTGCATCGCCGCGACGCGACGCCGCATGCCATCAATTCAAGCAGCAAATTTTACCGGGAACCGGAACGCTCGCTTGCGGCCCGCGTTGCTTCAGGACAACCACAACAGGAGGAACATATGTTCAAGAAATATGTGACGGCTGGCATCGTTGGTTCGGCTCTGATGGCCTCGGCGGCGTTCGCACAGACCCCGTCGGCGACCACCACGACGACGTCGCCTGCTGCCGCGCCGGTCACCGCATCGGACTCCAGCTACAATGGCAACTGGCGCGCGTCCAAGGTCGTCGGCCTGAACGTCTATAACGACAGCAACGAAAGCCTCGGCTCGATCAATGATCTGCTGACCGACAAGTCCGGCTCGATCAAGGCGGTGGTCGTGGGTGTCGGCGGTTTCCTCGGCGTCGGCGAACATCTGGTCGCGGTGCCGTACGACAAGATCAAATTCGTAAATGAGCCGATGAAGGTCTCGTCTGCCCCCGCTGCCGGCACGTCGTCGAGCACGTCGACGGGGATGACCACGGGAGCGGCGACCACCGGTGCGGCACCTGCGCCGGCCGCGGCGACCAAGCCGAACCCCTGGTATCCCGACCACGCTACGTTGAGCGCCACCAAGGATGAGCTGAAGGCGCTGCCTGAGTTCAAGTATACGACGCAGTAATCAGGCACTCAAATCAACAACAAGGCGCGTCCGGCGATCCGGGCGCGCCTTTTCGTTACGCCTATGATTTGCCCTTCACCAGCGGACAACCGCCTTTGTCGAGCGGGCGGAATGCCTCGTCTCCGGGGACTTCGGCCAAGACCTTGTACAGGTCCCATTCGCCCTTGGATTCCTCGGGCTTCTTGACCTCCATCAGATACATCTCGTGCACCATGCGGCCGTCCTCACGGATCCTGCCGTTCTTGGCGAAAAAGTCGTGGATCGGCGTCGCCCTCATCTGCGCCATCACCTTGGGCGCCTCGTCGGTGCCGATCGCGTCGATGGCCTTCAGGTAATGCATGGTTGCCGAATAAAGCCCGGCCTGGATCATGGTCGGCATGCGGCCGACCTTCTCGTAGAAGCGCTTCGAGAACGCGCGGCTGGCATCATTCATGTCCCAGTAGAATGCATCGGTGGTGATCAGGCCCTGTGCCTCCTTGATGCCCAGCGAATGCGTGTCCGTGATTTCCTGCAGCAGCGCGATCATCTTCTGGCCGCCCTTGAGGATGCCGAATTCCGACGCCTGCTTCAGCGCGTTGGTAGTGTCGCCGCCGGCATTGGCGAGCGCGACCACCTTGGCCTTGGACGCCTGCGCTTGCAGCAGGAACGAGGAGAAGTCCGACGAATTCAGCGGATGTTTGACCGCGCCGATGACCTTGCCGCCGCTCTCCTTGACGATGCTGGCGGCATCCCGTTCGAGCGCCGCGCCGAAGGCATAGTCTGCAGTGACGAAGAACCAGGTATCTTCGCCGCGTTTGACCATCGCACGGCCGGCGACATTGGACAGCGCGTAGGTGTCGTAGGTCCAGTGCACGGTATTCGGCGAACATTGCGCGCCGGTGATATCGGAGCTGCCGCCGCCGGAATTGATATGGATCTTGTTCTTCTCCCGGGTCAGCGCCGAAACCGGTAGCGCCACCGATGACGTCGGGACGTCGACGATGGCGTCGACCTTGTCGTTGTCATACCAGTTGCGCGCGATGTTGACGCCGACATCCGGCTTGTTCTGGTGATCCGCCGAGATCACCTGCACCGGCTTGCCTTTGACCTTGCCGCCGTAGTCGGCCACGGCCATTTCGGTAGCGACCACCGAACCCTTCCCGGTGGCGTCGGCATAAAGGCTCGACATGTCGGTCAGGACGCCGATCCGGACGACATCGTCCGAGATCTGGGCGTGGGCGGACGACGCGGCAAACGCCAGAACGAAGCCTGCCGCGATCGAAGCGGTGGATGGTCTCATAGGTCGCGCTCCCTGAATGAAGGGCTGCTTTTGCAGCTCCAATATCCGCGCATCCTGCTCGCATTCATTTGCGCGGGCAAGACGTCGATGCGACCGCGCGCAGGAGCCCGCTCGCCCTGCGATCAAAATCCCTGCAGCTTGGTCACGTTGACGCCGACGGCACCGTCGGCTTCGGCAACCACGCGCAGCGTCTTGGAGTCGAACGTGATGTCGCCGAGGCGCAGGCTGCTGATTTCGGCGTCGACGCGCAGGCCTTCCTCGTTCTTCTGGAAATCGGCGATCATCGCTGCGATCTTCTTCTGAGCATTCGAGGCGAACGGCTTCAGGTCGATGGTCGCGCGTTCGGCCAAGGTGCTCTGCAGCAGCGGCATCGCCGCGCGCGCAGCCGTGCCGAGCAGGCCGAAGGCCGCCTCGGATTCGACCGCCATTTCCAGATTGCTGAAGCGCAAAACCTGTTTGGTCTGGTCGAGCACCGGCTTGCCCCAGATATGCACCATCGCTTCGCCGCCGAAGCCGAACCAGCTCTGTTTTTCCTTGGCATTTACCAGCAGCGAAATCAGCAGCCGGTCGCCCGATGCCGCTATTTTCGAGGTCTTGACGGTGACGCTGACGGATCCGGAGCCGTCCTCGGGGAAGGTCTTGCCCTTGAGCTGGGCCTCGATGATCTTGTTGAGTTCGGTAAAGGGCATGTCGACCGGCACGCCGATGTTGATCTTGCCCGGCCCCGGCGGCACGATGGCCAGCGTGGCGGGGAAGGGGCAGACCGGTTTGGTCTGCACCGGGGTGACGCGCGTTTCCGCCTCGACGCCGAGGGTAAGCGTCAGCGCGTTGGCATCGATGCGCGGCTGCGCCGCCACGGCGCGGGTCGGCTTCAATTCGAGGAACAGGCTCTGCGCGGCGCTGGCGCCCTGCAGCGGGATCGAACGGCAGAGCTTGGCCCATTCGCGCCGAGCGCTCTGCTCGAAGGCGGGATCGTTGCGGAGGCGTTGCTGAACCGCGGCGATCTGCTCGCTGACCGCCTTGTCGATCACCGGCTTCACCTGTGCGGGCACGTTGATGCGGGCGCCGGCCACGGCGACGCTGGTATCGCCGAGGGCGATCTGCGCCGTCAGGTTGGGCTCGATGCGCCAGTTCGTCGCCAACTGCGGCCGTGCCGAGATGACGACATTGCCGCGAATGTCCGCATTGGCATTGACGTTCTTGATGTTGATACTGCCGATCTGCTTGGCGACATTGGCGCCGAGCAGATTGCCCAGCGCACCGCCCAGCGCCTCGCGCGCATTCGACGAAATGGCGCCGTTGACTGTCAGCGTGCCATTCAGCGGCGTCGACAGCGTCAGCGCGTCCTGCGCGCCGGTGGCCGCGATCGGGCCGCGCGCCGCGCTCCATTTGATGTCGGCATTCTGCAAGAGTTGCGGAACGGGATTGGGGGCGGTGCCGGCAAAGGTTTTCGGCGCGCCTTTTTCGGCGGCGTCGCGGATGGCTGCAAGCGACACGGTGATCGGCGTCACGATGCTCGAACTGCGCGCCGCCGAAACCGGCAACGGCGGCAACTCCACCAGCACCGGTCCGAGCCCGGCGCCGCGCGGCGCAACGATGTCCATTACCTTCAGCGCGCCCGCGAAAAAAACCACGAGCAGAACGCCGCCGATCAGAACTGTCTTAAGACGCATCATGTCCCCGCTGCCAAGAGCGGGGACGATACATCTTCAACGTGTCGCGCGCCAGTTGCCGTCATTCGGTTCGAACCGCACCGCAAATGCGCCCGATTGAAGGCCGCTATCCGCGGCGGCCGCTCGCGCTGTCGGCGCGGCGATCCATCGGCAGCACGATGACTTTGGTACCAACCGAAACACGCGAATACAGATCGGACACATCTGCGTTGGTCAGGCGGATACAGCCCGACGAGACCTGCGTGCCGATGGTTTCCGGCATGTTGGTGCCGTGGATGCGGTAGATGGTGCCGCCGAGATACATGGCGCGGGCCCCGAGCGGATTGCCGGGTCCGCCGGCCATATGGCGCGGCAGATAAGGTTGCCGCGCGATCATTTCCGCCGGCGGCGTCCAGGCCGGCCATTCCGCCTTGCGCGACACCGTCTGCACGCCGGACCAGGTGAAGCCGTCGCGGCCGACGCCGATGCCGTAACGGATCGCCTGGCCGCTGCCGAGTACGTAATACAGATAGGTATTCGGCGTATCGATGATCACGGTGCCCGGCACTTCGCGCGTGGCATAGGGCACGATCTGCTTGCGAAAACGCGCCGGCTGTTCGACGACCGCACTGTCGTCGTCGACCCCAGGCGATTGCATCATCGGCACGGGCGCGGACTGCACCGGCGGCAGCATGAAGAACGGAAACAGCGGCAGCGGCGAAGCGCCGGCCGATGGTGCGAACGAAAACGCGCCGATCAGAGCACCGACGGCAACCGCGGTGCGGCGAAAGGTGAGGGCAGGGGATGCGAGCTTGGCCATGGGTTGTCTCCGTTTGAGCGCCTGTGATGAGCACCATTCGGTGCTTCGTTGGCGTCGGGAGTATCCCGCGGTCATTTCTGGATGTTTGCGTCGTCCGGGCAAACCGGTTTCGTCGCTGGTCAGAATTATGTCGTCGCGGCAAACAGCGGCGCGAAAATGCCCGCTCCTCGACAAGAAACGGGCATTCACATTCGCGAGAATGATGTCTACAGGACGCCCAGCACGACCGCGCCGACGAAAGCCATGGCCGCGTAGGCGGCAACAACGCTCAACTGACCGGTAAAAGTCATGGGAACTCTCTCCCTTTGCAACGTCGAACGGGCGTAACGCAAAGGGTGGCGGCGCGTTCCGGAGCTTCCGGCATTTATCGACCGCTGACCTGATCGCTTGAGAAAGCCCGCGCTGAATCGACTTCGCGTTCGCGTCGTTGAAGAGTCCTTAAAACATTTGGCTCAATTTGCGTGAATGACGCGCGGAGTTCGTTTGTATCTCGTCGGCTCCTTCGTCCTTGTATCGCTTGCGGGTTGCGGTCGTGGTCTGTTCCAGACCGAAGAACGCGAACCGTGGCGAGCCGAGGCCGAGATTGCTTGCCTTAAATCGGGTGCGGTCAAAGAGACCGCCGACCTGGTCCGGATCAATCCGATCTCCGGTCCCGGCGTGTGCGGCGCCGAGTTCCCGCTGAAGGTTGCGGCGCTGGGCGAAAGCAATAGCAGCGTCGGCTTTGCCGACGAGACGTTGCGGCCGCCGGGCGGCATCGCCGGGGCAAACCAGCCGCGCTGGCCGATCCAGCCGCAGCCGTTGGCGCGGCCGAGCAGCTATCCGAATTCATATCCGCAGACAACGACGCCGCAGCCGGCCTACGGTGCCGGCGCGCCGTCCAGCGGACCGGTCTCGCTCAATCCGCCGGGCGTTCCTCCGGACAATGAGGACGAGATCGAGCTTCCGCCTGAAGGCAACTCGCAGGCGATGCCGCGCAGCGCGCCGCCACAGCCACGCGCGCCCTATGGCCGCTACAGCTCCGGCGTGGTGCAGAGCCAGCCGGCGCAGGATTACGCGCAGCCGCGGCTTGGTCCCGGTCCGGGCAATGTCACGGGTTCGGTGGGACCCGTGCTGTTGAAGCCGACGGCGACGCTGGCCTGTCCGATCGTATCGGCGCTCGACAAGTGGCTGGCCGACGCGGTGCAGCCCGCCGCGATGCGCTGGTTCGGATCGCGCGTGGTCGAGATGCGGCAGATTTCCGCATACTCATGTCGTGGCATGAACGGCAATTCGCGGGCGCATATTTCCGAGCACGCCTTTGGCAACGCCATGGACATCGCCGCTTTCACCTTTGCCGACGGCCGCAACATGTCGGTCAAGAACGGCTGGAAGGGCACGCCGGAAGAGCAGGGCTTTCTGCGCGACGTGCAGGGTGGGGCGTGCCAGATCTTCAACACCGTGCTGGCGCCGGGCTCCAATGTGTTTCACTACGACCACATCCATGTCGACCTGATGCGCCGCGCCAAGCGCCCGGTGATCTGTCAGCCGGCCGCGGTGTCGGGCGAGGAGATCGCGGCCAAGGTGCAGAGCCGTAATCCCTATGCGTCGGGACGCGATTATGGCGGCGTGACCGGCTCGATCGGCCGCACGGCCAAGAAGCCCGGGCGCAAGTCGACGCCGGACGATGCGGAGTTTTACGAGAACGAATAGCGTCGCAGCGAGCTGCGCTTGGCGAAGGCGAACTCAATCGCGCCCAACTCCATAGCCCGCAAGAAAGACGCGGACCGCGCTGGACACGACCCGCTCGATTTCCTGCGCCGTGGGCGCCGCCTTGGCCTGGAAGATATAGGGCTGGAACAGCGTGGCCTGGCACATCTGCATGAACTGCGCGGCGGCGAGCTGGCGGTTGTCGATGGCCACTTCGTTCAGTGCGCAACGCACCTCGAGATAATCCGCGAGCCGGTTGATCGTCAGCGCCAGCACCTTCTCGTAGAACCGGCTGCCGACTTCCGGCATGCGCTCGGCGATCGCCATCACCGTGCGGATCGCCGACCCGCCGCCGGGTCGGCACAGCAGCTGGATATAGGCGGTGCCGAATTCGTGCAGCGTGGTGGTGACATCGCGGGACGGATCGAAATCGAATGCCGCGCGGCCCTGTTGCAGCACCTCCTGTTCGACGATGGCCTCGAACAGCGCGTTCTTGTCAGTGAAATAGACGTAGAGCGTGCCCTTGGAGACGCCGGCCGCGCGGGCGATCTCGCCCATGCTGGCGCCATCGAAGCCCAGGGTCATGAAGACAGCCTGCGCGCCGTCAATAATCTGACGCCGCTTGGCATTGTCTTCGTCGCCGGCCGGCGGTGTGGGGCAGCTCAAAACCATCGATTCAGCCTGTATCCCATCATGATCGGCGGCACACGCCTGCGGTAATGACCCAGCAACATTTTTCAGTGATAGCCATGGGATATCTTGACCGAACCGTTCGGTCAATATAGTTATTGCCATATCGGGTGCCGGCAAAGCCGAACCTGCAATCCATTCGGGGAGGCCTTGATGGCCGGACGTGATCAAGCAGCGCGCATTATTCGCACCGAGCCGGACGCCGGCGATGCCGCCGCGGCGCGGATCGTGCCGGTGACCAGTGCTGACGAAACCGTGGCCCGCGAGACGGCCGAGGCGCCGGTTGCGCCGGTCGATGCGCCCGCTGCGGCGCCGGCCACCAAGGCCGCCGCACCGAAGTCCGGGCGGAAGAAGAAGATTCTGCTGGGTGTCGGCCTGTTGCTGGCGACCGCCGCGATCTATTATGGCGTCAATTATTACCTGGTCGGCCGCTTCATGGTGTCCACCGACGACGCCTATGTCCGCGCCAACAACACCACGCTCGGCGCCCGGGTGTCCGGCCATATCGCCCAGATCGTCCCCGGCGACAACGTCAAGGTGAAGGCCGGCGAGGTCCTGTTCCGGATCGACGACGGCGACTACAAGATTGCCGTGGATGCCGCCTCCCGCAAGATCGACACCCAGAAGGCCACTATCGAGCGGATCGGCCGTCAGGTCGTGGCGCAGGAGAGCTCGGTCGAGCAGGCGCGGGCGCAGCTTGCTTCCGCCGACGCGGCCTCGAAGCGCGCGCAGCTCGAATTCGATCGCCAGGAGGTCCTGAGCAAGCAGGGCTTTGCCTCGCGCTCGGTCTATGAGACCTCGCAGTCGAACCGCGACCAGATGGCCGCCTCCGTGCAGTCGGCGAAAGCTGCGGTTGATGCGGCCAACAGCAGCGTCGATGTCACCAAAGCGCAGCAGAACGAGGCCCGCGCGCAGCTCGCTGAATTGCAGAGCTCGCTCGACAAGGCGCAGCGCGACCTTGACTTCACACAGGTCAAGGCGCCGGTTGACGGCATCTTTTCCAACCGCATGGTGAATACCGGCGACTTCATCGCCGCGGGCCAGCGCCTCGCCAATGTGGTGCCGCTCGACGACGTCTATATCGACGCCAACTTCAAGGAGACGCAGCTGCGCCGCCTGAAGCCCGGCCAGCCGGTGTCGATCGAACTCGACGCCGACTCCAGCCGCGCCATCGAGGGCACCGTGGAAGCCCTGGCGCCGGCTGCGGGCTCGGTGTTCACTTTGCTGCCGCCGGACAACGCCACCGGCAATTTCACCAAGATCGTGCAGCGCGTCCCGGTCCGCGTGAAAGTGCCGGCCGATATTGCCCGTGAAAACCTGCTGCGCGCCGGCATGTCGGTCTATGTCCGCGTTAACACCAAGCCGGGCGCCGAACCCGCGCATTAAGCGCGCAATCGAGGACGATCCCATGTCCGCCGCAACCACCACTATGTCGGGCGCGCCGCCGTTTCCGCCGGCCGCCGCCGACCGGATCGCGCCGAAACGCCTGTTCGCCTTCCTGATCATGGTGTTCGGCATGTTCATGTCGATCCTCGACATCCAGATCGTCTCGGCCTCGCTGTCGGACATCCAGGCGGGCCTGTCGGCGTCGTCCAATGAAGTGTCCTGGGTACAGACCGCCTATCTGATCGCCGAGGTCATCGCGATCCCGCTGTCGGGCTTCCTGTCACGCGCACTCGGCACGCGGATGCTGTTCGCGATCTCGGCTGCGGGCTTCACGCTGGCCAGCCTGATGTGCGGCTTCACCTCGTCGATCGAGCAGATGATCCTGTGGCGGGCGATCCAGGGCTTTCTCGGCGCCGGCATGATCCCGACGGTGTTCGCCTCGGCCTACACGGTGTTTCCGCGCTCCAAATTCCATATCGTCGCGCCGATCATCGGCCTGGTCGCAACGCTGGCGCCGACCGTGGGGCCGACCGTCGGCGGCTACATCACCGATGCGATGTCGTGGCACTGGCTGTTCTTCATCAACGTGGTGCCGGGCATCGGCATCACCCTCGGCGTGCTCGCGCTGGTCGATTTCGACGAGCCGCATCTTGAACTGCTCGATCATTTCGACTGGTGGGGGCTCAGCTTCATGGCCGGCTTCCTCGGTTCACTCGAATATGTGCTCGAGGAAGGACCGCGCAACGACTGGTTCAGCGACGACTCCATCGCGATCTGCGCGGTGGTCTGCGTGTTCTCGGCGGTGGCGTTCTTCTGGCGGGTGCTCACCGCGCGCGAGCCGATCGTCGATATCCGCGCCTTCTCCAACCGCAATTTCGCGCTTGGCTCGATGTTCTCGTTCTGCCTCGGCATCGGGCTTTACGGCCTGACCTATCTTTATCCGCGCTACCTCGCCGAGGTGCGCGGCTACAGCGCCATGATGATCGGAGAGACCATGTTCGTTTCCGGCGTCGCCATGTTCGTGATGGCGCCGATCGTCGGCCGGCTGATGACCAAGGTCGACCTGCGCATCTTGATTGCGCTCGGGTTGGTGCTGTTCGCGTCGGGCACCTGGCTGATGACCTCGATCACCCGCGACTACGACTTCTACGAACTGCTGTTCCCGCAGATCCTGCGCGGCATGGGCATGATGCTGGCGATGGTGCCGGTCAACAACATCGCGCTCGGCACGCTGGCGCCGGACCGCCTCAAGAACGCGTCGGGCCTGTTCAACCTGACGCGCAATCTCGGCGGCGCGCTGGGCCTCGCGCTGATCAACACCGCGCTCGACGACCGCACCGACTTCCACATCTCGCGGCTGCACGACAAGGTGACCTGGGGCAATGCCAAGGCGGTCGAGACCATCAACATGTTCGCGCAGAAATTCCAGGGCATGGGCGACGCCTCGATGATGGCCCTGAAGCAGTTCAATCAGATCGTACACCGCCAGGCCGTGGTGATGGGCTTCGGCGATTCGTTCTTTTTACTGTCGTGTTTCTATCTTTTGCTGAGCCTGATGGTGCTGTTGCTGAGCAAGCCGAGCAACGCGGCCGGTGCCGGTGGCGGCGGTCACTGACGCGTTATTGTTCGCGGTGGGGTTTCGTGGTTGAACACACGGCATGACCGACCGCCGCTTGATCCATTCTGGCGGAGTTTTGCTGCGAACACGACGCGCCTCGATCCGCTGGATCGGCGGCGCGTTGTTCCTGACGGCCCTGGTGTGGCTCTTGGGCCTTGCAGGATTGCTCGCCATTGCCAACCGCGTCCATGACGACGTGCCGATGGCGCTCGCCGTCAAGCTGCCGCTGCTCCAGTCCAAACCTGAACTTATTTTCGCCGGCGACAGCCGTACGCATTACCAGGTCGATCCTGTCGTCGCCGCGGAGTTGCTCGGCAAGCCTGCGGGCGCCGCGATCAATCTCGGCTATGAGGCCGGCGAGCCGCTGGCCGTGCTGGCCGCGATCAATCTGAAGCCGGATGCTTTCAAACATGCGCAGCTGGTCATCAACCTGACGCCGCCGATCCTGAATGACGGGCTGCGCACCGCCGGCTCCAATCCGCAGGACGTCACGGCGCGGATGGGTGTTGGCGGACAGATGGCGACGTTCCTGCCGCTGCGGCTGGGCACGCTGATTCGCTTCATCCGTGAGGCCTTTCAGGCGCGGCTCGGCGCCGATCAGGATCTTGCCGATTGGGCGTCGCCGCCGCCTGATTTCGGACTGATCCGTCTGCAGTCCAACCCACGCTACAAGTGGCCGAGCGAACTCGGCTCCCACGCGTTTTATGCGGGATGGGACTTGTCGGGGCCCAAGGTGAAATACGAGTTCGGCGCGCTGTGCGATATCGTCGGGCGCGTGAAAAGCCTCACGGTGGTGTCGCCGCCATGGTCGCCGCGTTACGATCGGGCAACGGATCCGGCCTGGGCGAAGATGGATCGCGAGCAGGTCGCGGTGATGCAGGCCGCCGGTCGCCGCTGCGGCTTTGCGGTGCTCGACATTCCGTCGGTGCCGGGCCTGACGCCTGAGCACTTCATGGACGAATCGCATCTCAACGCTGCCGGCATCCCGATCTATACGCGCTACCTGATGAATCTGCTGAAACGCTCGTGAAGCTGTTGTCGCAGGGACAGCGCCGCGCTGCGTTTTAGCGATGCCCCCCGCACATCTCGACACTGTCGGAAATGTTGGGCAATGTCCGCCGCATGGGGGCACTACGAACAAGCGCGCGTTGGGTCGTCGGCACACTTTTGCTGACAGTGGCCGTATGGATCGGAGGCCTCGCCGCGCTGTCGGCGGTGGCCAAGCAGGTCCATGACGACGTGCCGCAGGCGCTGGCCCGCAAGCTGCCGCTGTTGCAGCTGAAGCCGCGCATCGTGTTCGCCGGCGACAGCCGCACCCACTACCAGATCGATGCCGCGCTCGCGGCCAAGCTTGCCGGACTGCCCGTAGGCAAGGTCGTGAACATCGCTTATGAGGCCGGCGAGCCGCTGGCCTTCCTCGCCGTGATGCGGCGCTATCCCGAGCTGTTCGCCGATGCCCAAGTCGTCACCAGCGTTGCGCCGTCCATCTTCAACGAGGGCGTCAAGCAGGCCACGGCCTATCCGCAGAACGCATTCGCCCGGCTCGGCGTCGCGCAGCAACTGGTGACGTTCCTGCCGATGCGCGTCGGCACCGTCATCCGATTCATCCGCGAAGCCTTCGCGTCGCGTCTCACCGCGGATCAGGATCTCGCGGGCAGCGGCACGATGCCGCCGGATTATGGCTATGTCGGCCTCAAGCATTTCGCCGCCTACAACTGGCCGAAGGATCTCGGCAGTCACCCGCTATATGAGAACTGGAACGTAAACGGGCCGAAGTCGCAATTCGAGATCGGCGCGCTGTGCGACATGGCCAGGCTGACTCAGCGCCTGACGGTGATGCTGCCGCCATGGTCGCCGCGCTACGACCGCGGTATCGATACCGTATGGTCGAAGAAGGATGCGGAGGAGGTGGCCCTGCTCACGACAGCAGGTGAACGCTGCCACTTCGACGTCCTTAACATTCCTGCCGTCCCCGGCCTGACGGCGGAGGACTATTCTGACGAACTGCATCTCAACGAGAGCGGCGTTCCCTTGTATACGCGCCATGTCATGTCGCATCTGAAGTCCTAAGGCGCATGCAGTTCAGTTCTTTCACCTTCCTGTTCCAGTTCCTGCCGGCCACCTTGCTGGCCTTTGCCGCGGCGCGCCGGCATTCGTCGCGCGCCGGCATCATGGTGCTGGTCGGCGCTTCCCTGGTGTTCTACGGCTCGTGGAAACCGATCTACACGCTGCTGTTCCTGACCTCGATCGGCTGCAATTTCGGCCTTGGTTTCCTGATGGCCGATCCGCGCCGGCGCCGCGCTTTCGGCATGCTCGGCGTCACGCTCAATCTCGCGGCGCTGTGCTACTTCAAATACGCCAATTTCCTGCTCGATACCGCGAGCGGCCTCAGCGGCGTGCCGATGCCGATGGCCAACATCATCCTGCCGCTCGGCATCTCATTCTTCACCTTCCAGCAGATCGCCTATCTGGTCGACGTGATGCGCGGCGCCCCGGTCGAGCGCGACATCGTCAGCTACACGCTGTTCGTGTCGTTCTTCCCGCATCTGATCGCGGGCCCGCTGGTGCATCACGCCGAGATGATCCCGCAATTCAAGCGCGCCGGCTCGACGCGCAGCGCGGGCATGGCCGCGCGGGGCGTTGCGATCTTCGTTGCCGGCCTGTTCAAGAAGGTCGTGATTGCCGATAATCTCGCGCAGTTCGTCTCGCCGGTGTTCGCCCACGTCGACGGCGGCGGCAGCGTGGCGATGGCATGGGCGTGGCTGGCGACCCTCGGCTATACGCTGCAGATCTATTTCGATTTCTCCGGCTATTCCGACATGGCGCTCGGCCTCGGTCTGCTGTTTGGCATCCGGCTGCCGGTCAATTTCCGCTCGCCCTACCGGTCGACATCGATCATCGAGTTCTGGCGGCGCTGGCACATCACGCTGTCGCGTTTCCTGCGCGACTACCTCTACATCCCGCTCGGCGGCAATCGCCACGGCGCAGGCAGGCGCTACGTCAACCTGCTGCTGACCATGCTGCTCGGCGGGCTGTGGCATGGCGCCGGCTGGAATTTCGTGGTGTGGGGCGGCCTGCACGGCCTCTATCTCGGCATCAATCACGTCTGGCGCGGCAATCGGGCAAGGGTGGTCGCTGCGCCTGCGAAAGTGGCAGGCTGGGCGCTGACCTTTGTCGCTGTCGTACTGGCCTGGGTGTTTTTCCGGGCCGGCACCATGCACGGCGCTTGGCAGATGCTGCGGGGCCTGTTCGGCCAAGGCGGGGAGGGCGCGTCCTATGCCTCGCCCGGCATCCTGCGCGTCATGGATCTGCCGATGCTGATCGGCGCGGATCGCTTGCTCGTGGCCGGCGGCATCGCCGTCGCGGTTGCCCTGCTGATCGCGGTAACCTTGCCCAACGTGCCGCAGATCTTCGGCTACCGCGAATATCGCCGCGCGCCGGAGCTGCGCGGTGTCCTGCGCTGGCGGCCGACATGGCCCTGGGCGCTCGTGATTGCCATCGCCTTTACCATCGCGCTGTTCGGCATGTGGCAACGGCTGGAGTTTCTGTACTTCCAGTTCTGAGAGCTGCCGCTGAATTCAAAAATGAAGCTATCCGAAACTGGCGAAGGGCCCGGCGTATTTGCGCCGGACCCCTCGTTGTTCAGTATCAGCCGGCCTGTAAGCCGGGTTCTGTAAGGCACCATTGCTTGCGCAATGATACGTGACGGCCATTCCTCTGGGACCATATTTGCATATGGCCTCAAGCAACCTACCCGGACAGCGGGTTTGACATCACCCTGCAGTGTTATCGCCGGAGCTTTCGCCCGGGCGAACTGACTGCGATGCCGTCCCTATTCGGTTTTGCTCCCGGTGGGGTTTACCCTGCCATCTTCGTTGCCGAAGACGCGGTGCGCTCTTACCGCACCTTTTCACCCTTACTCTGTTCGAAAACAAAGCGGTTCGTTCTCTGTGGCACTTTCCCTGGGGTCGCCCCCGCCGGACGTTATCCGGCACCGTATGTCGATGGAGCCCGGACTTTCCTCTCCCGCAGCCTTTCGACCGTAGCGGGAGCGGCCGTCCGGCCGACT
>JBEVEC010000181.1:0-10094 GCA_040512975.1 Tardiphaga sp. | reverse complement strand
TGAGGCCGATCGAGCGCGCCGCCACTTCGGCATCGCGCACCGCGACCATCGCCTTGCCCCAGGCCGACTGCGCGAGGCGATCAAACCGCATGGTGCCGAGACCGGCGATCAGAAACGCCGCAAGATCCACATCGCCGGCCTGCGCGCCGCGCGGATCGATGCGGCGAAACAGCTTTGCGATGGTGCCGAGCACGCCCTGCGGCGCCAGCCAGAGCACCACCAGCAACAACGCGCCGAAGAACAACAGGCGATATTCGGCGAGGCCCGACAGCAGTTCGGGCAACACCACGGTGATCACGGCGCCGACCACCGGGCCGAACACCCAGCCGGCGCCGCCGACGATGCAGGCAAACAGGAACAGGATCGACTGCGAGAACGGAAACGAGTCCGGCGCCACGAAGGCCAGCAATGACGCAAAGATGCCGCCGGCAAGACCGGCGCACACCGCGGACAGCATGAAGGCGGCCGCCTTGACGCTGACCGGGTTGAGCCCGATGGAGCGCGCCGCGGTCTCGGCGTCGCGCACGGCAATCATGGCCTTGCCCCAGGCCGAATTGGCAAGTCGCTCGAACAACAGCGTCGCGATGCCGGCGATGGCGATCGCGAGCAGCGCAATCTCGCGCTCGGTAAACATGACGCCGCCCAGCGTCGGCGGCGGCAAGCCCATCAACCCGTTGGAGCCGCCGGTGAGCCCGCGCCATTCGATCGACAGATGCTGCACGATGAAGGCAAAGGCGATGGTGATCATCGCCAGATACGGTCCGGTGACGCGCAGCGCCGGGATCGACAGCAGCAGTCCGATGACGCCGGCGAGCAGGCCTGCCAGCGGCAGCGCCAGCCAGAACGACACGCCCTTCAGTGTCAGGATCGCCACCGTATAGGCGCCGATGGCGTAGAAGCCGACATGGCCGAGCGAGACCTGCCCGGTGAGCCCGACCAGCACGTTGAGGCCAACGCCGACAATCGCGGTCAACGCCACCATTGCCAGCACGAACGGCACATAGCCGTCGGCCTGCGCCGCATACAGTGCTGCGGCAGCGGTCAGCACCACGATGGCCAGCGGCATCAGCCAGGCGCGGAGTGAGACACGGTTCATCGTCAGACCTTGTTGATGGCGGCGCGACCGAACAGCCCGTTGGGCTTCAGGGCCAGCGCCAGGATGACGACGGAAAACACCACGATCTGGGTGTAGACCGAGCCGAGAAACGACGTCACCAGCGCCTCGATCAGGCCATAGGCGAGTCCTGCGATGACGACGCCCCAGGCCGAGCCCATGCCGCCGAGGATCGCCACCGCAAAGGCCTTGATGCCGAACAGCGTGCCCATCTCCGACGACACGCTGAACAGCGGCGCGATCAGCAGGCCGGCAAGGCCTGCGAGTGCGGTGGACAGCGCAAAGGAGATCGCGACCGTGCGATGGACGTTAATGCCCATCAACCGCGCCGCGTCCGGGTTCTGCACCACCGCCAGCAACGTCTTGCCGCGGCGGGTGTGGCGCAGCACCAGATGCATGCCGGCGGCGATGCCGACGCCGACCAGCGGAATGACGAGCTGCAGCGGATAGACCCCGGCGCCAAAAATCTGCACCGGCGACGCCGCCAGCGGCGACGGGAAGCCGCGCGGCTCCTTGCCGAAGGTGAACATCACGGCGTTGTCCAGCACGATGCCGGCGGCCACGGTGGCCATCAGCCAGGCGTCCGACCCGCGCGACACGAACGGCCGCACCAGGAAGCGCTCGATGACCAGGCCGAACAAGGCGCAGACAATCAGCGCCGCGACGACCGCGACCGGCATCGGCCAGCCGTAGCGGATGCCGAACGTATAGCCGAGCACCGCGCCCAGCATCATCGCCGAGCCCTGCGCGAAATTGACAGTATTGGAGACGACATAGGTGATGTGAAAGCCGAGCGCGATCAGCCCGTACATGCTGCCGAGACCGATGCCGGAAATGATGGCGGAGGCGAGCATGGGAAGTTTCCAAATGCAGAGCGGTGCGGCCGTCACCTCTCCCCTCGGGGAGAGGTCGGACGTCAAGCGCAGCGAGATGTCCGGGAGAGGGGGTGCCACAAGGGAGGCTTCCGTTGTGGCGCTCCTCTCCCCCACCCTCTCCCCGCAAGGGCGGGGCGAGGGGGCGGGTGCCGCTGCCGCGCGGAAGCGGCAAAACGTGAACTTAGTTCGTCAGCGGCAGGATTTCGTCGCCCTTGAAATAGGTGAACAGATAATCCGACGGCGACAGCGCGTCCTGATTCTCCTTGCTGAACGGCTTGTCGTATTTCTTGATCAGGCCGTCATAGCTGCCGATCTGGTAGAACCCTTCGCGCACCTTGGGGCCTTCGGTGGAGCCGGCCTTGGCGATCGCCAGCGCGGTGAGGTGCATGGCGTCGTAGGCGTTGGCGATGCCCACGGCGGGGGTCACGTCGGCCGCGGTCTTGATCTCGGGAAACTTCTTCTTCAGCGCCTCGAAGGTCGACAGCGCCTTCGGCGAGGTGTTGCCGGAGAACGAGAAGGTCTGGATGAAGGCGACCTTCTCGGCGCTCGGGCCGGCGAGTTCGGTGAAGCGGCCGCCGGCCGGGCCCCAATGCGACACCACCGGCACCTTCCAGCCCATGCGGTCGAGCGACTTCACCACCTGCGCCGAGGGCGCGACATTGGCGACCAGGAACAGCGCGTCGGCGCCGGCGTCCTTCAGCCGCGTCAGCTGCGGCACCACGTCGACATCACCGGTTTCAAATTTCTCGATGCCTGCGGTCGCGATGCCCTTGGCGGCCAGCGCGTCCTTCAGGCCGGCCTCGTTGGACTCGCCCCAGGGATTGTTGATCAGGATCATGCCCGGCTTCTTGGCGGCGTGCTTCTTGACGGCGTAATCGACCAGCGCGACGTCGACTAGCGCGTCCACGGCAGAGACGCGGAACACATAGTTCTCGGCGGCGCCGTTGCGGGTGATGGGCGTGCCCGCGGCCCAGACGCCGATGAACGGCACCTTGGACTGGTTGGCGAACGGCACGATGGCCATCGACACCGGCGTATCGACGCCGCCGAAATACGCCGTCACCTTTTCGCGCTGCACCAACTCGCGCGCGGCGATCACGCCCTTGGCCGGATTGCTCTCGTCGTCACGCACCACGAGCTCGACCTTCTTGCCGAGCACGCCGCCCTTGGCGTTGATCTCGTCGATCGCCAGCGACAGCCCGCGGACAATGGCTTCGCCGGACTTGGCGGACTGGCCGGACATCGCGGCGACGACACCCATCTTGACGGTGTCCTCGGCCATCGCCGGCACGGACAGCGCCAGCGACAAGGAGGCGGCGCCGGCCGCGAGCAGCAGGCGGCGAGAGAAGGACGGCAAGGTTGTGACTGTCATGGCGAGACCCCTCGGATGAAATGAACCTGCCAAAATTGAAGCAAGCCGTATGCCAGACCGTATTCAATTGCAAAGGTTGGGAAATCCCGATCAGCGCCGGGATATCCCGGATCCGGCAAGGTCCGACTGCCTAAGAAGCGGCCAGCCGCCGCTCAAATCGTATACAATCTCGATGCAAAATCGGATACGCAATTCACGCTGGATTTGATAGGATCACTGCCAGCATGACCGCTTCAGGAGCCGAGACGATGCCGCAAACCGCCGCAGCCAGCGCCCTTCCCGCCCAGAGCACCGCCGCCGCCGAGCTCGTCGAGCGTTTTCTCGTGGCGTCGATGGTGCCCGATCCCGAGACCGCAGGGACGTACATGGCCGACGATGTCGACATCACCTTCACCGGCGGCCGCAAGTTCAAGCATCCGCGCGACGCGACCGCGTTCAACGCGATGCGCTACAAGTGGGTGAAAAAGAAGATGGAGCGCACGGATGTTGCCCCAGGCGACGGCGAGACTGTCGTCACCAACACCGGCACGCTGTACGGCGAATGGCACGACGGGACCAAATTCGAAGGCAACCGCTACCTCGACCGCTTCGTGGTGCGCGACGGCAAGATCGTGAAGATGGACGTCTGGAACGACAGCGCCGAGCGGATCCTTACGCGGATGGATATCGAGGCGTAGCACCTCTTGCTTCACCTCTCCCCGGTGGGGCGAGGTGAAGGGACCGCGCTTTAGGACAAATGACTACTTGATCGCTTCGCCGACCGTCGCCTGCACCGGGCCCGCCATCGCAGCGCGGCTCGTCACCCTCGCCCACCACGCATCCAGCGCCGCACGCTCACACGGCAGCTTCACGCTCATGCCTTCGGCGAAGGCGATCCATTCGGCGAACCGATGCGACGGAACGGCGATCACCACCGGGATGTCGCCGCCCAGCGCGCGCTCGATCAGGTAGGCGAGCCCCTTGCCCTCGCGCTCCTGCTTGCCGAAGCGGTTGATGATGACGAGATCGCAGCCTTCGTCGATCGCATCCGCCACCTGCATGCCGGCGTCGAGCAACTGCCCGAGGTCGAGCTTGCAGCCGCGCGCGCCGGGGCCGAGATTTTGAAACAGCTGCACCTGCGCGCCGCTGTGAAGCATCACCGCGGTCAGTTTCGGCACGTCGAATTCGCGATGCCCGAGTTGCACCAGCCCGACGGCGCGAATGCCCTTGCTGGCCAGATCGGCCGCAAAGCCGTGCAGCACCGCGTCGGGATCCTGGTCCTTGTCATAGACCAGCGCAGCCAGGTCGCATTGGGCGTCGAACATGATTTCAGAGTCCCGCTCGGCGTCGTCGCCGACTTCGCGGCTACCCTATCGGACGGCGACGACAATCCAA
This sequence comes from Tardiphaga sp., assembly GCA_040512975.1. GTDB lineage: Bacteria > Pseudomonadota > Alphaproteobacteria > Rhizobiales > Xanthobacteraceae > Tardiphaga. The sequence continues at coordinate 5,359 of JBEVEC010000181.1, read as the reverse complement.
AATGCGTTGAGGCGCCAGACCGACGGTACGCGATCAATCCTTGCGGCACTCGGGGCAGCGCACCTCGCCCCGCGTGACGTGGGCGATGCCGCGGCACACCCAACGCCGCGCCATTGCCTGCAGCGGACGCTGCGCCAGTTGGTAAAGCAGAAACATATCGAGCATGACGAAGACCGGTTGATGCTGCCAGATAGATAAGGCGGCGTTCTGCCGTGAGAACGCCGCCTTTGGCTTGGGTGCCATTCGCTTTCCGCCGGCCGGACGCCGGGGGAGGAGTTATCATCCGTGCAGCTTTTTCGCGGTCTCGGCGATCACCTTGCCCTGGTAGCGCGCGCCGGCCAGTTCGTTGTCCGAAGGCTGGCGGCTGCCGTCGCCGGCGGCAATCGTGGTGGCGCCGTAGGGCGAGCCGCCGGTGACTTCATCGAGCTTCATCTGCCCCTGGAAGCCGTAGTTCAGGCCGACCACCGTCATACCGAAATGCAGCAGGTTGGTGATGATCGAGAACAGCGTGGTCTCCTGGCCGCCGTGCTGCGTCGCGGTCGAGGTGAAGGCACCGCCGACCTTGCCGTGCAGCGCGCCCTTGGCCCACAAGCCGCCGGCCTGGTCCAGGAAGTTGGCCATCTGCGACGCCATGCGGCCGAACCGCGTGCCGGTGCCGATGATGATCGCGTCGTAATTGGCGAGGTCGTCGATGGCAGCGACCGGCGCCGCCTGGTCCATCTTGTAATACGACGCCTTGGCGACATCGGCGGGCACGAGTTCGGGCACGCGCTTGATATCAACGGTGGCACCTGCTTCGCGCGCGCCTTCGGCGACGGCATTGGCCATGGTTTCGATGTGGCCGTAGGCGGAGTAGTAGAGAACGAGAACTTTGGTCATGGTGGTCTCCTGTTTGGTTGTATGAAATCGTTCCAATTCCGGTGTCATCGCCGGGCTCGATCCGGCGATCCATCGACTTGGAAGAGAACTTTCGGAAAGTGATGGGTACGCGGGTCAAGCCCGCGTACGACGTTTGTTAATGCTGCCGATGTACGGTTACGCCGCGTCCACCAGCACCAGTTCGGAATCCTCCAGCGCCGTGATCGTCACGCTGGCCTCGTCGCGGATGGCGACGCCGTCGCGGGCGTTGACGCGGATGCCGTTGATCTCGACGGCGCCGGCCGCGGGAACGAGATAGCCGCTGCGGCTGGCGCCGAACGGATAGTTCGCGGTCTCGCCGGCTTTCAGCGTCGTCGCCAGCACGCGGGCGTCGGCGCGGATCGGCAGGGCGCCGGTATCGTCCGCAAAGCCGCTGGCGATGGTCACGAATTGCCCGGAGCGGTCCGCCTTCGGAAACGGCTTGGCGCCCCAGCACGGCTGGCCGCCGGCCTGCGTCGGCTCGATCCAGATCTGGAAGATCCGCGTCGTGCCCGGCTCCATGTTGTATTCGGAATGGCGGATGCCCGACCCCGCGCTCATCACCTGAACATCGCCGGCCTCGGTGCGGCCCTTGTTGCCCAGGCTGTCCTGATGGGTGATGGCGCCCTCGCGGACATAGGTGATGATTTCCATATTGGCGTGCGGATGCGCCGGGAAGCCGGTGTTCGGCGCGATCTCGTCGTCATTCCAGACGCGCAGATTGCCGAGGCCCATATTGTCCGGGTCCTGATGGCTGCCGAACGAGAAGTGATGCTTGGCCTTAAGCCAGCCGTGGTCACCGCCGCCGAGCCTGTCGAATGGTCTGAGGTCGATCATGATGATGATCTCCAATGATGCGATGACATCTGGATATGCATTCGCCGATGACGCATAAATAGAAATGGTTGAAACTTATCGTTTCCAAAAATGGATGCCGTTTGAGATTGTCGTCCCCTTGCCGGTACTCCGATCAGTCCGTACAGACACTACTCAGGCACCTATAGGTGCGGGGGTGAGCTACGGATAGGAGCCGATATGACGGTCCGTGTTGTCAGCATCCTGCTGGCCATCAGCCTAACGACATCATCATACGCTGAACCGGCTCCTGCTGGTGCCGATCCCAGCATCAAGCCTGCTGCCTCGAAACCCGCCAAGAAAGAGAAGTCGTCAGCGAAGGGCGCCGGCGCCCCCTCAACAGCGGCATCGGCCGTCAGCGGACCGTGTGTTGGCGTCATCCCGCTGATCGGCGACCGCTTTGCCGTGAAGAAGATCGGGATCACGGTGTTCGGCAACGAGTACAAAGAAATCCCCGTCCCGACCTGGGGGTTCGACGACCTCGTTGTGGAACGCGTGCGCGCAGCAGTGGGTCCGGCTGTTACGGTGCGCCGGGTCAACTTCGCGCCGGGTGCATTTGATGCCTACAGGCCCGGGTTCTCGTTCAACGCCAATTATGATGGACATCTGGCAGAAGCGCTCGGCAAATCCGGCAGTCAGGTGAAGTGCGATCGCTACGTCGTCGTCATCAAGGCCAACGAGACCTACATCGGCAATCAATCCATTTACGGGATTGGTATCGTTAACTCCGGACGCCCCATCCGAAGCCAAAACAACATTCATGCGGCGATCCGCATTCAGGTTCATGATGGCCACACCTATGCGATGCTGAAAGGCGGCGCCGGTTCGACCAATGGAAACAAACTCATCTTCAGGGGGAACGTCCACGCGGTTGACGACACCTGGTTTCCAGAACAGCCGGAGGGCGCGGATACACCAGCCATGCGTGCGGCCGCAAGAAGCTTGCTGGCCGACGTTCTCGACAAGAGCCTGCCTCCCCTTCTCACTCCCTAACTCTTCCGATCTCCAACTCGCACTTGGCGGAAACAAACGATATTGATTGTTTCTGTCTGTTCTTGGAGACGACCTGTGCCCAAGCTTCCCGATTTCGAGGCCCTCGCCATTTTTGCCAAAGTGGTCGAGCTGCGGTCCTTCGCGGCGGCGGCGGCTGACTTAGCGCTGTCCAAGGCGACCGTCTCCAAGGCTGTCAGCAGGCTCGAGGAGCGCCTGGGCGCGCGGCTGTTCAACAGGACCTCGCGGCGGATTGCCCTCACGGACGCCGGCCGTACGCTCGCTGTGAGGGCCGTGCAGCTGGTCGCGGATGGCGAGGCGGCGGAGAACGAGGCGCTGGCGCAATCGGCCACGCCGCGCGGGCTGATCCGGCTGGCGGCGCCGATGACCTACGGCACCAAGACGCTGGCGCCGCTGCTGCCCGAATTTCTCGCCGCCTACCCCGAGGTGTCGATCGACCTCAGCCTCAGCGACGCCACGGTGGACCTGATCGGCGACGGCTTCGACGCCGCGATCCGCATCGCCTCGCTGCCGGACTCCTCGCTGATCGCGCGCCGCCTCTGCGACATGCGCCGCCACGTGGTCGCCGCGCCGGCCTACTTCGGCAAATACGGCCGGCCGACCCATCCGATGCATCTCGCCGGGCACAAATGCTTTGGCTACACCTACCTGTCGACGCCCGGCGTCTGGCATTTCACCAATGCCGCCGGTGAAACCGCGAGCGTGCGACCCGCCGGCCAGCTCCGCGTCAACAATGGCGAGGCCATCCTGCCGGCCCTGCTCGCGGGCCTGGGGATCGGCGACCTGCCGGACTTCATTATCCGCGACGCGCTGGCCAGCGGGCAGCTCGAAGCGGTGCTGCAGGACTGGCTGCCGCCCACCAGCGGCGTCTATCTGGTGACGCCATCGGCCGGGCCACGCCCGGCCCGCGTCGAGGTGCTGCTCGAATTCCTGGCGACGAAACTGTCGTCGGCCGGCCGGCGCGAACGAACATAAGCGCAAATCTTCCAATTATCTTCGCGCAACGACGGCTTCGTTGCACGCGGCGCCATGACTTCGGTCGGCCATTTCATTGACCGCTTCCGCCGCGCACGTAGCTTGGGTGTCACCTTTCACAGCCGAGACACGTCCATGCGCACGCCCCTGTTTACCTCCCGCCGTTTGATCGCGGCCGTAGCCGCCATCGCCTTCGGCGCTGCAACCTCGTCATCCGTTTTCGCCGCCGATCAGGTCGTGCTGCGGGTCGGCGACCAGAAGGGCGGCAACCGCTCGCTGCTGGATATTGCCGGCCTGTCCAAGGACCTGCCCTACAAGATCCAGTGGTCTGAATTTCCGGCGGCGGCGCCGATCCTCGAAGCCATCAATGCCGGCGCGCTCGATGTCGGCTACACCGGCGATCTCGCCTTCCTGACGGTCTTTGCGACGGGCTCGCCGATCAAGGCGATTGGCGGCACGCGGGCCAATGCCGACACCCAGGCGATCCTGGTGCGCAACGATTCACCGATCAAGACGGCTGCCGATCTCAAGGGCAAGCGCCTCGCCGGCACGCGCGGCGGCTGGGGCCAGTTCCTGATCGACGCGACGCTGGAAAAGAGCGGCTACAAACTCACCGACGCGACCTTCGCGCCGCTCGGTCCGGTGGATGCCAAGATCGCGCTGGTGGCGGGATCGATCGACGGCTGGGCGGTGTGGGAGCCCTACGTGTCCTACGCGCTGCTGAAGGACAATGCCCGCGTCGTCGCCGACGGTGCCGGACTGACGCCGACGCTGACCTTCATCATTGCCTCCGACCAGGCGATCGCCACCAAGCGCGAGGCCATCGCCGATCTGCTGCAGCGGCTCAACAAGGCGCGGCTGTGGGCGCGCGAGCATGTGGCGGACTACGCCAAGAACACCGCCGAACTGACCAAGCTGCCGGAGGACGTGCTGGCCCGCGCCTATCAGGCCCAGGACAGCCGGCCGATCGCCATCGATGACGGCGTGGTCAAGGAATTCCAGGAGGCCGCCGACCGCGCCACCCGCTATGGCATCGTGTCGAAGCAGGTGGATGTCAGCAAGGCGGTAGACCGGAGCTTCAATCAGGCTGCGCCGGCTTCGAATTGAAGTTCGCGCTCCGCGAAAAACCGTTACCCTCCGCGAAAGCGGAGGGCCCAGTTATGCCAGGGCGGATCTGTTACCACGGACACTCTGGAATACTGGGTCGCCCGGTCAAGCCGGGCGATGACGCTCTTATGTATGTTAAGCGCTGTTGCTATTCGGCAGCCACCTTCGTCGCGCCAGCGCCGGGCAGAATCTCGACGGTAGCCGTGCGGCCGGCAACCAGCGTGGTGCCTTCCGGCAGCGGATCGAGCTTGATGCGCACCGGCACCCGCTGTGCCAGCCGGACCCAGCTGAACGTCGGCGTCACATTGGCGAGCAGGTTGCTGCCCTCGCCGCGATCGCGGTCCTCGATGCCGGCGGCGATGCTTTCCACATGGCCGGTGAGCTTGCCCTTGTCGCCCATCAGCTGGATGTTGACGGGATCGCCGACGTGGATCCGCGACAGCTTGGTCTCCTCGAAATAGCCGTCGACATGCAGGCTGTCGGCATCGACCAACGCCATCACGCCCTTGCCGGC
>JBEVEC010000151.1:0-8417 GCA_040512975.1 Tardiphaga sp. | reverse complement strand
ATGCGATCAGCGCTCGGGCTTAACCCTTGGCCAGCGGCACCGCGACGAAGCGCGATGAACCGTTGGAGCGAACCCTGATCAGCACGCTGTTCTTGCTGTCGCTGCGCGCCGAGGCGATGGCCTCGCGAACGTCACCCGGGCTTGTGACGCTCTTGCCCGCGACCTCGAGAATGACGTCGCCTTCCTTGAAGCCACGCTCAGCAGCGGCGCTCTTCGGATCGACGTCAGTGACGACCACGCCGTCCTTGCCGGCGCCGGCGACGCTGCCCGCAGGGGCCACCGTCATGCCGAGCCGCGGCACATCGGCACCACGCGACTGCGAACCCTTGTCGCTGTTGCCGTCGATGTCGGCCTTGGCCTCCACGGTGTTCGGCAGCGTGCCCAGGGTCATGTCGAGCACCTTGTCCTGGCCCTTGTGCAGCACGTTGAGCTTCACCGTGTTGCCCGGGGCGAAACCGCCGATGGTGCGCGCCAGTTCGCGGGCATCCTTGACCGCCGTGCCGTTCACCGCGGTGATCACGTCACCCGACTGCACGCCGGCCTTGGCCGCCGGACCGTCCGCCTGCGGCTCGGCGACGAGCGCGCCTTCCGCCTTCTTCAGGCCGAGACTGTCGGCGATGTCCTGGGTCACCGGCTGGATCTGCACGCCGATCCAGCCACGCGCCACCGAGCCCTTGTCCTTGAGCTGGGCAATGACCGTCTTCACGGTCGAGGCCGGGATCGAGAACGCGATGCCGACGCTGCCGCCGGACGGCGAGTAGATCGCGGTGTTGACGCCCATCACCTCGCCCGAGGTGTCGAAGGCCGGACCACCGGAATTGCCCTTGTTGACCGGCGCGTCGATCTGGATGAAATCGTCATAGGGACCGTTGCCGATGTCGCGGCCCGAAGCCGAGACGATGCCGGCGGTCACGGTGCCGCCGAGGCCGAACGGATTGCCGACCGCGAGCACCCAGTCGCCGATGCGCGGCTTCCCGTCGGCGAGCTTGGCGAACGGGAAGTCGCTGCCGCCTTCGACCTTGATCAACGCCAGATCGGTGCGCGGATCGGTGCCGATCACCTTGGCCTTGTAGGTCTGGCCGCCATCGGTGGTGACCTCGACCTTGTCGGCGCCGTCGACCACGTGGTTGTTGGTGACCGCAAAACCGTCAGCCGAGATGAAGAAGCCCGAGCCCTGCCCGGTTACAGCGCCGCGTCCGCCGCCACGCCCGCCGCGTCCACCCGGCATGCCCTCCTGGCCGAAGCGCTTGAAGAAGCGCTCCATCGGCGAGCCCGGCTGGAACGGCGAGTCCTGGTTGTTGTCGCCGTCGTCGTTCTTGGCCACCTTCTCGTTGATGTTGACCTTGACCGAGATCACCGACGGTTTGACGCGCTCGACGATGTCGGCAAAGCCGACCGGCTGCGCGACCTGCGCCTTGACCTGCTTGTCGACCTGCGCATGCGCCGGCGTCGCGAAATCGAACGAGCCGTCCGACGGCCCGAAGCCGTAGGCGGCCACGCCGAGGCCGGCGACAACGGACGCCATCAGCGCAAATTTGCGCGCAGAAAACAGCGAACGGCGCGGCGCCCTGAACGACGGCATATTGGACAAATCGGTGGGACGGTCAGACATCGCAAAATCTCCAGGCAACGGTGCGGGGGGCAAAGCACCTTGTGTGACCTGAAGATGGGCGCTCGCACCTTACGGCGCGCTGGCAGGGGAATTAAGCTTTTGTAATCTGGGGAAATAAGCCTGTGGCGGGATGCCGCAGGGCGTTCCGCCACCATCTGTACGCTCCGCGCGGTGCTTCACACCGCCGTTCGATGATCAGGCGATTAACCGGCCTTAGGCTCGGTGTCCGGAAACAGACCGGCCAGAATCTCGCCCGCCATGTTGAAGGCCGCGACGCCGCGAAACAGCGCGGCAATGCCGGCGCTCGCATGTAACTCCTCAAGTGTCGCGCCGGCCTTGATCGCTGCCTTGGCGTGGTTGGCGGCGGCTTCCGAGGTCTGCACCAGCAGGATCGCGAAGGACATCAGCTGCACCGTCTTCTGGTCAAGCGCGGCAGGCGTCAGCGCCGCGATGCGCCAGTCTTCCAGCGCGGTCACCAGCGCGGGATCCACGCGCATGCCCAATTCCAGACGCTTGGCGATTTTCGGCGGCGTGAAGCCGATCATGGTCTCGTAGCGGGACTTCAATTCGTCGAGCTCGGCAGGCTTTTGGGTCATCAGGCTTCTTCCGCAAACAGGAGACGTATGGGTGGATTTGTTGCGGGATAACCCGCGTCTATTCAACCTTCACATGGGCTGTCTTCACGACCTCACCCCATTTTTTGGACTCGTCGCACAAGAACGCCCCGAACGCATCGCCCGACAAACTGCCCGGCTCGGCGCCGACATCGGCCAGTCGCTTGACCATGTCGGGATCCGTCAGCACTTTCATCACCGCATCGGTCAGGCTTTTGGTCACGTCGGGCGGCATCTTCGCCGGTCCGACAAGGCCGAACCAGGACGACGCCTCGAAATCGGCGACGCCCGCCTCTGCCATCGTCGGCAGTTCGGGAAACAGCGGTGAACGCGCCGAGCCCGCCACCGCAATGGCGCGGATCGTGCCGCCGGCAACCTGCGGACGGATCGCCGGCATGTTGTCGAACATCATCGGAATTTCACCGGCGATCAGATCGTTCATGGCCGGCGCGGCGCCGCGATACGGCACGTGCACGATATCGATGCCGGCGCGCGTCTTCAGCAGTTCGCCGGCAAGATGATTGGTCGAGCCGAGGCCGGACGAGCCGAAATTCAGTTTTCCGGGCGACGCCTTGGCGAGGGCGATCAGCTCCGCCACGGTCTTGGCCTCGACGGCGGGATTGACCGCCAGCACGATCGGCACCGCGGCGATCAGCGCCACTGGCGTGAAGTCCTTCTCCGGATTGAAGGTGAGCTGGGCATAAAGCGACTGGTTGACGGCGAGCGGCCCGGGCGCCGTCAGCAACAGCGTGTAGCCGTCGGCGGCAGAGCGTGCGACGCCTTCCGCGCCGATATTGCCGCCGGCGCCGGCACGGTTGTCGATCACCACCGGCTGGCCCCACATCTGCTGCAGCTTGTTGCCGAGCAGGCGCGCCACGACGTCGTTCGATCCGCCTGCAGGGAATGGCACAACAATGCGTACCCCGCGTTCGGGAAACGCTGCTGCCTGAGCCGGCTGGAGCAATGGAAAAAGCAGAGTCAGAGCGGCCAGTGCCGACGCGACGAGCCTCATGCGATCCTCCCAGATCATCGATTATTTTTATATCGTCGATTTCACGTTGACAGCAGATTCGGAGGCCGTCAAATCCGCTGGCGGGACAGCGGTACCGGATCGCAAGCCGCAACGCGGTGATTTTACGGGAGGCCGAAACCATGAGTTCACATGTGCCGGGCGCGCCGCCGAAACCCTGCATCGGTCCGGATCGCCAGCCGAAACAGCCAGCCTTCGTGATGCCGTCCGGCGCCTGCGACTGCCACGTCCATATCTTCGGACCTCAAGCGGAATTTCCGTTCAGCGACCAGCGCAGCTACACGCCGGAAGACTGCACCTTCGACGACCTCAAGGCGCTGCACGCTGTGCTCGGCGTGGCGCGCGCCGTGATCGTGCATGGCGGCGCCCACGGCACCGACAATCGCGTCACGCTGGCGGCGCTCGACCGCGATCCGCACGGGCTGCGCGGCGTCGCCGTGATCCCATCCGGACTGCCGCGGCGCGAACTGGAAGACATGCACCAGCGCGGCATGCGCGGCTGCCGCATGTCGACCGTGGTGAGCGGCGGCGCATCCTTTGCGCATCTGCGCGAGCTTGCCGACGAGACCTTCGATCTCGGCTGGCATCTGGTGCTGCATTTCAACCGCGCCGACGAACTTGTCGACGTCGCCCCCCTGCTCCACGAGGTCAGCAGCCCGTTCGTGCTCGATCACCTCGCGCGCATCAGCGCCGCCGAGGGCGTCGACAGCGCGCCGTTCAGGACCCTGCTCAAACTGCTCGACACCGATCGCTGCTGGATCAAGCTCGCCAGCCTGTATCGCCTCTCCGCCGAGCCGTACCCGCATCGTGACATGCTGCCGATGATTCACCGCGTCGTCGCGGCGCGTCCGGATCGCATCCTGTGGGGCAGCAACTGGCCGCATCCGATCTGCCCGGTGCCGATGCCCAACGACGGCGATCTCGTCGATTTGATTCCGCTGTGGATACCCGATGCGGCCGCGCGGCAGCTGGCACTGGTGGACAATCCGGCTTCGCTTTATGGTTTCCCCCGTAACGGATGAAACAACGATGACCGCCGCACGAAATACGGCCGGCCTTGCGCCGACCACCTTGACGAGAACGCTCGCCGCGCGGCTGCGCGATGCCATCATGAGCGGCGACCTGCTGCCCGGAAGCAAGATCAACCTCGACCGGATGCGCACCACGTTCGGCGTCAGCCTGAGCCCGCTGCGCGAGGCGTTGTGCCGTCTGGAAAATGACGGCTTCGTTGCCCTCGTCGATCAGCGCGGCTACCGCGTCGCGCCGGTGTCGATCGACAATCTGACGGAGATCATCCGGCTGCGCGTCGAATTCGAGGGCCTCGCCGTCAGGGAGTCGATCGCGCATGGCGACGTCGCCTGGGAAGGCCGCGTGCTGGCGACCCTACATCAGCTCACCCGCTGCGCCATCGGATCGCGTTCGGCCTCCGAACAGGCGGCCTGGGAAGCCGCGCACCGCGCCTTCCATGCCGAGGTGATTTCGGCCTGCCGAATGCCGCTGCTGATGCAATTCTGCGCCACGCTGCATGACCAGAGCGATCGCTACCGCCGCATCTTCCTGAAGACGCATCCGCCCGACCGCGACGTGCCGGGCGAACACACCGCCATGGCCCACGCCGTGATCGAACGGCGAATGGACGATGCCATGCAGATCCTGCGCGAACATATCGAGCGCACCGGCCGCAACGTCCAGGCTGCAATCGCCGCCGGCTAGCCCGACTTTTCGGCGCCGTTCGCGGCGATCAACCGCTCGATCCGCGGCTCTTCATCCGCAGTCGGCGTGATGATTAGCAGCAGTGGCGTCAGCAGCCACAGCAGCCAGGGGCGCAGTGTCGAAGCGCGGCTTTAGCAACACGAGATGCGCCGTAGCGCGAGACGAAACGGACTATTATCCGGACGGAAACTGATCGCTCTGGTTGTTCTTTCCATTATGCACGCCTATAACTTCCGCATGGCCGATGCCCCCAAGACGATCCGCGAAGTGAATGTTCAGATCGAAGGCCTGGAGAAGCGCCTCGATCAGGTGCTCAAGATCGGCTTCGCGGCAATCGGCATCATGACGACTTTGGCCGCCGCCGGGGTCGGCATCTATATTCAGCTCAACAGTTTGGGGAAAACTGTCGAGGTCGAAAGCGCGAAAGCAGCCCAACATTTCGAGTACATCGAACGCACACTCGCCGAGGTTAAATCGGCCAACACCCTGGCCTTTAACAGCCTCAACCGAATTGAACTCAGGCTGGCATCTTCCACGACCGCAGGCAATCCGCCCCTCAATGCAAGCGCGGGAGGTCCGCAACTGACTTTTCCAGATCGCACAGCGCTCGCGAATTCGTCCGCAACTATCGCCGCACCGCCGCCTGCTCCCAATCCGACGACGACGGGCACGATTTCGCGGGACCGCTCGTCGACATTTCTAACAGCGGACGAAGTCGACATCATCCGCGCAGCACGGCTGAAGAGCGACACGACCCTTCGCGCGGAGATCGGCGATCGGATTCCGACGTCATCGTTGAAGCGGCTACCCGCTTCCATCTATCAGCGCGTGCCGGTTCTCGCCAACATCGGCTACGTCAGCAGGTCACAGGGCGGGATTGCGCTCGGCGATCTGCAGTCCGGCGAAATCAAGCAGATCGTACAGCCAAAATCCTAGTTTAGTCGCGGTGCACAGCGCGATACTCAGCGATCATCGCCGACAGGCCAAACAGGCCGACAGCAGTTGCGCTCAATGCTATAAGCGTGACGGATTGCGCAGTGAGCAAACCTACGGCTCCGCCGATCGTCGAGACAACTGCCGCGGCCATCGTGACAGCAGCAGTGCTGTGGCTCACTCGATAAATGCCAGCGCGCAGTTTCACGTTTCCATCCAACATCTGACAGTCGTCACGCTATCGTCAGCGTCTTAAACCGCGGTGTATTTGGAAGACAATCCTCACGACGGTTAACGATGTATGACCATGCGCGTTCCGGTACAGCGACGAGTTCCATTGTTTCTCCCTCAGGAAAGAAATCAGATAGCGCAACGGGAAAGTCTGCTGACCATTTGCAAGGTCAAACCACTTCCAACGAACATCGCCCTTCTTCGTCTGCAGATGCGACACACTTCAAGCCTACGGCCCCTCCGCGCTGCCGCCATCAAGCAGCTGCGCAATGCGCGCCTCTTCTTCGGTTGACAGCTTCATCACGGCGTCACCCTCGCTGCTGGATGCGCCGCGCCGCCGGTTGTGCGACCACAGCGCCAGCCCGCCACCGATCAACATCAGGGGCGTCAGCAGCCACAGCAGCCAGGTGCGCAGTTCGAAGCGGGGCTTCAGCAGCACGAACTCGCCGTAGCGCGCGACCAGGAAGTCCAGCACCTGCCTGTCGCTGTCGCCGGTAGCGATACGCTCGCGCACGATCAGCCGCAGGTCGCGGGCCAGCGGAGCTTCGGAATCGTCGATCGACTGGTTCTGACACACCATGCAGCGCAGCTCGCGCGACAGGTCGCGCGCGCGCGCTTCCTGTTTGGCGTCGGGCATGATCTCGTCGGGCTGCACGGCGTATGACGGATGCGCCGCGATCAGCAATGACACGGCTACGAAGGCTGCGCTGATACGCTTCATGCCATCACTCCGCGGCCTGCAATGCGCGCGGCGCCTTGGCCGGCTTGGGCGCGCCGACGCGGAGGCGACGGTCCGACAGCGACAGCATGCCGCCGAAGGCCATCAGGATCGGGCCGAACCAGATCAAGAGCACCAGCGGCTTGTGATAGATGCGCACCGATTGCGCGCCGTCGGCGGCGGGATCGCCGAGCGAGATGTAGAGCTGGCTGGCCCCGCGGGACAGCAGCGCGGCTTCGGTGGTGGACGACTGCCGTGCCGCGAAATTGCGTTTCGCCGGCGCCATGGTCGCGATCACCGCGCCGTCCTTCGACACCGTGAAGCGCGCCACGGTGGCGCGGAAGTTCGGGCCCTGCTGCTGCGTGACGTCGTCGAGCCTGAGTTCGTAGCCGGCGAGCTTCGCGACGTCGTTCGGCTTCATGCTGCCGATATACTCGCTGTTCCAGGTGCTCTCGCAGACGATGCCGATCAGCGCCACGCCGACGCCGGCATGGGCGAAGGCCGTGCCCCAGGTCGCCCGCGGCAGCCCCCGCGCGCGCCGCCAGGCCGTGGCCAACGGCGAGCGGAACAGGCTGGTGCGCTCGGCGAGATCGACCACCGCGCCGGCGATGACGAACACCGCCAGGCCGATGGCGATCGGTGCCAGCGCTGCACCTCGCGTGGTCCACGCCCACACCATGGCCATGGCCAGCAGCGCCATGATGCCCGCCGCCATCAGCCGCTGCGCCGCGCCGACGATGTCACCGCGCTTCCACGCCAGCAGCGGGCCGAACGGCACCGCCAGCAGCAGCGGCACGAACAGCGGACCGAAAGTGAGGTTGAAGAACGGCGCGCCCACCGAGATCTTGTCGCCGGTCAGCATTTCCAGCGCCAGCGGATACAGCGTGCCGATGAACACCGTGGCGCAGGCGGTGGTAAGGAACAGGTTGTTCAGCACCAACGCGCCCTCGCGCGAGATTGGCGCGAACAGCCCGCCCTGCTTCAGCGTCGACGCCCGCCAGAGATACAGCGTGAGGCTGCCACCGATGAAGACGCAGAGGATGGCGAGGATGAACACGCCACGCGTGGGATCGGTGGCGAAGGCGTGCACCGAGGTCAGCACGCCGGAGCGCACCAGGAAGGTGCCGAGCAGCGACAGCGAGAAGGTCAGGATCGCCAGAAGGATGGTCCAGACCTTCAGCGCGTTGCGCTTTTCCATGACGACTGCGGAGTGCAGCAGCGCGGTGCCGGACAGCCACGGCATCAGTGACGCGTTCTCCACCGGGTCCCAGAACCACCAGCCGCCCCAGCCGAGTTCGTAGTACGCCCAGTACGAGCCCATCGCGATCCCGAGCGTCAGGCAGATCCACGCCATCAGCGTCCACGGCCGCACCCAGCGCGCCCAGGCGGCGTCGATGCGGCCTTCAATCAATGCGGCGACGGCGAAAGAGAACGCGATGGAGAAGCCGACATAGCCGAGATAAAGCATCGGCGGATGCACGGCGAGGCCGATGTCCTGCAGCACCGGATTGAGATCGCGGCCCTCGAGCGGCGGATTGGGAATGCGCAGGAACGGATTCGAGGTGA
>JBEVEC010000114.1:0-6798 GCA_040512975.1 Tardiphaga sp. | reverse complement strand
CATTGTAGTCCCAGTCCGCCGCGGTCTTGCCGTCGGCCTTCAACGAGCCGTCCATCATCACCGAGGTGAAGCCGGCCTGGATCGCCGTCATGCAGGTCTCGGGGCCGTTGCCGTGGTCGAGATGCACGCAGACCGGGATCTGCGGATAGATCTCGGTCACGGCGTCCATCATGTGTTTGAGCATGATGTCGTTGGCGTAGGAGCGCGCGCCGCGCGAAGCCTGGATGATCACCGGGGCTTCGAGGCTGGACGCGGCATCCATGATCGCCAGTGCTTGCTCCATGTTGTTGATGTTGAACGCCGGCACGCCGTAGTCGTTCTCCGCCGCGTGATCGAGCAATTGACGCAACGTGATGCGGGCCATGCGGAAAACTCCTTGAGTCAAATGAAATGGCGCAGCTCAGCGCCGGAAGGGATGATCGCTCTTAGCGCGAGCCAAGGGCGAAGCCAAGGCGCCATCAGTCACGCGAACGATTAGCCTTAATCACCACGCCGGCCCGTCGTTCCCGCATTGCGGACAATGAGGAACGATTGAGATCAGTGATCGTGATCTTCGAGTTTGCCGACGCGCTGTTCAAGATCGGTGACGCGCTCTTCAAAATCGCCCACAACGGCGCGGGTCATGACCAGCATGCCTGCGCCGTCACGACGCTGCTTGCGGATCGCAAGCTGTATTTGCTCGTGCTCAACCCGGTTTTCGGTTCTGAACTCTTGGATGTCGGCCCGAACAGCCGGAATATCTGTCTGAAACTTCTTCAAGATCTCGAAGACCGCATTTTCCACGTTGTCGCTCATGGCTGAAACGCCCCATTGGTACCGAGAACATACCATAAACATAGGCACGAGCAACGGCAATCTTAAGTTGCGTCTACGACTTCTTCAGCACTTCCACGCCTGGTAGCGGCTTGCCTTCCATCCACTCCAGGAAGGCGCCGCCAGCAGTGGAGATGTAAGTGAAGTCGTCGGCAACGCCGGCATGGTTGAGTGCAGCCACGGTATCGCCGCCGCCGGCCACCGAGACCAGCTTCTTTTCACGGGTGCGCTTGGCCGCGTGCTTGGCGGCCACCACGGTGCCGCGGTCGAACGGCGCGATCTCGAAGGCGCCGACAGGGCCGTTCCATACCAGCGTCGCGGCGTCGTCGATCGCCGCATGGATGCGCTCGATGGATTGCGGGCCGATGTCGAGGATCATGCCGTCCTCGGGGATCGCGTCGAGGCCGTAGGCGTGGGACGGCGTGTTGGCTTCGAACTTGTAGGCCACGGTGGCATCGACCGGCAGGATGATGGCGCAGCCGGCGGCCTCGGCCTTTTCGATGATGCGCAGCGCGGTGGGCGCAAGATCTTTCTCGCACAGCGACTTGCCGACGCCGACGCCCTGCGCATGCAGGAAGGTGTTGGCCATGCCGCCGCCGATCACCAGCGCCTGCACTTTGCTGACGAGGTTTTCCAGAAGATCGATCTTGGTCGACACCTTGGCGCCGCCGACGATGGCGATCACCGGGCGCGTCGGCGCATCGAGCGCCTTGCCGAGCGCATCGAGCTCTGCCTGCATGGTGCGGCCGGCATAGGCGGGCAGCTTGTGGCCGAGGCCTTCGGTGGTCGCATGGGCGCGGTGCGCGGCGGAGAAGGCGTCGTTGACCCAGATGTCGCCGAGCTTGGCGAGTTCGGCCACAAAGGCCGGATCGTTCTTTTCCTCACCGGCATGGAAACGGGTGTTTTCCAGGCAGAGGATGTCGCCGTCCTTCATGGCAGCGACGGCCTTGGCGGCGGGCTCGCCGATGCAGTCGTCGGCAAAAGCGATCTGCTTGCCGATGACATTGGCGAGCGCGGCGGCCACCGGCTTCAACGAATTCTTGTCGTCGCGGCCTTTGGGGCGGCCGAAATGCGCGAGCAGGATGACCTTGCCGCCCTTGCCGGAAATCTCCGTGATGGTCGGCGCGATGCGCTCGAGCCGCGTGGAATCGGTGACCTTGCCGCTGTCCATGGGGACGTTGAGATCGACGCGCACGAGCACGCGCTTGCCCTTCACATCGACGTCGTCGAGGGTGCGGAAAGAATTGGTCATGCCACCATCACTTGTTTTGAAATTGTCGACGCTTGAGTCTGACAGCAGTCCGCAACCAGCCGACTAATGCGGCCACTGCTCCGGAGGAGTTCCTTCGGACGGACGACTGACTTGCGATCCCTGGCGGAACGCGAACACGATGAATGCAACGAACAGCACTCCGACCGGAATGACCACCCATAGCGAATGCATCATCGTGCCTCGCGTTCTGCCAATGGCTTAAAGCAGCTTGCCCATCGCCACGGCGGTATCCGCCATGCGGTTGGAGAAGCCCCACTCGTTGTCGTACCAGGACATCACGCGCACCAGCGTGCCGTTCTGCACCTTGGTCTGGTCGAAGGCGAAGGTCGACGAGTGCGGGTCGTGGTTGAAATCGATCGACACGTTCGGATGAGCGGTGGTGCCGAGGATGCCCTGCAACGGGCCGCTGGCAGCCGCCTGCTTCATCGCCTCGTTGATCTCTTCCTTGGTGGTGTTGCGCTTGGCGACGATCTTGAGGTCGATCACCGACACGTTCGGCGTCGGCACGCGGATCGAGACGCCATCGAGCTTGCCGGCCAGTTCCGGCATCACCAGGCCGATGGCCTTGGCAGCACCGGTGGAGGTCGGGATCATCGACATAGCCGCGGCGCGGCCGCGGTACAGGTCCTTGTGCAGCGTGTCCAGCGTCGGCTGGTCGCCGGTATAGGCGTGGATCGTGGTCATGAAGCCAGTCTCGATGCCGACGGCGTCATTCAGCACCTTGGCGACGGGCGCCAGGCAGTTGGTGGTGCAGGAGCCGTTGGAGACCACGAGGTGGTCCTTGGTCAGCTTGTCGTGGTTGACGCCGTAAACCACGGTCAGGTCGGCGCCGTCCGCGGGGGCGGACACCAGCACGCGCTTGGCGCCGGCGGTCAGATGCATCGACGCCTTGTCCTTGGCGGTGAAGATGCCGGTGCATTCCAGCGCGATGTCGATGCCGAGATCCTTCCACGGCAGCGTATTGGGATCGCGCACCGCCGTGACCTTGATCTTCGGACCCTTGCCGAGGCTGATGCTGTCACCGTCCACGGTCACTTCCCCGGGGAAGCGGCCGTGCACGGAGTCGAAGCGCAGCAGGTGGGCATTGGTATCGACCGGGCCGAGATCGTTGATGGCAACGACTTCGATGTCGGTGCGGCCCGACTCATAGATCGCCCGCAGCACGTTGCGGCCGATGCGGCCAAAACCGTTGATCGAAACCCGGATTGCCATTCAGTCTCTCCATTACGTTCTGTCGTGTTGGGACGTTACATGCCCCGAATGCGGCGCACTTGCAATGCGCCAATTCGCGTGTGTTCCGATAGGGTTAAGTCGCGTTGTGCTGGCGTGTGGCAGCCTCCACGACGGCCTCGGCGGTGATGCCGAAGAACTTGTAGAGTTCCTTGGCCGGCGCGCTGGAGCCGAACGATTTCATGCCGATAAAGGTGCCCTTGGGGCCGATCACCGCATCCCAGCCGAACCGCACCGCGGCTTCGACGGCGATCTTGATCGGTGCGTCACCGATGATGGCATCGCGCTTGTCCTCGGGCTGCGCCAGCAGCAGGTCGAGCGACGGCACCGAGACCACGCGGGCGGCGATGCCCTTGTCGGCGAGCTGCTTCTGGGCGGCCACTGCGATCTCAACCTCGGAGCCCGAGGCGAAGATCGAGACCTGTGCCGTGCCCTTGGCCGGCACCAGCTCATAGCCACCGGTGGCGCAAAGGTTGTCGGCGTGGTGCACGGTCCGGACCGGAGCCAGGTTCTGGCGCGACAGCGCCAGCAGGGTCGGGCCCTGGGTGTTGTCCAGCGCGAGTTGCCAGCACTCGGCAGTTTCGATCACGTCGGCCGGGCGGAACACGCGCAGGTTGGGCATCGCACGCAGGGCGGCCAGATGCTCCACCGGCTGATGGGTCGGGCCGTCTTCGCCGAGGCCGATGGAATCGTGGGTCATGATGTAGGTCACCGGCACATGCGACAGCGCCGCGATGCGGATCGATGGCCGGGCATAGTCGGTAAAGCACATGAAGGTGGCGCCGGCGGGGTGGAAACCGCCATGGGTGGAGATGCCGTTCATCGCCGCGCACATGCCCATTTCGCGGATGCCGTAATGGATGTAGCGGCCGCTGAAATCGCCGGGCTTCACGTCCACGGCGTGCTTGGTGCGGGTGTTGTTCGACGGCGTCAGATCGGCCGAGCCGATCACCATCTCCGGCATTTCCTGCACGATGACTTCGAGCGCGATCTCGCTGGCCTTGCGGGTGGCGACGGTCTGCGGTTCGTCGATCAGCTTCTGCTTCAGCTTGACGATCGCGGCATCGAGGCCGGCCGGGCGCTTGCGGTCGATGACACGGCGCTGAAATTCGTTGCGCTCGGCCTCGGGGCGGGCGTCGAATTTCGTCTTCCAGTCGGCATGGGCGGCAGAGCCCTTTTTGCCGACGTCGCGCCAGGCGCTGAGCACGTACTCCGGTATTTCGAACGGGCCGTAGTCCCAGCCCAGCGCCTTCTTGGCGCCGGCCAGCTCTTCGGCGCCGAGCGGTTCGCCATGGGCCTTGTTGGTGCCGGCCTTCTTCGGCGCGCCGAAACCGATCGTGGTCTTGCAGGCAATGAAGGACGGCCGGTCCGACTTGTGCGCGTTCTCGATCGCCGCGGCGATCGCGGCCTGGTCGTGACCGTCGATGCGGACCGAATTCCAGCCATGGGCCTTGAAGCGCTCGACCTGATCGACGCTGTCGGCGAGGGTCAGCGGGCCGTCGATGGAAATGCCGTTATCGTCGTGGAAGAAGATCAGCTTCGACAGCTTCAGATGGCCGGCCAGTGCTGCAGCCTCGTGGCTGACGCCTTCCATCAGGTCGCCGTCCGAGCACAACACGTAAGTGTGGTGGTCGACGATGTCGCCATACTCGGCGGCGAGCAGTCGCTCAGCCAGCGCCGTGCCGACCGACGACGCCACACCCTGGCCGAGCGGACCCGTGGTGGTCTCGACGCCTGCGGTAATGAAATTCTCCGGATGGCCCGGGGTCTTGGAGTGCAGCTGGCGGAAATTCTTGATCTGGTCGAGGGTCACATCCTCGTTGCCGGTCAGATACAGCAGCGCATACAGCAGCATCGAGCCGTGTCCGGCCGACAGAATGAAGCGATCGCGGTCGGGCCAGCGCGGATCGGCCGCGTCAAACTTCAGAAACCGGGTGAACAGCACGGTGGCAATGTCGGCTGCGCCCATCGGCAGCCCGGGATGGCCGGAATTGGCTTTTTCGACGGCATCCATGGCGAGTGCGCGAATCGCATTGGCCATTTTCGAGTGATCAACCTGCGCCATGTGGTTTTCCGTCTGACTTGAAGGGATGGATGTCCTGCGTCCGTCACAAATGCGCGTGCGGCAAGGAGTTGGATCGCGGTGGAGAAACTGGTGGATAGCACCTGGGTTCCCCGGAGTCCAAGGGCTCGCGGGAAGTTCAATGCCTCCGGCTTAGCGCGCATTTCTGTCGGCTTTGCGGTGCATAGCTTCCGGCCAACATTGCGTACGGCTCGCGCGCCACATAGATTTTCACAGCTAAAGGCTTGCCGAGTCGGGCATTTTGCGCTCGGGTCGGTGCATCACACAGGTCTTGCGTTCCCAAGTATGATCGACCAACCCGCCCAGCAGCCCGTCAGCGAGCCCGCCAGCAATGGCGCGGCTGAGATCGAAGCGGCGACGCGGCGGTTGATGACGGCGCTCGATGCGCTGGAAAGCGCCGTCGAGCGGCGCCGAGAGGCTGATCGGGACGAGGATGAACTGGCGGCGCGGATCCAGGCGCTTGGCGCCGACCGTTCGCGTCTCGCCGACGAACTGGACGGCACCCTGGTGAAATCGCGCCGGCTGGAGCGCAACAATCGCGAGATCGCCGACCGGCTCGACGTGGCGATCGGCACCATCCGTGCGGTGCTGGAGGGGGACGATGCCCATGAGTGACGCCCTATGAGTCACGTCAACGTCACCATCAATGACCGGCAGTACCGCATGGCCTGCGAAGAGGGCCAGGAGGCGCGGCTGCTGCAGCTTGCCGCCGACCTCGACACCCGCGTCAACGACCTGCGCGGCAAATTCGGCGAGATCGGCGATGCGCGCCTGACGGTGATGGCGGCGCTGACGGTGTCGGACGAACTGATCGACGCCAACCAGAAGATCAACGCGTTGCAGGAAGAACTGGACGCGCTGCGCGACGTGCGCAGCGTCGCCACCGACCGCGCCCGCGCCACGCAAAGCGCCGTGGCTGCTGCGCTGCATGCCGCGGCGGAACGGATCGAAAAGACCACGCAGGTGCTCAACCGCACCATCGGCGGCGGCATTGCCATCGGGTAGAGCGGCGCGTTTCATCTTTCTGCGAAATGGCCTGACCGGGCTCCACAACGAGCTGTCATCGCCCGGCCCGGCGCGCGTAGCGCAAAGGGACCGGGCGACCCAGTACGCCGCGAGGGTGCGTTATCAACACGAGCCTCGCGGAATACTGGGCCGCCCGCTTTCGCGGGCGGTGACAGCTGTGAGGGGGGCAATGCCCGCGTCTTCCCACTGGCGCATTCTGCTCATACCCCCTACATTGCTCTTGCGAGGCTGCGTCGCGCGTCAGAAGCCATATAATCCCCGGGGCCTTATCGATCCTCACGGGAACTGTCCCTGACCAGGTCCGTGGATCTGGTCACATGGTGCCCACCTACTTTCGTAGGTGCTCCGGGATCGAGTGCTTCAACGGCCATCG
>JBEVEC010000087.1:0-5366 GCA_040512975.1 Tardiphaga sp. | reverse complement strand
GCGCTGGCGGCCACCACCACCGGGCGCCTGTCGTCCAACGAGCCCAACCTGCAGAACATTCCGGTGCGCACCGAGGACGGCCGTAAGATCAGGCGCGCCTTCATCGCGGCACCCGGTCACAAGCTGGTGTCGGCGGACTACTCCCAGATCGAGCTGCGGCTGCTGGCAGAGATCGCCGACATTCCCGTGCTGAAACAGGCATTCCAGGACGGCCTCGACATCCACGCCATGACCGCGTCGGAAATGTTCGGCGTCCCGGTCAAGGACATGCCCGACGAGATCCGCCGCCGCGCCAAGGCGATCAATTTCGGCATCATCTACGGCATCTCGGCCTTCGGCCTCGCCAACCAGCTCTCGATCCCGCGCGAGGAAGCATCGGCCTACATCAAGAAGTATTTCGAGCGCTTCCCCGGCATCCGCGCCTATATGGACGCCACGCGCGACTTCTGCCGCGAGCGCGGCTATGTCGAAACCCTGTTCGGCCGCAAGTGTCACTACCCCGATATCCGCGCATCGAACCCCTCGGTCCGCGCCTTCAACGAACGCGCCGCCATTAACGCCCGCCTGCAAGGCACCGCCGCCGACATCATCCGCCGCGCCATGACGCGGATGGAAGATGCCCTGGCGGCGAAGAAACTCTCGGCCAAGATGCTGCTGCAGGTGCATGACGAACTGATCTTCGAAGTGCCTGACGACGAAGTGGCCGCCACGCTGCCGGTGGTCCAGCACACCATGCAGGACGCGCCGTTCCCCGCGGTGCTGCTGTCGGTGCCGCTGCAGGTTGATGCAAGAGCGGCGAATAACTGGGACGAGGCGCATTAACGCCATGCTGGAACGTATCGCTTTGCGATACAAATTCGCTGGCGCTATGTATCGAACGATGATACATTATCGCGGTGATCAGGAGTTTCAGAGACGACCTGACGAAGGCAGCGTTTGACGGAATAGCCGTGAAAGGCTTTCCCGCCGATGTTTTGGCCGTGGCACGACGCAAACTGAATTATCTCGATGCGGCGACGACGCTGGACGATCTGCGATCACCGCCCGGCAACCGTCTCGAAGCTTTGAAGGCGGACCGCAAAGGCCAGCATTCGATCCGTGTGAACGACCAATATCGCATTTGCTTTGTATGGACGTCGGACGGACCGACAAGCGTCCAGTTTGTTGATTATCACTGACCTTGAAGAGAGAATCCGATGGCAAAGACACTTCCGCCCATGCATCCCGGCGAAGTGCTGCGTGAGGAATTTCTTATTCCGCTCAGCTTGTCGGCCGGCGCGCTGGCAAAGACATGCGGCGTTCCCCGAACGCGGATCGAACGCTTGGCCAACGAAGAAGCCGGTATCACCGCCGACACCGCTTTGCGGCTCGGCAAGGCGTTGGGCACATCTGCACAGCTCTGGTTGAATCTGCAAAATTCCTACGATGTGCGGATGGCCGAGAAGCAGATCGGCAAGGACCTCGACAGGATTTTGCCGGTGCCAGGCATTGCTGCCGCCTGACCTTTGACTCTCCCTCTCCCCCGCCTGGCGAAGCTTCGCTTCGCACCGGGGAGGGAAGAAGGGCCTCAATCCAGCTTGACCTCGAATCCGCGCTTCACGCCCGGCCGCGCCATCAGCGTCGCGTACCACCGACCCACATTCGGAAAGTCATCAAACGACACCTTGTGCCGTTCATGCCGCCAGGCCCAGCCGAGGATGGCGAAGTCGGCGACCGACAAAGTATCCGCAACGAAGTCACGATCCGCCAGCCGGCGATCGAGCACGCCGTACAGCCGCCGCGTTTCATCTGAAAACCGCTTCAGGCCGTAGGCACGCTGGGCCTCGTCTTCCAGCGCGATGAAGTGGTGCACCTGGCCGGGCATCGGGCCGAAGCCGCCCATCTGCCACATCAGCCATTCCATCACCGGCACGCGCTCGGCCAAAGGCTTCGGCAGAAATTGGCCGGTCTTCTCGCCGAGATACAGCAGGATCGCGCCGGATTCGAACACGCTGATCGGCTTGCCGTCCGGACCGTCGGAATCGACGATGGCCGGGATCTTGTTGTTGGGGCTGATCGCCAGAAAGTCCGGTTCGAATTGCGCGCCCTTGCCGATCGGCACCGGGATCACCCTGTACGGCAGGCCCATTTCCTCGAGCGCAACCGAGATCTTGCGGCCGTTCGGCGTATTCCACGTGTGCAATTCGATGGTCATCACGATCTTCCCTTGGCGAACGCCGCGGACGTTGCGCGATCTCCGGCAAATTGTCTACGCGGCGCGGGCCATCGCGCGCACCTGCCCGATCAGGCGCTGGACGGCGCCGGACATGTTGACCCCGCGCCACGCCAGATGCAGCGGCGCGACCAGGCTCGATGTCTTGGTCAGCGACAGATAGGCGATGCCCTCGGTGTTGAGGCGGCGCAGCGATTCCGGGACGATGGACACGCCGAGCCCTGCCGCGACAAGGCTCAACGTCGACAGCATGCGCGGCGCTTCCTGGCCGATGCGCGGGCTGAATCCTGCGGTACGGCAGGCCGCGATGATCGCGTCGTACAGGCCGGGGCCGGTCGGGCGGCGATACAGGATGAAGGTCTCCGCCGCGAGATCGGCCAGCGCGATGGTCTTGCGCTTGCCGCCGCGCAGCAGCGGATGCTGCGCGGGCAAGGCCACCAGCATTTGTTCGTTGAGCAGGGCCTCGATGGTCAGCCCCGCGGTATTGCCCGACGGCACGCGGATGAAGGCGACGTCAAGATGACCGCTGTGCAGCGCGCCGATCAATTCGCCGGTGCTGCTTTCTTCCAGCACCAGCGCCACGCCCGGCGACTGCTGGCGGAAGGCGCGCACCACCGCCGGAATGAAAGGATGAAACGCCGCCGAGCTGGTGAAGCCGACCGCGAGCTGGCCCTGCTCGCCGCGCGCGGTGCGCTGCGCCGCCTCGACGGCGTGTCCGACGCGCGCCAGCACGGCGCGCGCCTCGTCCAAGAATACGCGCCCGGCTTCGGTCGGTTCGACGCCGCGCGGCAGGCGGTGCAGCAGCGGCACGCCGACCATCTGCTCCAGCGCCTGGATCTGCTGGCTCAGCGGCGGCTGCTGGATGCCGAGGCGGGCCGCCGCCTGCGTGATATGCCCGGCCTCGGCCACAGCGACGAAATAACGGAGATGGCGCAGTTCGATCATGCCATATGTTTGGCATATGACGCTTAGGCAATCCATATATTAGACATGACCCGCCGCCGGGCGTATTTACGGGGCATCAGCGGAGCCCGCCATGGACGTCACCATCACCTCAGCCAGCCCTGCCCCGGTGACCGAACGCGAGCCGCCGACCACCGGCGAATTGTTCACCGGCTTCCTGTGGCTCGGCATGATTGGCTTCGGCGGCGTGCTGCCGCTGTCGCGGCGCATGATCGTCGAGAAGCGGCAATGGCTGACGGGCGCGGAATTCACCGAACTGCTCGGGCTGTGCCAGTTCCTGCCCGGCGGCAACATCATTAATCTGTCGGTCGCCATCGGCCTCCAGTTCCGCGGAGTGCGCGGGGCCTTTGCGGCGCTGATCGGCCTGATCGCGATGCCGACCCTCGTGGTGGTGTCGCTGGGCATGGTCTACGACCGTTTCCAGAACGATCCGCATATCCAGCACATGTTTGCCGGCCTGGCCGCGGCGGCCGCCGGGCTGTTGTGCTCCATGGCCATCAAGGTGGCGTGGCCGCTGCGGACCCATCCAATCGGCCTGCTGATCGCCGCCCTGTGCTTCGTTGCCATTGCGGTGCTGCGCCTCCCATTGCTGCCGACCATGGTGGTGCTGGCCGCGATCGGGATCGCTGTCGCCTGGAAGTGGCCCCGATGATCGCGGTTCTGCTTTCCCTCGCGGCGATCTTTTCCGAATTGTCGCTGCTGGCCTTCGGCGGCGGCAATACGATTCTGCCGGAAATGCAGCGCCAGGTCGTCGAGGTGCATCACTGGATGACCGCGCGCGATTTCAGCGCACTGTTCGCGCTGGCGCAGGCCGCACCTGGGCCGAACATGATGGTGGTGACGCTGATCGGCTGGCGCGTCGCCGGCTGGCCCGGCGTGCTGGTGGCGTCGCTGGCCAAATTCGGGCCGTCGTCCATCGTCACCGGGCTGGTGATGCAGGTCTGGCGGCGGTTCAAGGACGCGCCGTGGCGCAAGGCGGCGCAGGCCGGGCTGATGCCGGTCACCGTCGGCCTCGTGGTGGCCAGCGCCGTGCTGATCACTGAGGCCTCCGATCATGAATGGGTCTATGTCGCCATCACCGCCATCGCCACCGGGCTGACGCTGACCAAGCGGATCCATCCTCTATGGGCGCTTGCGTTCGGTGCCCTGGCCGGATGGTCGGGGATCGGGCTTCCCTGAACATGACCAGGGATTTGATCGGTATCGGCGTCGCATCCCCTGACCGATGGCCTGTTGACGGGCCTGACAGGGCTGTGGAATGTCGCGGCCCTGGCCGCTAGATTGCGGATGACCCAGCCGAAAGAGCCCGCTTTGTCCAAATCAGCCTCCCGTGCCCGCCTGTTCGAGATCATCCGCGAGCGTTCGTTCGGCTATGGCGAGATCACGCTGGCTTCGGGCCGCAAGAGCAATTTCTACTTCAACCTGAAGCCGACCATGTGCGACCCCGAGGGCGCCGCACTGCTCGCCGAACTGACCTATGAGGCTTTGCGCGACGACCGGCTGGATTATGTCGGCGGGCTGGAAATGGGCGCGGTGCCACTGGCCGGCGCGCTGGCGCAGCTATCGTGGCTGAAGAACCATCCAATCGCAGCGTTCTTTGTGCGCAAGAAGCCGAAGGAGCACGGCGCCCGCCTTGCCGTCGAGGGCCTCGCCAAGGGCGAGACGCTGGCCGGCAAGCGCATTGTCATCGTCGAGGACGTCACAACCACCGGCGGCTCCGCCGTCAAGGCGCTGGACGCGGTCCGCGAGGCCGGCGGCGAGGTGGTGCTGGTGTTCACCATGGTCGACCGCGACGAGGGCGCCGCCGAGACTTTCGCCAAGGCCGGCGTGGCATTTCGCTCGCTTTACAAAGCCGGCGAATTCCTCAAGGCGTGACCGCGCACGCGCAACTCGACGGCGCGGCCCTTGGCGTCGTCTGGGCGCTGCCCTTCGCCGGCATTCTGCTGTCGATCGCCACCGGGCCCGTGCTGTATCCGCATCTATGGGAGCGCCACACCAGCAAGTTCGCCGCCTTGTGGGCGGCGCTGGTGATCGTCCCGCTATATCTCTTCACCGACGCGACGGTGGTGACGCACACCCTCGCCCATACGGTGCTGCGTGACTATCTGCCCTTCATCCTGCTGCTGTTGGCGCTGTATACGGTCGCCGGCGGCCTGTATGTCGAGGGCAACCTGCATGACAGCGCCTTCAC
>JBEVEC010000066.1:0-4827 GCA_040512975.1 Tardiphaga sp. | reverse complement strand
ACAACAACTGCTTCAAGAACGGCGTGTTGCCGATCCGCGTTTCGCAGGAGACCCTCGATCATCTGTTCGACGACGCCGAGCGCGGCGCCAACGCCACGGTGACCATCGATCTGCCGAACCAGGAAATCCGCGGCCCCGACGGCGGCGTGGTGAAATTCGAGATCGACGCCTTCCGCAAGCACTGCCTGATCAACGGCCTCGACGACATCGGCCTGACCATGGAGAAGAAGACCTCCATCGACAGCTACGAAGAAAAGCTCAAGACCGAACGCGCCTGGGCCTGATCGATGCGCCGGGGTGACGCGTGATTCCTGACGTCGTCACCTTCTGGGATGGTCCGCTCGATGGCCTGCGCCGGCTGTGCCTGACCTCGCAGGTCCGGGCCGGCCACCGCGTTACGCTTTACAGCTTTGCGCCGCTTGCCGACTTGCCGGACGGCGTCGTCAATGCCGATGCGGAGGCGGTGCTGCCGCGGGCGTTCGCCGAGCGGATCAGGCCGACCGGGCCGTCGGGCACGTGGCGCGACTGGACCACGCTGCAGTTCAGCGATTTCTTCCGCATGCGGCTGATGGCGATGGGCGCGGGGCTGTGGCTCGATGCGGATGTGCTGCTGCTGAAGCCGATCGGGATCGATGACTCGAAGCCGTATTTCGCTTGGGAGAAGCCGCGGCAGCTCGGCAATTCGGTGTTGTATCTGCCGGCGGGTGATCCCATCGTTGCTGCCTATCACGCCCTGATGAAGCAGGATCTGCTCACGCCGGACTGGCTGGCGTGGCGGCACCGGATGGCATTCGCGTGGAAGAAGCTCCGCGGACGCGTCGAGCGCGTGAGCGATATCCGAGTCGCGATCTTCGGTCCGGCGTCACTGACAGCGCTGGCGAAGCGGCATGGCGAACTGCAATACGCGCTGCCGCGCAAGTCGTATTATGCGGTGCATGCGGAGCCGAAGCTGTTCTTCGAGCCGTCGAATTTCATGGGGCTCGTGAATGACCCGGAGATTCTCGGCTTTCACATCTCGCCGAAGGGCCGTGGCAAGGAAGTGCCGATGGCCGGCAGCTTTTACGCATGGGCAACGGAGGCGATGGCCGGTACGTCTTACCCTCCCCCGTCCTGAGGGGAGGGTCAGGAAGATCAGCTCATCCCTTTGATCGCATCCGAAATCGCGATTGTCCGCTTTGCCATGTCCGCGTGCAGCCGCTCGACCATCTTGCCGTCGAGCTGGATCGCGCCGCGGCTGGCATTTTCCGGCTGCTCGAACGCCGCGATGATGCGGCGGGCCTGCGCCACTTCCGCGTCCGGCGGCGTGAAGATCGTGTTGCAGGCCTCGATCTGCTTCGGATGAATCAGGGTCTTGCCGTCGAAACCGATATCGCGGCCCTGCGTTGCCTCTTCGACAAACCCCGCCTCGTCGCTGAAGTCGCTATACGGCCCGTCCAGGATCTCCAGCCCGTAGAGCCGCGCGGCGAGCACGCAATGGGTGATCATCGGCAGCATCGCGACGCGGCCGGGCAGCATGCGGATGCGGGTCTCGCGGGCGATGTCGTTGGGGCCGAACACGAAGCCGGCCAGCCGGTTCTCGCTGTCCTTCGAGGCTGCAGCCAGTTCCTCGGCGTGCAGGATGGCGCGCGAGGTTTCGATCATCGCCCAGACCTTGATGGACATGTCGGCGCCGATGTCGCCGAGCCGGTCCGCCACCGCGGCGAGGTCCTCGACGCTGGAAATCTTCGGCACCAGGATGCCGTCGGGTTTTGCCTTGCCGGCCATCGCGACGTCGTCGATCCACCACGGCGAATCCAGCGCGTTGATGCGGATGATCACCTCGCGCTTGCCGAAACCGCCCTCTGCCAGCGTCGCCGCGATGGCGTCGCGGGCGGTGGCCTTGGCGTCCGGCGCCACCGCGTCTTCTAGGTCGAGGATGATGCCGTCGGCGGCGACGGTGCGGGCCTTCTCCAGCGCGCGCGGGTTGGAGCCGGGCATGAACAGAAGGCTGCGGCGCGGACGGATCATGGCGTCATTCCCTGGTCAGCGTGACTGCTGGTTGTTCAGGCATCCGCGATAACATTTCAGCCTGTCGCCCGGAAGACTTGTTCGCGTCCGTGTGCTGTGGTTATCGGGAGGGACCCACGAGGCAGACCCATGACAGCTTTTCCGCAGCAACTGATCTCCGGCTATGAAACCTTCACCACCCAGCGCCTGCCCACCGAACAGTCGCGCTTCCGCGAATTGTCGGAGAAGGGTCAGTCTCCCGAGGTGATGGTGATCGGCTGCTGCGACTCGCGGGTGTCGCCCGAGGTCATCTTCGACGCCTCGCCCGGCGAATTGTTCGTGGTGCGCAACATCGCCAATCTGGTGCCGGTCTATCAGCCCGACGGCGGCGCCCACGGCGTCTCGGCGGCGCTGGAATATGCGGTGCAGGTTCTGAAGGTGAAGCACATCGTGGTGCTCGGCCACGCCCAGTGCGGCGGCATCCGCGCCTTCGTCGACAACGCCGCCCCGCTGTCGCCGGGCGATTTCATCGGCCGCTGGATGTCGATGTTCGTCAAGCCCGACGAGAAGGTGGAGATCCGCGAGCACGAGGCGTTCCCGGAATTCGTCACGCGCATCGAAAAGGCCGCAGTGTTCCGCAGCCTGGAAAACCTGACGACGTTCCCCTTCGTGCGGGCAAAGATCGACAGCGGCGAACTGCATTTGCACGGCGCCTATTTCGGCGTGGCGGTGGGATCGCTGTCGGTGCTGGATCAGGCGGCGAAGGAATTCGTGCCGGTGAAGTGACCTCTTACCCTCCCCCTGCAGGGGGAGGGTCGGACGCTTCGCGCGAAGCGCGATGCGGTCGGGGTGGGGCCGTGTCCCCACATGAGGATGATAGCAAAACAAGGAGCGCGGTCGGCGCGTGTGGCGAGTGTTGCGGATCAAAGATGCGCTGCACCCCACCCCGCTCGTTCCCGGCTGCGCCGGCAACGAGCGACCCTCCCCCTCAACAGGGGAGGGTGAAGATCACGCCGCCTTCTTGTTTTTCGCGGCGATCAGCTTGCGGTTGATCAGGCATTCCGCGATCTGCACGGCGTTCAACGCCGCGCCCTTGCGCAGGTTGTCCGACACGCACCACAGCACGAGACCGTTATCGACCGTCGAATCCGTGCGGATGCGGCTGATATAGGTCGCGTCCTCGCCGGCGGCCTCATAGGGCGTGACGTAGCCGCCGGGCTCGCGCTTGTCGATCACGAGGCAGCCCGGCGCATTGCGCAGGATGTCGCGCGCTTCGTCTTCCGAGATCGGATGCTCGAACTCGATATTGACCGCCTCGGAATGGCCGACGAACACCGGCACGCGGACGCAGGTCGCGGACATCTTGATTTTGGGATCAAGAATCTTCTTGGTCTCCATCATCATCTTCCACTCTTCCTTGGTGTAGCCGTCCTCCATGAACACGTCGATCTGCGGAATGACGTTGAAGGCGATACGCTTCGGGAACTTGTTGTTGACCAGCTCGGAGTTGGTGTAGACGGCCTTGGTCTGCGAGAACAACTCGTCCATCGCATCCTTGCCGGCGCCCGACACCGACTGATAGGTCGACACGACGACGCGCTTGATGGTCGCCTTGTCGTGCAGCGGCTTCAGCGCCACCACGAGCTGCGCGGTCGAGCAGTTCGGGTTGGCGATGATGTTCTTCTTGCTGAAGCCGACGACGGCGTCGGCGTTCACTTCCGGCACGATCAGCGGCACGTCCGGGTCCATGCGCCAGGTCGACGAGTTATCGATGACCACGGCGCCCGCGGCGCCGATCTTCGGCGACCATTCCTTCGACACGGCTCCGCCGGCCGACATCAGGCAGATGTCGACGTCGCTGAAGTCGTAGGTCGCAAGGTCCTTGCATTTCAGGGTTCGGTCGCCGAACGAGACCTCAACGCCCATGCTGCGGCGGGACGCGAGCGCGACCACCTCGTCAGCGGGGAATTTACGTTCATCCAGAATGCTGAGCATTTCACGCCCGACATTGCCGGTCGCTCCGACCAGCGCGACTTTGTAACCCATCGTTCACTCTCCGAAGAAAAATGCTTCGCCCCCGCACGGTGCGGAAAGGGAAGAGCGTGCGCTTCTATGCGAGAAACGCCGCAAACACAATGTTGTAGCGTTCCTGCCCCGAGCATAGTCCCGTATCCCGATGCGTTCAATTCCGGCGTCGCACCACCCCAGACAGCCATCGCGTTTGCCGGCCGGCATTCACCCGGCGCTGCAGAGCGCAGCCGATGAATTCACGGCCGTGGCCGCGCGCCTCCTGGCCTATATGGGGGTGCTGGCGTTCCTCGTCATGGGCGGCATCAGCGTTTTCAATCATCTCGAATTCGACATCGACGATGCGCCGTCCGCCGCCCGCACCGGCTGGGGCCCAGCCACCCGGCCGAAACCGGGCTTCGCGGTCAGCCAGTTCGATTCGTCAGCCAAAACAGAACTTTACAGCGTGCTGCGGCATGCCGAAGGCGGCGGCCGCAAGGATGTGCTGCGCTGGCTCGGCGCCGACCAGAAGCCGCTGGCCGAGCTCGAACTGTATCGACCGGGCACCGAGGCTGCCGGCGACGCGCCGTCGGCAGCTGATCTCGTCCGTCGCATCGATCCCGCGGCGAAGGGCGATGCGGCCGGCGAGGGCCTGGTCGACAGCAAGTTCGGCCCGGTGGCTCTGATCAGCGCGGCGGAGCGGGCCGGGGATGCCCAGCGCTGCCTCGGCTATTACAAGAACTTCGACAGCGCGCATCTGCGGCTGTCCGGCTGGTCGTGCCAGGGCGACAGCCTGCCGGCGCGGCGCGCGGCGATTGCCTGCACCCTGGACCG
>JBEVEC010000053.1:0-13011 GCA_040512975.1 Tardiphaga sp. | reverse complement strand
CGGGCCCAGGCCAAGGTCGATGCCGCGGCGGCAGCGATTGTCGAGAAAGTGCCGGGAGCCAAGGTTCGCGGCATCGCCGCCGACGTCTCGACGTCAGCCGGATGCAAAGCGCTGCTGGCGGCGCTGCCCGACGTCGATATCCTGATCAACAATGCCGGCATCTTCGAGCCCAAGGGCTTCTTCGACATTCCCGACGAGGATTGGGGCGCTTCTACGAGGTCAACGTGATGTCGGGCATCCGGCTTTCGCGCGCCTATATGCAGGGCATGCTCAAGCGCAACTGGGGCCGCATCGTTTTCATCTCGTCGGAGTCCGGACTGAACATCCCAAGCGAGATGATCCACTACGGAATGACCAAGACCGCGCAACTTGCGATCTCGCGCGGCCTCGCCGAACTCACCAAGGGCACCGCGGTGACGGTCAACTCGGTGCTGCCGGGCCCGACGATGTCGGAAGGCGTCGAGACCTTCGTCAAGGAGCTCGCCAAGGCGAAGGGGGAGTCGCTCGACGAGGCCGCGGTCAATTTCGTCAAGCAGAACCGCCCGACCTCGCTGATCCAGCGTTTTGCCAGCGTCGAGGAAATCGCCAACATGGTGGTCTACGTGTCGTCCAAAGAAGCCTCTGCCACCAATGGCGCGGCGCTGCGCGCCGAAGGCGGCATCGTGCAGACGATCGCGTAGGACGGACGCTCGCCTCGCGCGCGCTTCCCTCTCCCCTTGTGGGAGAGGGTGGATCGAACCGCGAAGCGGTTCGAGATGGGTGAGGGGTGCCACGGGCGCTGACCTCGCGGTTACCCCTCATCCGCCTTCGCTGCGCGAAGGCACCTTCTCCCACAAGCTGAGAAGGAAGAAGATCGCTCCTACCAGCCTTCCAGCACGATCTTGCCGAACGACTTGCCGGACTCGATCAGGGCATGTGCCTTCTTCAGATTCTCCGCATTGATCGTGCCGAACGTCTTGTCGAGCGTGGTCCGCAACACACCGTTGTCGATGAGATCCGCGACGTCGTTGAGCAGATGATGCTGTGCGATCATGTCGGGCGTCTGGAACGACGACCGCGTGAACATCGACTCCCAATGCACCGACACCGCCTTGCCCTTGAAGGCTGAGACGTCGAACGCCGTGGGATCGTCGATCAAACCAAACTTGCCCTGCGGCGCGATCAGATCGGCCAGCGCCTTGTAGTGATCGTCGGTGTTGGTGAGGCTGGCCACCAGCGCCACCGGCGGCAGTTTCAGCGCGGCGATCTGGTCCTTCAGCGGCTTCGAATGGTCCACCACGGCATGGGCGCCGAGTTCGAGGCACCACTTCACCGTCTCGGGACGCGACGCCGTCGCGACAATGGTGAGGCCGGTGAGGCGGCGTGCGAGCTGGATCAGGATCGAGCCGACGCCGCCGGCGCCGCCCATGACCAGCAGCGTGCGCGGGTCGAGGCTCTTGCCCGGAGCCACCGCGAGGCGATCGAACAGCAGTTCCCAGGCGGTGATACTGGTCAGGGGCAGGGCGGCCGCCTGCGCGAAGGACAGCGATGTCGGCTTGCGGCCGACGATGCGTTCGTCCACCAGATGGAATTCGGCATTAGTGCCTGAACGCAAAATCGAGCCGGCATAGAACACCTCGTCGCCCGCCTTGAACAGCGTGACGTCCGGACCGACGGCATCGACCACGCCGGCAGCGTCATAGCCGAGGATCTTGTGCTCGCCGGGCTTCGGCGCAGCGCGTTTGCGCACCTTGGTGTCGACCGGGTTGACCGACACGGCCTTGACGGCCACGCGGATATCGCGGCCGGTCGGCTCCGGCTTGGCGCTTTCGAAATCGATCAACGCATCGGCTGCATCGATGGGCAGAGATGTCTGATATCCGACGGCTTTCATGGTCGTGCTCCCTTGGAGGTTCGTCACATGCCATGTCAGGTGCCGCGCCACCGCGGCAATTGCAAGGACGGACACGGCGGGGATGCCATCCATAAAAAAGGGAGCGGCCGGTGTGGCCGCTCCCTTGGACTGGTGTTTGGCAGGTCGCTTAGAAGGCGACCTGGGTCCGCATCGCCACGGCGTCGAACGAGCCGCCGACATTGGTCAGGCTGGCGGCGCCGATAGCGGCACCCTGCTTGTCGATGGTGCCGTGCAGGTAGTTAAGCATGAAGCGGATGTTGCGGTTCGCATACCAGTTCAGGCCGGCGGTGTAGATCTCCTGCTTGCCGCCTGCGACGCCGTTGATGAGGCCGAGCCGGTCGTTCAGGTCGATCACGCTGTAGCGCCCGGCGATTTCCCACGCGCCCCAGCCACCGGTCGTGAGCGATGCCGGATTGAGGGGGACGATGCCGTTATAGGCGGCGGTCGCCTTGTTGTAGGTGCGGGTTTCGCCGGTCAGGGTATAGCTCGCCTGGATATAGCCACCGTCGAAGTTGTTGCTCGGCGTGCCGAACGATGTATCGCGTTCGATATTGTACCAGTAGTATTCACCCTGCATGTAGAGCGGGCCGTAATTGCCGGCGGCCTCCACGCTGTAGACCTGCGCGCCGGTAACGTTGGCAAGCGCGCCCGTCGTCAGGATGGCGGTCGGGTCGATGCGCAGCTCCGGCCGGTCGCTCAGGGTCAGCGTCTGGGTGTTCGGGACCACCGAGTTGTTGCGCGCCGGGGAGAACAGGAATTCGGCGTCGCCGCCGAGGTGGAACGAGTAGTTGTTGCCCTGGAACACCTGGCCCGCCGCGCGGACCGTGGTGCCGACCTGCTCGGTGCCGGTGGCGAAGGCGTGGTTGGAGCCCGTCGTCGGGCCCGTCGCATAGGCGCCGATCCAGAAGTCGTCGTTCCACCAGCGAGCGCCGAAGGTGGTGCGGAAGTCGCCGGCGGCGATGCCCGTGGCGATGACGTTTGCCGAGGAGCGCTCCATGAACGTGGTGTCGTTCGACGAGGTGGCTTCGTCGAGGGTGTAGTTGATGTCCATGACGCCGCCTTCGATCGCCATGTTGCCGCCGAACGGCTTGAAGCCGGTGTAGCTCAGATAGGCGTTTTCAATGCCCGAGGTGCCGCCGCCCGACAGACCGCCGGGCGCCGAACCGCCGAAGCCGTCCGAGGAGCCGCCGAAGTCGTAGATCAAGGCGTAGTTCCAGTCGCCGGCGAACTTGCCGAGCAGGCCGATGCGCGCGCGGCGGGTGTTGACGCCGTTGTTGAGATCCTGGATGCCGGCGGCCGAGGCCGGACGGTAATCGTAACCGCCGACGTCGAAATGCACGCGGCTGGTGATCGAAATACAGTTCTGATTGTCGGCGGTGCAGATGGTCGGCCGGTTGTTCGGCATGGTGACCACGGCGCCGGCCACGACGACCGGCGCGCCCTTGACCGGGTAGGCGGCATTGGCGTTGACGACCTTGGCGTCGACCTTGGCATTCGTGGTGGCAACCGCCGCGGAGTTTTCCGCCGACTGCTTCTGCAGCTTGTCGATCTTCTGCTCCATCAGGCGGAGCTGCTGCTTGAGCAATGCGATCTCCGCGTCGCTTGAAGCGCCGGCGGACTGGGCATGCGCCGGCATCGCTGCCAGTACGCCGATGACACCGACCGCAGCCACGGTCAGATTGGTCGATTTTGACATGGTATCCCCTGTTAGTTTGATGGCCCCAAGGCCTTGCGCAGTTGCTTGCAGCGAATTGCCGAAGGTCGGCTTTTGCCCTGCTGCTGTCGCAAGCCCCGCGGCTGAAATCCGATCAACTTCACCCATTGATCGAATTCGCCGCGAACCTAAAAACTATAGGTGACAGTCCGGCGACATGGATGCCCCATGGTGCACAACCCGGAGTGATAGGCGGCGCCTGATGAATTTGGGCAACACTTTGACATGGATGATGACCGTCATGTGATTTGCCGATGTGGAGAATCGCGGTTTTTGCGCGTTGTCGCGCCCTGATGTTACCGTGCGCCCGGGCAGCGCGTTTGCCGTGGGGTCATATGCGTTGTCGGCGCTCTTCTATTGAAAGCCGCAACGGCCTATATTCGATCCCGATTTCCAGAACGAGGCCTTGATGTTCCCCAAGCTGCGAATCGCTGCGGCGATCTTGTTGTCTCCCGCTGTCATCGCCGGTGCTGTTGTCGGCGCCGCTGATCCGGCATCCGCCCAGGACCGCCGCGTGCCGGCGTCGCCGGCCGAAATCAGGCTGTCCTATGCGCCGATCGTGCAGCGCGTGCAGCCGGCCGTGGTCAATGTCTACGCCGCCAAGACCGTCCAGAACCGCAACCCGCTGCTCGACGATCCCCTGTTTCGCCGGTTTTTCGGCGGCGGGGGCCAGCAGCCGGAGCAGATGCAGCGCTCGCTGGGTTCTGGCGTGATGGTCGATTCATCGGGCCTCGTGGTCACCAACAACCACGTCATCGAGGGTGCCGACCAGGTCAAGGTGTCGCTGTCCGACAAGCGGGAGTTCGAAGCGGAGATCGTGTTGAAGGACAGCCGCACCGATCTGGCCGTGCTGCGCCTGAAGGACGCCAAGGAGAAATTCCCGACACTGGATTTCGCCAATTCGGATGAGCTCTTGGTCGGCGACGTCGTGCTGGCGATCGGCAATCCGTTCGGTGTCGGACAGACCGTTACACACGGCATTATTTCGGCGCTGGCGCGCACCCAGGTCGGCATCACCGACTACCAGTTCTTCATCCAGACCGATGCCGCCATCAATCCCGGCAATTCCGGCGGCGCGCTGGTCGACATGACCGGCAAGCTGGCGGGCGTCAACACCGCGATCTTCTCGCGTTCCGGCGGCTCGCAGGGCATCGGCTTTGCGATTCCGGCCAATATGGTCAAGGTCGTCGTCGCCTCCGCCAAATCAGGCGGCAAGGCCGTCAAGCGGCCGTGGCTCGGCGCGCGCTTGCAGGCGGTGACGCCGGAGATCGCCGAGACGCTCGGCCTCAAGACGCCGTCAGGCGCGCTGGTTGCCAATGTCACGCCGAACGGCCCGGCCGCCAAGGCGGGGCTGAAACTGTCCGACCTGGTGGTGGCGATCGACGGCCAGCCGGTCGAGGACCCCAATGCCTTCGACTATCGCTTCGCCACGCGACAACTCGGCGGCACCGCGCAGATCGACGTGCAGCGCGCAGGCAAGCCGGTCAAGCTGACCATCGCGCTCGAGACCGCGCCGGACACCGGCCGCGACGAGATCACCATCAGCTCGCGCTCGCCGTTCCAGGGCGCCAAGGTCGCCAATATCTCGCCGGCGGTCGCCGATGAATTGCGCCTCGACTCCACCGTCGAGGGCGTGGTGGTGATCGACCTTGCCGACAGCGGCACTGCCGCCAATGTCGGTTTCCAGAAGGGCGACATCATTCTGGCCGTCAACAACACCAAGATCGCCACCACCAAGGATCTCGACAAGGCCTCGCGCGAATCCGCGCGGTTGTGGCGCATCGTCGTGGTCCGCGCCGGCCAGCAGATCAACGTCACGCTCGGCGGATGAGGCGGCAGACCCTCAACACGTTGTCCCCGCGACGGTGGGGACCCATACGGCGCGGACTTGCGATGATATGCTGCGGCAGCCACGATGTTTCGTTGCTGACCTCAGGGGTTATGGGTCCCCGCCTGCGCGGGGACGACGAAGGCTGGGCCAGGCCATGAGTCCCAAACAACCCCACACCTCCAATCTCTTCACCGCCGCCGGCCTCGAGCAGGACGCGCCGCGGCCGCTGCCCGAACGCTTGCGCCCGCGCGTGCTCACAGACGTGGTCGGCCAGGATCACATCCTCGGCCCCGACGGCGCGCTGACGCGGATGCTGGACACGCGCATGCTGGGCTCGCTGGTGTTCTGGGGCCCGCCCGGCACCGGCAAGACCACCGTCGCGCGCCTGCTGGCCGACGCAACCGAACTGCATTTCGAGCAGATTTCCGCGGTGTTCTCCGGCGTCGCCGACCCGAAAAAGGTGTTCGAGGCCGCGCGCGCCCGCCGCGAAACGGGCAGGGGCACGCTGCTGTTCGTCGACGAGGTACACCGCTTCAACAAGGCACAGCAGGACTCGTTCTTGCCGGTCATGGAAGACGGCACCGTGGTGCTGGTCGGCGCCACCACCGAGAACCCGTCCTTTGAGCTCAACGCCGCGCTGCTGTCGCGGGCGCGCGTGCTTGTGTTCCAGTCGCTCGACTCCGCCGCGATCGAGAAGCTGTTTGCGCACGCCGAAAAGGTCGAGGGCCGCGCGCTGCCGCTCGATGCCGAGGCGCGCGCCGTGCTGGTGCGGATGGCCGACGGCGACGGCCGCGCCGCGCTGACCCTTGTCGAGGAAGTCTGGCGCGCCGCCCGTACCGACGAGATTTTCGACGCCGCGCAATTGCAGGACATCCTGCAACGCCGCGCGCCGATCTACGACAAGTCCGCCGACGGCCACTACAATCTGATCTCGGCGCTGCATAAGTCGGTGCGCGGAAGCGATCCCGACGCCGCGCTGTATTACCTCTGTCGCATGCTCGACGCCGGCGAAGACCCGCTATTTCTCGCGCGCCGCGTGGTGCGCATGGCCGTGGAGGATATCGGCCTCGCCGATCCGCAGGCGCTGGTGATCTGCAACGCCGCCAAGGACGCCTATGACTTCCTCGGCCATCCCGAAGGCGAACTGGCGATCGCGCAGGCGGTGATCTACATCGCCACCGCGCCGAAATCCAACGCCGCCTATACCGCTTACAAAGCGGCCATGCGCGCCGCCAAGGAGGGCGGCTCGCTGCTGCCGCCCAAGCACATCCTGAACTCGCCGACCAAACTGATGAAGTCCGAAGGCTATGGCGACGGCTACCAATACGACCACGACACGCCGGAAGGTTTTTCCGGCCAGGACTACTTCCCGACCGCCATGGGCCGCCAGCAATTCTACGATCCGCCCGACCGCGGTTTCGAACGCGAGATCCGCAAGCGCCTCGATTATTGGGCGAAGCTGCGTGGCGGAAAGTAGTCCACATCAGCGCAGCGACATGCGGGAGGGCGCGACTGGCCTTCGCTCAGCCGCTGACGTATCATCCCGCAGCATGTCACGGGTGCTTCGATGGCGATCTTCACACCTCAATGGTTGCGTTCCGCCGTTATCGTGGCCGCCACTTGTCTTGGCGGGCAGGCCGCCTTCGCCCAGGCCGCGCCGGTGCAATACTGGCTGCCGAGTGGTCTCTTCGGCATGGGAGGCAACTGGGCCGATGCCAACACCGCCACCTATCGCAATTTCCCCGGCTTTGACGCCGGCTATGTGAGCGACGCCGATTGGCGCGCAAATTTCCGCACCGGCGCCTTTGTCCGCAGCGAGACCGGAAGCATCGGTCTCAATGGTCTTGGTCTGAATAGTCCTGGTCTGAATAGCTTTGGCCCAGGCACCGTCAGCAGTTTCGGTGCGCTCACGACGCAAAGCACGGTGACCGGCTACGCCTTCAAGGGCGCTGGTGATCTGCCCGTGACGGTCTATGCCGGCTTCGACAAGCTTGATTATCGGCCCGGCCTCGGCAGCCCTCTGGCGCCGTTCAGCTCCGATGCCAGCATCGCCGCCGGCTACAGCGCCCGCGCGGGTATCGCGTTCCAGCCGGCGCCCAATGTCCGCCTGTCCGTCGAGGCCGGCTTCACCCAGCAGCAATTGGACAGCAGCAGCGATATCAATGCGCGCCTGCTGCCGCTCGGTCGCCGCTGAGATCGCCGTGCCCGCGTGAGCGCAGCGATATGAGGGGTCCTCCGTGCGCGCAAGTTCCGGATGTCGCTTCGCTCATCCGGGCTACGCCGGTTGCACTGATCGTTTCTTTCCGCGAACGATGCGGCGCCCGTTGAGCACCATGCCCACAAAAGTGGTGCGCACCAGCAGCTGATAGCTGATCAGCATCAGCGGGATCGCCACCAGCAGGATCGCCCCGAACTTCACTG
The DNA here is from genome assembly GCA_040512975.1 of Tardiphaga sp. Lineage (GTDB taxonomy): Bacteria > Pseudomonadota > Alphaproteobacteria > Rhizobiales > Xanthobacteraceae > Tardiphaga. Next base: position 5,151 of record JBEVEC010000053.1, on the reverse strand, counting down.
GCCACGGCCAATCGAGGGGGGCCACCGCGACCTGCAGCGCGAGCACGATGGGGATGTGGATGAGATAGACCCAATAGGACGCGTCGGCGAGATAGCGCCGGGTGGCGCTGTAGCCTGACAAAAAGCGCAGCGCGGCGCCGATCAAGGCGAAGGTAGTGGACCAGATCGCCACGGCGTAGCAGGCCGCGGCGGCGAAATGGACGGCGGCATGGGTTGGCGGTCGCATCAGGCCAAGAACAAAACATACGGCGATCAGGGCGATGGCCGGCACCATGTTGAGCGGCCAGCGGCGTTCGATCGCACCCAGCAGATCGGACTGCCGGTGCAGCAGCCAGCCGAAGCCGAATGCCGTGCCGAAGCCGATCCAGGCCTGGATGTTCGTGATCAGTGACTGCTCGGGCGTCCGCACGCCCATCCACACCACCCATGTCGGATCAAGAAAGAAAGCGACGCCGATGGGAATGGCCAAAAGCAGCGGCGCGAACGGACTGCGCATGATCGCTGCGAACGACCGATCCGTTGTCGCGCGGATGCGACCGCTGCGGTCGAACCGAACGATACACCAGCGCAGCAGCAGCGTAGCGGCGTAGAGTTCGAGCAGCACGTAGAGAAACCACAGATGCGCCAGCGGAAACGCCGGCAGCTCAGGCGGCCAGCGCGGCGCGCCCGGGATCGGGCCGCCATGGGGCAAGCCGGCGGCCCATCTCACCACCGGCACCATCGCCGCGAACACGATCGGCCATCCCGCCGCGAGCGGCAGAGCGATGCGCTGCAAGCGATCCAGAACGAAGCCCGCAGCGCCGCGTCGATGAAAAGCCATATGGCTGAAGAAGCCCGCCATGACGAAGAAGGTCGTCATGCGGAACACGTGGATGACGAAGAACAGGGCGGTCAGCAGCATGCTGGGGTGACTGTCCTCGATGATCCAGATCCGCGTCGGCGCCGGCACGAAGGAAATGGTGGCGTGGAGCACCACGCCGAGCAGCAGGGCAAATCCGCGAACCGCATCAAGGGCATGCAGCCGTTCGGGCGCGGCGGGGACGGCAGGTTGCGGCATGGCGGGCTCCGGTTGCAGAGAGTCCATGCCGTGATGCCGCGCCGTGCCGACGATGGCTCGCCGGATCGCATATTCGGCTAGCCGAATTCCCGGTCGGGCTGGCCGAAATCTGGACGGTCCTTGTCTTGTACCAACGCGCATGCGTTCTGCCGGAATTCGGTCGGCGTCAGTCCGGTATCGGCCTTGAAGGCGCGGTTGAACGGCCCGATCGACTGAAAGCCGGCGTCGAGCGCGATGGTCAGCACCGGGACATCGCGCTGGCTGGCGTCGGCCAGCGCGGCTTTGGCCTCGTCCAGCCGGTAGCGGTTCAGGAAGGCGTTGAAGTTGCGATAGCCGAGGCCTTCGTTGATTACCTGGCGCAAACGATAGTCCGGCAAGTCGAGCCGCGCCGCCAGCGTGCCGATGGTGATGCCCTCCTGGCGATGGATGCGTTCCACGGTCATCAGATGATCGAGGCGGCGCAACAGCGCCGGCGGGATGCCGTCTCGCCCGTTGTTAGCGCGTGGTGCAGCGGAGACCGCACGGTCGGCCAAGACGGCTGTTACTGCCGTGGGCCCTGTCGGGGGCAGAAACAGGCTGCCCGCGGCCAGGGCGCCGAGGGCCAGAAGGCCGATGGCGCTGAACAGGCTGCCGGGAATGCCATAACGGGCGACCGAGACCAACACCAGATCGGTGCCGGTGATCGCGACGATGAAGAGCACCGACAGGATCAACACCGCCAACCGCAGCCGGCGTCGCCCGGCCACCAGGTCGGCGCTCCATGTCCGGACGGTCTGCACCGCCGCGGCGAAAGACAAAACCAGCGCCGCGACCGCCAACGCGCGCGCTGCGAAGCCAGCAAAGGCCGGCGATGTTGTCCAGGTCAGGGACACCGAGAGTCCGATGCCGGCCATGGCCAGCCACAGCGCACCATGCCGGCGCCGGACCTCGAACTCGTCATCGAACGCGGCGCGTGCCCATAGCCAGAAGATCAGCGGGTTCGTCGTCAGCAAGGGGAGGGTCCACAATTGCGAGGCCTTCGGGACCAGCGGCGCGGTGGCGATGGCATAGGCCGCGCCGCCGGCTGCCATCGCCGCGCCTAGCAGCTTGATCTGATCGGGCGGCCGCGCCCGCAGCAGCAGGACGATCGTTGTCGTCAGAAATAGCGCAGCAGCAGCGCCGCGCAGGCCGATGTCGAGGGCGATGGGTCCCATTCCATTCACGGCCAAAAAAATCCTGACGGGGCAGAGCCGGCGCCCGTTCGATCTTTCCTATCAGAAAAGGATGACGCGGGAAGTCAAGCGCTCCAGCCTGTGATGGTGGGCCTTCGCCCGCGCCGTTGCATATCAAGACCGAATGGTCCATATATACGCCATGGAGCAGAATTCAGCAGTGCCACTGCCGCGGGGCCGTCCCCGGAGTTTCGACGTGGACGTCGCCGTGGCGCGCGCCATGGAGGAGTTCTGGACGCGGGGCTATCATGCCACCGCGTTGCCGGACCTTCTCCGCGCGACAAAACTGTCGCGCGGCAGCCTTTATGCCGCGTTCGGTGACAAGCACGGCCTGTTCCTGCGCGCGCTGGATCGCTACATCGCCGACGCCCTGGCACGGACCGATGTCGATCTTGACCCCCTCCGCGCACCCGCCGCAGGCCTGCGCACGTTTCTGTCCGGCTATGTCGACCGCACCAGCGGCGCCAGCGGCAGGCGCGGATGCTTGCTGGTTGCCACCGCCATGGAGTTGGCCGGGCGCGATCCCGAGGTCGATCGCCGCATCGGCAAATTCTTCAAGTCTCTGGAAACGAAGCTCGCCGCGGCGTTTGCGCGGGCACAGGCCACGGGCGCGCTGGCCGACGGTGTCGAACCGGCGGGCGCCGCCCGTTTGCTGGTCTGCTGCGTCGAGGGGCTTCGCGTGATGGGGAAGACCGCGCCGACCCGTGCCGCGTCGCAGAGCGTCGTTGATACGCTGCTCGACAGCCTTCTCGCTTAAATCCAAATACCTCACACCGCTTCGGTGCATCCATATCTGGACCAAATGGTCTTGAAAGAGACGAGTTTCATGTCGCCGATCCAGATTTTCTGCGCGATCCTCGTGCCCTTGCTTTGGGGTTATCAGTTCGTGGCCATCAAGATCGGCCTGTCGGAATTTCCGCCGCTGTTCTTTCTCGGTCTGCGCTTCCTGGGCATGGCGCTGCTGCTTGTTCCTTTCGTCGAACGGCCTTCGCGGCGGCAATGGATCCCCATCGCCGCGATCTCGGTGTTTCTCGGCGGATTGAATTTCGGATTGTTCTATGTCGGCCTCGGGCTCGGCTCCGGAAGCATGTCAGCCGTGGCCTATCAGCTGGCCACGCCTTTCACCGTGTTGCTGGCCTGGCCGCTGCTCGCGGAGCGGCCGTCGCGCACGGCATCCGCCGGCATATTGCTCGCCTTCGCCGGCGTCGTCGTTTTGGCTGCGGGATCCGGACTGTCCGCCAACGCGCTGCCGGTTCTCCTCGTGGTCGGCGCGGCCTTTGCCTTTGCGGTCGCCAATGTTCTGACCAAGCGGTACGGACCGTTCGAGCCCTTGATGCTGACCGGATGGTCGTCGCTGTTCACGGTGCCGCAGATGCTGCTGATGTCCCTGGTCCTCGAGCATGGTCAGGGGGCGACCTTGGCCACGGCGGACGGGCGTGGATGGCTGGCCTTGGCCTATACGGTCTTTGTCGGCGGCATCGTTGGGTTCGGCCTGTGGTTCTGGCTGATCGCCCGCTGTTCCATGGGCCGTGTCGCGCCGTTCGGGTTGCTGCTCCCGGTCTTCGCGCTGATCTTCAGTGTGGTCTTCCTCGGCGACCACATCACCGCAGCCTTGCTGGTCGGCGGGCTACTTGCCATCGCCGGCGTCGCGATCACCCAGGTCCGACCAAACGCGGAATTAGCGCAGAAACCGGCCGCAGGAACGTAAAGGTTTGCCCAAAAAGGCTCTTTTACCGTGACCCTGAGCGCCTAATGCGCTACGCACAGCCCATTCTCCCGGAGCTGCCAGATGAGCCGTCGCGTCAAGAAACCCCTCGCAAAACGCAGCCCCGGCGGCGAGCGCGGCCGTGCCGACCGATCCAAGACGGGAGCGAAGACCGCGTCCGGCAAAAGCTTCGGCGGCAAGAGCGCGCGACCGGCCTCGGATCGTCCGGCCGGCGACCGGCCGTCGTTCGGCAAGTCAGGCCGCGTCAGCAGCGACCGGCCGATGAGCGCGCGCCCGCCGCGCGGCCGCAGCGAGCGGCCGGAGCATTCGGAGTGGGGTGATCGTCCGGAGCGCGCGGCGCGGCCGGAGCGATCCGAGCGCCCGCAGCGCAGCGAGCGGCCCGCCGGTGATCGGCCGGGCGCACGTGGCGGCAAGCCTACGCCGCGCTACGGCAATGCGCCGCTGCGCGAGCCGCGCGTGTCGAAGCGTCCGCCGTTCGATCCCGAGACTTTTGTGCCCGAGGAGCCCAAGCCCGAGGTGCCGGCCGAGCCGTTGCCGACGGCGGTGCAGAGCGTGCTCGTCACGCCCGATGAAAACGGCATGCGCGTCGATCGCTTTCTCGAAGGGCGCTTTCCCGGGCTGTCGTTCTCCCACATCCAGCGCATCGTCCGGAAGGGTGAGCTGCGCGTCAACGGCAAGCGCGCCGACAGCAAGGACCGGCTCGAGGAAGGCCAGACCGTCCGCATTCCGCCGCTCAAGCTCGATGCGCCTAAGGGCGGAGGTGAGCTCTCCGAAGCCGCTACCAAGACGCTGCAGGCGCTCAAGGACATGACGATCTACGAGGACGACGACGTCATGGTGCTGAACAAGCCCGCCGGTCTCGCCGTGCAGGGCGGTTCGGGCACCACGCGCCATGTGGACATGATGCTGGAGGTAATGCGCGACGCCAAAGGGCAGAAGCCGCGTCTGGTTCATCGTCTCGACAAGGAAACCTCGGGCTGCCTGCTGATCGCCAAGACGCGCTTTGCCGCCACCAAACTCACCGGTGCATTCCGCGAACGCTCCGCGCGAAAAATGTACTGGGCGCTGGTGGCCGGCGTGCCGAAGCCGAAGCAGGGCCGCATCTCGACCTATCTCGCCAAGGAAGAGAGCGAAGACGACACCATCATGCGCGTCGC
>JBEVEC010000043.1:0-7988 GCA_040512975.1 Tardiphaga sp. | reverse complement strand
CGACGCCATCGTCGGCGATCGAGAGTTCGAGCTGGTCGCCATGGGCGTGCAGCTCCACATGGATCGGGCCGGCGCCGTCCGGATAGGCGTATTTGACGGCGTTCATCACCAGTTCGTTGACGATGATGCCGATCGCCACCGCGCGATCCGGATCGATCTCGACCTGCTCGGCCTTGAGCGTCAGCCGCGACATGCGGTTGCCTTCGGCGGAGCGCCGGAGATCCTCGAGCAGGGCTTCGAGATACTGGTTGAGCAGCACGCTGTTGAGATCGTGCGAGGTGTAGAGGCGGCGATGCACCTGGGCGACCGCGGCGACGCGGCCCATCGCATTGGTGAGCGCCACCTTGACGTGGTCGTTGCCGGCCGAGTTGGCCTGCAGATGCAGCAGCGACGCGATGATCTGCAGCGAATTGCCGACGCGGTGATTGACCTCGCGCAACAGCATTTCGCGCTCGGCGGCCAGCGCCGCGAAGCGATCGCGCGAGGCGTGCACTTCGGCCTCGGCGTCATCGCGCGCCTTCGAGATCAGCGCCTGCCGGATCGCGGAGGTGCAGGCGACGTGGAGCAGCGGCAGGAAGTCTCCCTGGGTATCCTTGACCAGATAATCCGCGGCGCCGGCCTTCAGCGCGGTGACGGCGATCTTGCTGTCCTGCGACGCGGTGACAAAGACGACCGGCGGCGGTGAGGGCAGCTTCTGGATCAGCTCCAGCGTCTCCAGGCCGTCCAGTCCCGGCATGTATTGGTCGAGGGCAATGACGTCGATGCCGCCCTGCATGATCCGCGTGACACCCGCCTCGCCGTTATCGCAATGCTCCACGCGAAAACCCTGCCGCGTCAGGCCGCGGTCGACCAGCCGCGCAAGACCTGCGTCGTCCTCGATATACAGCAGCGTGGGCAGGGATTCAGAACTCATTGAACGGCTTGCGGGACCTGGATGACGGAGAAGAACAGACCGAGCTGGCGGATCGCGTTGGCGAAGCTTTCGTAGTTCACCGGCTTGGTGATGTAGACGTTGCAACCGAGTTCGTAGCAACGCTTGATTTCCTGCGCATCGTCGGTGGTGGTGAGGACCACGACGGGGGCGCATTTCAAGAAGTCGTTTTCCTTCACCCGCTTCAGGATATCGATCCCGGTCATGTCGGGCAGGTTGAGGTCGAGGAGAATCAGCAGCGCCTCGCCCTTGTGGTCGAGCCCGCTGGCATCCTTGCCGAACAGGTAATTGACCGCATCTGTACCGTTGGTGAACGGAATGATTTCATTGTTGACGCCGGACCTGCGGATATTGCGCTCGATCAGGCGGGCATGACCTTCGTCGTCCTCGATCATGATGATGGTGACTGGCTTGCTCATGCTTGTGCATCCCGATGCTGACCCGTCCATCTCGCGGGGAGGGTGACGGTGAAATTGCTGCCGGCGCCCAGTTCCGATGACACCGACATGGTGCCGCCGAGGCGCCGCACCAGGGCGCGAACATGCGCCAATCCGATGCCCTGGCCGGGCTTGTCCTGTGTACCCGCCCGGCGGAAAAGATCAAATATGCGTTGGTGATCCCGGGGGTCGATGCCGCGTCCGTTGTCGATGATCTCGAAGATCGCGAAACCGAGCTTGGTGCGGCCTTTGACCCGGATGTCGCCGGGAACGCCCGGCTTCAGGTATTTCAGCGCATTATCGATCAAATTCGAGAAAATCTGCTCGAGCGCGAGGCGGTCGCTGATCACCTCGGGCAGTGGTTCGATCCGGATCGTGGTCTGGGTTTCCGAGGCCTGGTGCGCCACGGTCGAGGCGATGTTCTCGATCAGATCGCGGGTGTCGATCGGTACCGGCTTGAACTCGCGGCGGCCTTCGCGGGTCAAATTCAGGATGGCGCTGATCAGGCGGTCCATCTTGCCGATCGACGACTTGATGAAGCCGATCGCCTCGGTGAAGTCGGCGGAGAGCTGCTTGTCCTGCTCGGGCAAGGCGGGCTCCGGCAACGCGCCGGCCGAATCGGCGACCACCGGCGTGTCATTGGCCAGCGTCGCAATGCGGCGGAAGATGTCGCCGCGCAGCTCTTCCAATTCGCTGGTGAAGCCCATGATGTTGACCAGCGGCGAGCGCAGGTCGTGGCTGACGATATAGGAGAAGCGCTGCAGCTCCTCGTTGGCTTCGCGCAGGTCGGCGGTGCGCTCCTGCACGGTGGCTTCGAGGTTGAGGTTGTAGTCGCGCAGCTTGGCCTCGGCCTCATCGCGGGCGATCGACGACCGCCGCACCAGAAAGACAGAGACCGCGGCGAGCAAAATCACCAGCGCCGAGCCGACGATGGTGACGATTGAGGCCAGCTGCTGGGTACGGTCCGCGGTCGTGGTGCGCAGCGCGAACAGCTTGTCCTCTTCCGCGCGCATGGCGCGGGAGACCGTACCGATAGCGGCAACGTTGTTACTGGTATCCGCGGTGGTCCCGGCGTTGCGCAGCATCTCGACGCCGCCGGCGATATCGCCAGTCTTGACCAGATTGACGGCGCGCTGGAATTCAGCAATTCGCGCCACAGCGGCAGCGCGCAGTTTGCGCGAATTGTCGACCTGGAACGGATTGTCGGTCGTCAGTTTTTCAAGCCTGTCGAGCACCGGCAGAATCGCGGCCACTGCGGTTTCATGCTCGGTCAGGAAGCGCTGCTGTTGGGTCAGGAGATAGCCACGGGCCGAACTTTCGGCGCGGCGGATCTCCAGCAGCAGCTCGGACAGCTGGTTTTCGACTTCGACGGTGTGGACGACCCACCCGGAGTCCTTGCGGGCCTGGTTGACCAGGATGACCGAGCTCGCGCTGATGGCCACCAGCACCAGCAGGCCGGTGATCAGGAGGACGATTTGCCACAAGGCACGCCGACGGGCTGCCTCAGCGGTCACGGCCTGCTCGCACGGCTAAGGTCTTGAAATGTCACGCACGTCCCCCGACCGGATAGTTTCCAGCCCACGCCATAACGTCATCCCCGGCAATCGGTTCCAAACTTTTTCGAAAGTTTTGGTCGCCGTCTATTTGGCGACCTTGCCGGCCAGATACTGCTCGAGCCAGTGAATGTGGTAGTCGCCCTCGATGATGTCCTTCTCGCGGGCCAGCGCCCGGAACAGCGGCAAGGTGGTGTCGACGCCGTCCACTACGATCTCGTCGAGCGCCCGGCGCAGCCGCATCAGGCATTCGAGCCGGTTCTTGCCGTGGACGATCAGCTTGCCCACCAGCGAGTCGTAATAAGGCGGGATGCGGTAGCCCTGGTAGACCGCGCTGTCGATGCGCACGCCGAGGCCGCCCGGCGGGTGATACTGGGTGATGGTGCCGGGCGAGGGCCGGAAGGTCTCCGGATGCTCGGCATTGATGCGGCACTCGATGGAGTGCCCGATGATGTTGACCTCGTCCTGGGTGCAGGGCAGGTCGCCGCCGGCGGCGATGCGGATCTGCTCTAGCACCAGGTCGATGTCGGTAATCATCTCGGTCACGGGATGCTCGACCTGGATGCGGGTGTTCATCTCGATGAAATAGAACTCGCCGTCCTCGTAGAGGAATTCGATGGTGCCGACGCCGAGGTACTGCATGTCCTGCCTCGCCTTGGCGCAGATGCCGCCGATCCTGGCGCGCGCCTCCTTCGACAGGATCGGCGAGGGGCCTTCTTCCCAGACCTTCTGGTGACGGCGCTGCAGCGAGCAGTCGCGCTCGCCAAGATGGATGGCGCCGCCGCGGCCGTCGCCGAGCACCTGGATCTCGATATGACGCGGCTTCTGCAGATACTTTTCGAGGTACACCGAAGCGTCGCCGAACGCCGCCTTGGCCTCGGTCGCCGCCGTCGACAACGCGAGCATCAGGTCGTCTTCGGTCTCCGCCACCTTCATGCCGCGGCCGCCGCCGCCGGAGGCGGCCTTGACCAGCACGGGGAAGCCGATCTCGCGGGCGATCGCCATGGCGTCGTCCTCGGGGCCGACGCCACCGTCGGAGCCCGGCACCACGGGAATGCCGAGGCGCTTTGCCGTTTTCTTGGCTTCGATCTTGTCGCCCATCAGCCGGATATGCTCGGCCTTGGGGCCGATGAAGCTCAGGTTATGGTCGGCCAGAATCTCGGCAAAGCGGGCGTTCTCCGATAGGAAGCCGTAGCCGGGATGCACGGCGTCGGCGCCGGTGATCTCGCAGGCCGCCAGCAGCGACGGGATGTTGAGATAGCTGTCCTTGGACGCCGGCGGGCCGATGCAGACGCTTTCGTCGGCGAGCCGCACATGCATGGCGTCGGCATCGGCGGTCGAATGCACCGCCACGGTGGAGATGCCGAGCTCCTTGCAGGCCCGCAGGATCCGCAGCGCGATCTCGCCGCGGTTGGCGATCAGGATTTTTTCGAACATGGCGTTCCGGAGTCAGAGATAAGTTTGTCGATTACTCGATGATGACCAGCGGCTCGCCGTATTCCACCGGCACGCCGTCTTCCACCAGGATCTGGGTCACCGTGCCGGCGCGCGGCGCGGGGATCTGGTTCATGGTCTTCATGGCTTCGATGATGATCAGGGTCTGACCTGCGGCGACCTTGGTGCCGATGCTGATGAACGGCGGCTTGCCGGGCTCCGAGGCGAGATAGGCCGTGCCGACCATGGGCGAGGGGACGGCGCCGGGATGCTTGCTGAAGTCCGCGCCTGCGGCCGGCGCGATCGCGGCGACAGGCACCGCGGCTGCGACGGGGGCGGGCGCGTAGGTCGGCACGCTGGCGGTCATGTGGATCTCGCGGGCCACGCGGACATGCAGGCCTTCGCGATCGACCTCGATCTCGGTCAGATTCGTTTCGTTCAGCAGCTGCGCCAATTCGCGGATGAAGGCGCTGTCGCGGGAGGCGGGTTCCGGTGCGTCGGTCGGGGCAGTGTCAGGCTTGCGGGCCATGGGCAATCCAATGTCTGAGTGGAAGACGATGATCGGAGAGAAAGGCGCTAGACGGCGTTTGCGTCCAGCTTGGCGGCGAGGCCGCTGATGGCCAGGCGATAGCCTTCGATGCCGAAGCCGCAGAGGCTGGCAAAGGCGGCCTTGGCGACGAAGGAGTGGTGGCGAAAACTCTCGCGGGTGAAGATATTGCTGATATGGACCTCGACGGTCGGGATCTTGACGCCGACCAGGGCGTCATGGATCGCGATCGAGGTGTGGGAATAGGCGCCGGCATTGATGACGATGCCGACGACGCCTTTCGCACGCGCTTCGTGGATATGGTCGATCAGGGCGCCCTCGCTGTTCGACTGGCGGCAGTCGGCCGTCAACCCGAACCGTGCCGCCGTTTCAACGCAGAGCTTTTCCACATCGGCCAACGTGGCATGCCCGTAGGTGGCGGGCTCGCGGACCCCAAGCAGATTGAGGTTCGGACCGTTGAGGACGTAGATCGTCTTGGCGGACGCGGTGGCCATCAGGATGTCCCGGCAGGAGCGCTTCGGGCGAATGCGCTGTTCTGCGCGGTTTATAGGTAAAGTGCAGGCTGAGGGGAAGCCTTCAAACGACCGGTTCCCCCAGTCAAATACCTCAATTGGCTCGGAAAAAGCCGCTCACGTTGTGCGAAGGGGTGATTAACCACCACACCCGCAACCAGGCGTCGCCGGCGCTTGGCGTTCAGCACCCATTCAACGAAAACGGGCGGACCGTGAAGTCCGCCCGTTCCAGTCCGTCAGGATGCCTGTATCAGGCGTCGATCACGGCCACGATCTCGTAGGATCGCGGATTGATCACGAGGATCTGGTCGTTGACCAGGATGAAGTCATAGCCGCGCCAATCCGGATACACGGTGACGATCTCGGCCGGGAGCGGATGGAATTCGACATCGCGCGGCACGCGGGTGCCGATCGAGATCGAGAAGTTGACGTTGGTCACGGGCTTGATGTTCTGCTGCTTGATGACCGTGGTGACCTTGGTGCGCTGCTCGCTGCTGAGCTTGGCGCCGGCGCCGGCCTGTCCGGTGGTCTGCTTGTTCATGCCCTTGTCGTCAGCTGCCGATTTGGCATTCGGATTCTTGCTGTCGGCATTGTTGCCTTCAGCCTTGTTACCCTCAGCCTTGTTACCCTCAGCCTTGGCATCCTTGCCGCCCTTGGCGTTGTCGCGCGTCGAGTCGGTCGCGTTGCGGCTGTTGTCGCGCTGCATCTTGTCGTCGGACTGCGCCTTCTGGTCCTGGCGCTGGTCCGAGCGGTTCGTGGTGTCGGTGGCTTCATCCTTGGTGGCCGGCGCATTTCGATCGGTCTGGGCTGCGCGTTCACCCGCGCCACCTGCCGCACCGCCTGCCGCACGATCACCGGCGCCGCCCGGTGCGGCGCGATCAGCTGCGCCACCTGCGCTGCCAGCGCCGCCCGCGGGTGCGCTGTGTGCTGCACCACCGGCAGCACCAGCGCCGCCGGATTCGCGGCCCGCGCCGCCTGCGCCCTGCGCGTTAGCAAAGCCCATGCCGGCGATCAGAGCTGCGGCGGCGACGCTCATCAGAAGACGTTTGTTCATGGTGGTTCACCTTGGTTGTGACGTATTTTGTATTGCCCGCGCTACAACGGCACCGGTGCCGTGGAGTTCCTGCGAATCGTATTGGTGCGTGCTTTGATAATGGGCAGCGGCGACCGCAGGACTAATTGTCCGGATGCTCGATCGGCGTCTGGTATACTTCGGCGCCTTCGTCATCGACGACGACCACGTTGCGCTCGTTCTGGCTGGCGACGTCGATCGCGATCTGGCGCGCGATGTCATGTGCAACGGTCTTGGCTTCGTCCTCGCTGGGGCATTCGATACCCACGGGATCCTCGAGCCTGAACCCGTCGACGATTTCAAAGTGATATTTCGGCATAGTTTCCTCCCAGTCTCCATGATGGAAATGCCTGCAGCTGGAGGATGTTCCTACACAGGGGTGGAGGGGACCGGCCGTGTCGCCCGGAACGATTTGCCGTCACCTGCATTGCCGTGACGAAACAGGGAATGGACACATGACGGCTCTGGTCGAACGTATCGTGCAGAAGATCGCCGAAAGCGCCCCGATCGAGGCCACGGTCTCGAGCTTCGTGGCCGGCGTCCTGGAAAGCACCGCCAACCGGCTGGCGCGTTTCGAGACGCCCGTGGACGACGAGGCGGTCGCTTCGGACGAAGTGGCCTGACACCGAAGCCAACAGATCGCATGAAAAAAGCCGGCTGCGTCGCAGCCGGCTTTTTCGTCGTAGTCAGAGGATGAGGCTGATCAGCACATCGCCTTGCCGCAGCGGGCCTGGCTGATCTTTTCCTTCAGCGCGTCCTCGCCGACGGCGCCGACCACGACCTGCTTGCCGATCACATAGCTCGGGGTCCCGTTCATGCCCATGGACTCGGCGAGCTTGAAGTTCTCCTCGATGGTGGCGCGCACCTCGGGACTGGTCATGTCCTTCTCGAGCCGTGCGACGTCGTAACCGGCCTCCTTGGCAGCGGCGAGGGCACGCGCCTTGTCGGCCTGACCGCGGCCGGTGAGCAGCTTCTGGTGAAAGTCGAGATACTTCTTGCCGGACGGATCCTGCATGCGGGCGGCGACGGCGACCTGCGCCGCTTCCACCGAGCCCGGCCCGAGCACCGGGAATTCCTTCAGCACGACCTTGAGCTTCGGGTCGGCTTTCATGAGTTCGAGCATGTCGCTCATGGCACGCTTGCAGTAACCGCAATTGTAATCGAAGAATTCGACAAAGGCGACGTCGCCGTCCTTGGCGCCGACCAGCACGCCGCGCGGCGAATTGAAGATCAGATTCGCATTGGCGCTGACGGCCGCCTCGTGCTTCTGGGCTTCGGCGGCGGCCTGGCGCTTGGTCAGTTCGGCCGACACGTCCTCGAGGATCTCCGGATGGCTGATCAGGTAGTCCTTGATGATGGTCTGGATCTCGGTCTTCTGGCCGTCACTGAAGCTCTGCGCCGCAACGATTGCAGGTGCGCCGGCCAGGACAAGCGCCACGGCGGCGGAGGCAAGGAAGCGGAACGAAGGCATGGGCAAAATCCTTTGGAGGCGGCGGCGCGGA
>JBEVEC010000271.1:0-16980 GCA_040512975.1 Tardiphaga sp. | reverse complement strand
CCTTCATGGTCGACAAGGCGAACTACCGCCACTTCATGGCCAAGGAAATCCACGAGCAACCCGAAGTGGTCGGGCACACCCTGGCGCGCTATGTCGACATGGCCAGCGAGCGCGTCGCGCTGCCGACGCAGCTTCCGTTCGACTTCAACGACATCCAGCGCATCTCCATCACCGCCTGCGGCACTGCGAGCTATGCCGGCTTCGTCGCAAAGTACTGGTTCGAGCGCTTTGCCCGCGTGCCGGTCGAGGTCGATGTCGCCTCCGAATTCCGCTACCGCGAAGCGCCGGTGCGCAAGGGGGATCTCGCGATCTTCATCTCGCAGTCCGGCGAAACCGCCGACACGCTGGCAGCGCTGCGCTATGCCAAGGAGCAGGGCATGCACACTTTGGCCGTGGTCAACGTGCCGACCTCGACCATTGCCCGCGAGAGTGAGACGGTGATGCCGACTTTGGCCGGCCCGGAAATCGGCGTCGCCTCGACTAAGGCGTTCACCTGCCAATTGATGGTGCTGGCCGCTCTGGCCGTCGCCGCCGGCAAGGCGCGCGGCGAACTGAACGACGCCGACGAAGCCAAGCTGGTGCATGGCCTGGTCGAGATCCCCCGGCTGATGGCCGACGCGCTGACCCACGAACACGCCATCGAGAAGCTCGCCCGTGACATCGCCAAATCCAAGGACGTGCTGTATCTCGGCCGCGGCACCAGCTATCCGCTGGCGCTGGAAGGCGCGCTGAAGCTGAAGGAAATCTCCTACATCCACGCCGAAGGCTACGCCGCCGGCGAGCTGAAGCACGGGCCGATCGCGCTGATCGACGAGACCATGCCGGTGGTGGTGATCGCGCCCTATGACCGGGTGTTCGACAAGACCGTGTCCAACATGCAGGAGGTCGCCGCGCGCGGCGGCCGCATCATCCTGATGACGGACGCCAAGGGCGCCGAGGAGGCCACGGTGGACTCGCTGGTGACCATCATCATGCCCGACATGGCCGCTGCCTTCACCCCGCTGGTCTACGCCATCCCCGTGCAATTGCTGGCCTATCACACGGCCGTCGTGATGGGGACGGACGTCGACCAGCCGCGCAACCTGGCGAAATCGGTGACGGTGGAGTAGGGCGGCTGAAACCCGACCCGCGGCGATAAGTGACTTTCCCCGCACCTGCGAAATCCTGCTAGGATACCGACCGAATGAGTGCGGTGCGCCGAGGCGCGCTGCGCCGTGTCTTGACCGCCGGGATTTGAAACGCTGATGGACCGCACTGACTTGCCGCCGACCCCGCCGCTTGGTGATGTTCCGCCGGATGCGCCGCGGGGCTTCATGGCCCGGATCCGCAATTACTTCCTGACCGGCCTGATCGTCGCCGGGCCGATCGCCATCACCTTTTATCTGACCTGGTGGTTCGTCACCTGGGTGGACAACATTGTCCGGCCGCTGGTGCCGGAGGCCTACCGGCCTGAGCAGTGGCTGCCCTACGGCATTCCCGGCTCGGGGCTGGTGGTGGCCTTTGTCGCGCTGACGCTGCTCGGCTTCTTCACCGCCAATCTGATCGGGCGTTCGCTGGTCGATCTCGGCGAAAACCTGCTCGGCCGCATGCCCGTGGTGCGAGCGATCTATCGCGGCCTCAAGCAGGTGTTCGAGACGCTGTTCTCCGGCAACGGCTCGAGCTTCCGTAAAGTGGGGCTGGTCGAGTTCCCGTCGCCGGGCATGTGGTCGCTGGTGCTGATCTCGCAGCCGCCGAGCGTCGAGATCGCCAGCAAGCTGCCGGGCGACGAGGAGCAGATTTCGGTTTTCCTGCCATGTGCGCCTAACCCGACCACCGGATTCTTCTTCTACGTGCCGAAGAGCAAGATCATCGAGATCGAGATGTCGGCCGAGGAGGCCGCGACGCTGATCATGTCGGCGGGTGTGGTGCAGCCGGGATCGGACTCGCAGAAGAAGATCGCGGCGCTGGCGCAAATGGCCACGGCGTCGCAGGCGGCCAATGCCGGCAAGGTGCCGGCGCAGGTGGAGTGAGACGAGAATCCGCAGCCCGGATGGAGGGCAGCGTAATCCGGGCCAAGCCGGGCTGCGTATTTCGTCCCCCGGATTACGCTGCGCTCCATCCGGGCTACGGCGCTAGCCCGCGCCGATCAGCGGGATCGCCTCATCCCGCTCGTACAGATACAGCAAACACCGCAACGCCTCGCCTTGCTCTCCCTCCAGCTTCGGATTGTCCTTCAGGATTCGCAGCGTCTCGTCGCGCGCCTGGGTGATCAGCTGCGCGTGCACTTCGGAGCGCGCGATGCGGTAGCCGGGCATGCCGGACTGGCGGACGCCGAGCACGTCGCCTTCGCCGCGCAGCTTGAGGTCTTCCTCGGCAATGCGAAAACCGTCGGTGGAGTCCTTGATGACCTTGAGGCGCTTGGTGGCGATCTCACCGAGCGGTTCGCGGTACAGCAGCAGGCAGGTCGACGCCTCCGAGCCGCGGCCGATGCGGCCGCGGAGCTGGTGCAGTTGCGCGAGGCCGAAGCGCTCGGCATTCTCGATCACCATGATCGTCGCCGCCGGCACGTCGACGCCGACCTCGACCACGGTGGTGGCGACCAGGATCTGTGTTTCGGCAGCGGCGAAGGACGCCATCGCTGCATCCTTCTCCACGCCCTTCATCCGGCCGTGCACGAGGCCGACCTTGTCGCCGAACCGTTCGCGCAGGCTCTCAAAGCGCTCCTCGGCATTGGTCAGCTTCGGGCCGTCCATCTCGGACTCTTCCACCAGCGGCACGATCCAGTAGATCAGCTTGCCGGCCTCCACGGCGCGGCCGATGCCGCCGATCACCTCCTGCAACCGGGTCGCCGACATCGTCCGCGTCTCGATCGGCTGCCGGCCGGCGGGTTTTTCGCGCAGCTCGGAAATGTCCATGTCGCCGAAATAGGTCAGCACCAGCGTGCGCGGAATCGGCGTCGCCGACAGCACCAGCACGTCGACGGCGCTGCCCTTGTTGGTCAGCGCAAGCCGCTCGCGCACGCCGAAACGATGCTGTTCGTCGACCACGGCCAGCGCCAGCGCCTTGAATTCCACGTCGGGCTGGATCAGCGCGTGGGTGCCGACCAGCACGTCGATCTCGCCCGCCGCCAGCCGCGCCAAAATGTCGTTGCGCTCGCGGCCTTTTTCGCGGCCGGTCAGGATGGCGACGCGCAGCCCCGCCCGTTCGGCCAGCGGCACGATGGTCTTGATGTGCTGGCGCGCCAGGATCTCGGTCGGCGCCATCAGCGCGGTCTGCTTGCCGGCCTCGGCCACCGCCGCGGCGGCCATCAGCGCCACCACGGTCTTGCCGGAGCCGACGTCACCCTGCAGCAGCCGCAGCATGCGCACGGGCTGGGTGAGGTCGTCGGCAATGGCGGCCACGGCCTGCTGCTGCGAGGGCGTCAGCGCATAGGGCAGGGCATCGATGATGCGGCGGCGGATGTAGCCGTCGCCGGCATTGCGGTCGCCGGCGGGGCGCCGTAACTGGGCGCGCACCAGCGCCAGTGCCAGTTGGCCGGCGAGCAGTTCGTCATAAGCGAGCCGCGACCAGAACGGGCCCTCGGGCAGGATGTCGGTGACCTCGGCCGGCACGTGCACGCGATGCAGTGCCTCGGCGAGATCGGGAAACTTGCAGCGCCGCAGCACGTCCGGGCTGATCCATTCCGGCAGCTCCGGCAGTTTGGTCAACGCCTGGCCGATCGCCTTGCGCAGCGAACTGATGGCCAGGCCTTCGGTCAACGGATAGACCGCATCGATGCCGGACAGCTTGGCAAAGCCTTCCTCATCCACGACGCGGTCGGGATGCACGATCTGCAGCATGCCGTCATAGAGGGCCGTGGTGCCGGAGACGTAGCGCTTCTCGCCGACGGGGAGCAGCTTCTCGACCTGGCCGGGATAGGCGCGGAAATAGGTCAGCACCATGCTGCCGGTGTCGTCGCTGGCATAGACCAGATGCGGCGCGCGCGCACGGTTGGACGGCGGCGAACGGTGGCTGTCGACGGTGACCTCGATGGTCACCATGGTGCCGATCTCCGCCTCGTTGATCTTCGGTCGCTGGCGGCGGTCGATGACGCTGGCGGGCAGATGCAGCAGCAAGTCGACGATGCGCGGCGTCTCGCTGCGGTTCAGCAGGTATTGCAGCAGCTTGTCCTGCTTCGGTCCCACGCCGGTCAGGCTGGTGACCGGCACAAACAATGGATTGAGGCGTTCAGGGCGCATGAAGGGCTCGGCGTCGATGCGGGGCCGGCGCGCCCGCGGTATTTGCGAGACTTGAATGCATTTTGCGGCGAAAGCAATGCGTTGACGGGTGCTGACAGCGCCGCGGGCGATCGCTATATGAGCCTGCCCGGCACGTCCGGGCTTTTGGCGTTTGGCTGGGAATGAACCGATGACGGGAACGACACGATCGAGCAACGGGCTGGACGACCGCCGCAAGCGGCTGCTGTTCCGCTGCTGGCATCGCGGCACGCGCGAGATGGATCTCATTCTGGGTCGCTTCGCCGATGCCGAGATCGGTGGTCTCGCCGAGCTCGAACTGCAGCAGCTCGAGGACCTGGTGGCTCTGGAAGATCCCGAGCTTTATCCCGCCTTTGTCGGCGACACCGAGCTGCCGGCGATGTTCCAGACGCCGCTGTTCGCGCGGATCAAGCTGTTCCGCAATCTGGATCGGCCGGTATGAAGTCTCCCGTTGCCTCGCCGGCATCGCAGCTGGCGCCGGGTCGTGCGCTCACCCTTGCCAATGTCTCCGAGGGCGCCGAAGGCCTGATCGTCGCCGATCTTGCGCGCGCGGTGGCGGCAAAGCCGAAGCCGCCCGCCGTCAGCCTCGCGATGG
Source organism: Tardiphaga sp. (assembly GCA_040512975.1). Classification (GTDB taxonomy): domain Bacteria; phylum Pseudomonadota; class Alphaproteobacteria; order Rhizobiales; family Xanthobacteraceae; genus Tardiphaga. Next base: position 12,150 of record JBEVEC010000271.1, on the reverse strand, counting down.
TGTGCCGCGACGGCCCGCGCATGCAGCAGTTGGCCCGCGCGCTGGAGTTCTTCGCGCCGGATTTGCCGGTGCTTCAGTTTCCGGCCTGGGACTGCCAGCCCTATGACCGCGTCTCGCCCCATGGCGGCGTGCTGGCGCAGCGCATGACCATGCTGGCCCGGCTGGCGCGCCTGACCGGCAGCGACAAGCCGATGATCGTCCTGACCACGGTCAATGCCATCGTGCAGCGCGTGCCGTCGCGCGACACCGTTGCGGCGCAGGCGCTGTCGGTGGCGCCGGGCCACGTGGTGCCGATGGACTCCATCGTCGCCTGGCTCGAGCACAACGGCTACAACCGATCCTCAACCGTGCGCGAGCCCGGCGAATACGCCGTGCGCGGCGGCATTCTCGACCTGTTTCCCGCCGGCCTCGAGATGCCGGTGCGGTTCGACTTCTTCGGCGACAGCCTGGAGTCGATCCGTTCCTTCGACGCCGAAACCCAGCGCACCCATCTCGACATGCGCGCGCTCGATCTTGTGCCGATCTCCGAATTCCAGCTCATTACCGAGACCATCCGCCGTTTCCGCATGGGCTATGTCGCCGAGTTCGGCGCGCCCGAGCGCGGCGACCAGCTCTATGAGGCCGTCAGCGAGGGCCGCCGCCATCCCGGCATGGAGCACTGGTTGCCGCTGTTCCAGGAGCGGATGGACACGCTGTTCGACTATCTCGACCGCACGCCTATCGTGCTGCAGCCGCAGGCCGAGGACGCGGCGTCTGAACGCTTCAAGCAGATTGGCGACTATTACGACGCCCGTAAGGAAGCCATGGGCATCCCCGGCGGCGGCGCTATCTACAAGCCGCTGCCGCCGGACCGGCTCTATCTCTCCGGCGACGAATGGGAGAAGCGGCTGAACGAAACGGCGGTGGCAAAACTGACCCCGTTCGCCGTGCCGGAAGGCAGCGCCGACACCGTCGATATCGGCGCGCGTCAGGGCCGCAACTTCGCGCCGGAGCGCGCCGATGCGTCGGCCAATGTGTTCGAGAAGGTCGTCGCGCATATCGAGGCGCTGCAGGCCGCGCGCAAGAAGGTCGTGGTGGCGCTGTGGAGCGAAGGCTCGCGCGACCGCATGGCGAGCATGCTGAAGGACCACAAGCTGCTGAACCTGCAGTCGGTGAACGCCTGGCGCACCGTGCAGGCGACGCCGCGTAACCAGACCACGCTCGCCGTCGTCGGCATGGAAAGCGGCTTCGAGACCGACCAGATCGCGGTCATTTCCGAGCAGGACATTCTTGGAGATCGCCTGGTACGGCCGCGCAAGGCCTCGCGAAAACTCGACAACTTCATTTCCGAAGTCACCAGCCTCGCCGCCGGCGACATCGTGGTCCACGTCGAGCACGGCATCGGACGATTTGTGGGCCTGCAGACGCTGGAGGTCGGCGGCGCGCCGCATGACTGCCTGGAGCTGCGCTACGCCAACGAGACAAAACTGTTTCTGCCGGTCGAGAACATCGAGCTGCTGTCGCGCTACGGCTCCGACGCGACCAATGTCGAACTCGACAAACTCGGCGGCTCCGGCTGGCAGGCGCGCAAGGCCAAGCTGAAGAACCGCATCCAGGAAATCGCCGGCGAACTGATCAAGATCGCCGCCGAGCGCCATCTGCGCGAGACCGAGAGGATCGCGATCCAGCCGCAGCAATACGACGAATTCTGCGCGCGCTTCCCCTATGAGGAGACCGAGGACCAGCAGAGCGCCATCAACGCCTCGCTGCACGACCTCGAAAGCGGCAAGCCGATGGACCGGCTGATCTGCGGCGACGTCGGCTTCGGCAAGACCGAGGTGGCTCTGCGCGCGACCTTCGCCGTGGCGCTGGAGGGCAAGCAGGTCGCGGTCGTCGTGCCGACCACGCTGCTCGCGCGGCAGCATGCCAAGAACTTCACCGAGCGCTTCAAGGGTTTCCCGGTCAATGTCGCGCAGGCCTCGCGGCTGGTGACGCCGAAGGACCTGACCGCGACCAAGAAGGGCCTCGCCGACGGCACCGTCGACATCGTGGTCGGCACCCACGCGCTGCTCAGCAAGTCGGTCAAGTTCAAGGATCTCGGCCTCGTCGTGGTCGACGAGGAGCAGCATTTCGGCGTCACCCACAAGGAGCGCCTGAAGCAGTTGCGCGCCAACGTTCACGTGCTGACGCTGTCGGCGACGCCGATCCCGCGCACGCTGCAGCTCGCGCTCACCGGCGTGCGCGATCTGTCGATCATCGCCTCGGCGCCGGTCGACCGTCTCGCCGTGCGCACCTTCGTGGCGCCGAGCGATCCCTTGATGATCCGCGAGGCGCTGTTGCGCGAGCGCTACCGCGGCGGCCAGGCCTTCTACGTGGTGCCGCGCATCGACGACCTTGCCGAGGTGAAAGACTTTTTGGACAAGCACGTTCCGGAGATGAAGGTCGCCGTGGCCCATGGCCAGATGGCGCCGACCACCATCGAGGACATCATGTCGGCGTTCTACGACGGCAAATACGACATCCTGCTGTCGACCACGATCGTGGAGTCCGGCCTCGACATTCCCAACGCCAACACGCTGATCGTGCATCGCGCCGACATGTTCGGCCTGGCGCAGCTCTATCAGCTGCGCGGCCGCGTCGGCCGCTCGAAGCTGCGCGCCTATGCGCTGTTCACGCTGCCGGCCACGCACAAGATCACCGCGCAGGCCGAGCGCCGCCTCAAGGTGCTGCAGTCGCTGGAGACGCTCGGTGCCGGCTTCCAGCTCGCTTCGCACGATCTCGATATCCGCGGCGCCGGCAATCTGCTTGGCGAAGAGCAGTCCGGCCACATCAAGGAAGTCGGCTTCGAGCTCTACCAGTCGATGCTGGAGGAGGCGATCGTGGCGCTCAAGGCCGGCATCTCCGAGCCGGTCGCCGACCGGTGGTCCCCGACCATCACCCTCGGCATGCCGGTCATGATCCCCGACGATTTCGTCGCCGATCTCTCGGTGCGGCTGTCGCTGTATCGCCGCCTCGCGGATCTCGAGACCGACGACGCCATCGAGAGCTTCGCCGCCGAACTACGCGACCGGTTCGGAGTGCTGCCCGACGAGGTGCGCTATCTGTTCAAGATCGCCGCCATCAAGGCCTATTGCCGGCGCGCGAATGTGGAGAAGGTCGATGCCGGCCCGAAGGGCGCGGTGATCACCTTCCGCGACAACAGCTTTGCGCAACCCGACAAGCTCGTGGCGTTCATCCGGCATTATGGCCAGGCGGCGAAGGTGCGCCCGGACATGAAGGTCGTCTTCCTGCAGGACTGGGATACGCCGGAGGACCGGCTTGAAGGCGCGACGGAAATCATGCGCGCGCTTGCGAATTTGGCCGAGAGCAAGAAGGCCGCTTAGCCGCACTCGCGACGGGACACCCACATCATCCGCTTTCGCGGGCATGACGCTGTCGTTGGGGTGAAGGTGTCGCGCGAACGTCAGGCAACAAAAAAGCCGCCGGCATTGCTGCCGGCGGCCTTTGTGTGGTTCAGACGCTTACTTCGGATACTTGAATTCCGGAGCGGCCTTCAGCGCGTCCTTGGTGGTGTTCATCGACGCCAGCCACTTGTTGTTCTTTTCGTCGTACTTGACGTTGACCGATGACGGCGAAACGGCGACGTAACGTTCGCCCATGCCGAGGAAGCCACCGACCGAGAGGATCAACGCGTCGACCTGATGGTTCTTGATCGCCAGATCGGTGATTTCACCGATCGTCTCGTCCTTCTGATTGGTGATGTTCAGACCCTTCAGCTTGGACGAGAACATTTCGTCCTTGGCGACAGTCGAGAACTTGGCGTCGGCCGGGGCAGCGCCGGTGGTCACGTTATGCGCCGGCTCGGCGGCCAGTACGGGCGAAGCAAGAAGGGCGAGGGAAGCCGTGATCAGTGCAAGCTTTTTCATTATCGATGTCTCCATTGCAGGTGCTGTATAATGCAATGGATGGTGCGATGTTCCTGCGCGGCAATGCTATATTACGAGACCGCGCGGTGCGCGATATCTTCATAGAGCCTTAAGCGTAACGACTTTGCGGAGTCGGTAGGCTGCATCGCTGCCACTGTCACGCGCGGCTGGTTTCGCGCATCGGATTTCGGTCCGTGCATGCTGTGCTTGATCACGCTCGACAGCCGGCGGGCGATGCTTTGGGCATTGCGCAGATCGGTTTCGGCGAAGGCGATGACAATCGAGCCGTCGCTGAGCAGCGCGCCGAAATCCATCCGCCGCATCAGTCGGCCGATGATCCGCGCGGCGTCGCGCTGCGCGCGGAGCGCGATGTTGTCGAAGGCAAAACGCGCGGCCGACAGTCCGCCGCCGCGCGACTGGGTCTGGTACACGGCGGTCGCGAGGTCGCGGTCGAACGCGGCTTCGGTCAGGAGGCCGGTGGCGGCATCGATGAGACCGTCGGACTCCATCGACTTCAGTGCGCGGCCGAGCCGCGCCTCGAACGCGTGCTGGCGCACCAATGGCAGGAATCCCGCGGTGACATCGGCGGCGGCGACACCGGTCATGGTCTCGAGATTGGCGAGCGGATAATCGGGCGACAGACCGGTTGCGGTGACGCAGATCGGCAGGCCGCGAAAGCGCGTATCCTCTGCGAGCACGGTCAGGAAGGCATCGGCGACGCGGGTGCTGAACCCTTCGCCGAACACGATGCCGTCGAGATCGCGGGCGTTGAGATGCTTCGCCGCCGCCTCGATGCTGAGCGCGCCGACAAGGCCGACGCGCTCGCCGAAGGCAACCGACAAGGCCGGATAGGCGCCGCCGCGGCCGACCAGCATCACCGTCGCATCGTCGAGGGGATCGGGTGCGTTGAGCGCCAGGCGCTGGACGTTGTCGGCGGTCAGGCGGCGCATCACCGTGGCATGCAGCGTGCGGATCCGCAGCGCGTTGCGCAGCCGCGCGTTGAGTCGGTCGAAGCCGCTGGTGTCCTGCGTGAACGGGATCGCATGGCCCGGCAACGGCGTGGTGGGGTCGATGGCGATCAGCGGGACGTAGGGCTGCTTTGCGGCGAGGCGCCGCGCCAGCGTTTCGAAGATCGGCATGTCGTCGGCCGACGCGGACACCACCACCGCGGCGGGCTGCACCCGCGCCACGGCATCCAGCGCCTCGCGCCAGGTCGCATCCACCACCGGAAAGATGTTGCTGCTGGCCAGCGCGGAGGCAAAGGATGCCGGCTGCTGGTTGGAAACGGCGACGATGGTGGCCTGATCAGACATGCGTAGCGGGACCCGAAAGCGATTGGTTCGGGCGACGCTAGCGAGACGTCCTTAATGCGCGGTCAATTTGCCAACGGAAACAATGTCAGCAAGACCGACGCGTCGGCCGGCGCCGCGCGCTCGCATCATTCGGACGTGACGCGGTCCCTGAACGCCTCGACCATCAGCGGATTGAGGCCGAGTTCGGTCAGCGCATCGCGTGCGCGCGCGTTGTCGCTGGCACGGCCGGCGAGGCGGTAGCCGCTGAGGCGATCGGGCAGGGCGGTCAGCATGGTGTTGTCGCCGAGCCGCCTCGCCCATTCGCCGAGATCCTGCGCGAGGAAGCGATAGCCGCCGACTGCCATGATGCCCGACGGCGGCGCGGTGATGTGGACCGCACCGGTGGCGCGGTCGAGCCGTGCTACGTAGCCGGTATCGACGTAATCCGCGGGTTTGGCCGCGATCAGGCCGTTGCTGGCATCGGCCTGCGCCGTATAAGCCATCACCGGCACCATCGGACCGCGCAAACCGAGCGTGCCGCGTGGCGTCAGCAGGACGTCGCCCGCGATCGCCGCGCCTGCCACCGTGCGCGGTGCGCCGTAGGGGCCGGGCATGATCACCTGCGGCAAGCCATCGTCGCCGCGAATAGCGCCGAACAGGCCAGCCTCGCCGAACAAGTAGACGTCGGTGAAGTCAGCCTGCGCGGCGGGCCATACGGCACTGGCGGCAACCTGTTCCGGTGCGCGCCAGATGCCGACGACATGACGCAAGGTCGGCGAGCGGTCGAGCAGGCCGCCATCGGCCAGGCGCTGCGCCAGCGGCGCGGGGGCCACCAGCACGTCGCAGCCGAGATCGCCGATGGCGTGCTCCAGCACCTGGCCGTCGAACGGATGGTGCAGTGCCAGCACGCCGCCGGACAACAGCCAGGTCACCAGCGATGCGGCGACGCCGGCGAACGAAGTCGGCAGCATCGCCGACAGCATGGTGGCGCCCTGCGGCAGCCCGCTTTCGAGGAAGATCGCAAGGCCGCCGGAGATCAGGTTGAGATGGGTGCGCGGGATCACGCGAAACCCGTCGGCGGTGACGTCGAACGAGATCATGGCGGCGCGGCGGGCGTCCTGTGTCACCGGGATCGGATCGAGCCGGTCGCCGGCCAGCACGTCATCCAGCGGCGTCATGCCTTCGGGCAGGCCGTCGCCGAAGCCGCCGACATAGCGGATCGAGAACGCTTCGGCGGCGGCATGCATCACCAGGTCGGCGTGGCTGATGCCGTCGATGCGGCTCGAGGTGACGATGGCGCGGGCGCCGGTGCGGTTCAGCGCCGTGGTCAGGTCCGCCTGGCGCCACAACTGCGGCAGCACCGCGACCACCAGCCCGGCGCGGTGCGCGGCCAGCATGGTCAGCACGAATTCCACGGTGTTCGGCAGTTGCACCGCGATCACTGAATTGGCGGGCAGGCCGGCTTCGAAAAAATGCGCGGTCAGCTTCGAGATGATGCGGTCGGCCTGCGCGAAGGTCAGGCGCTGCGGCGGCGTCAACGTGATGCGCATCTTGTCGGCGGGATCGACCAGCGCCAATGCGTCGGGCTGGCGCGCGAGCGAGCGCCGGAACAGGCCGTCGAGGGTCGGGGAGGCGTTCGGTGCGGTTGTCACGGCATCACTTCCGGTTCGGCTGGCTCGGCAGCGTTTTCGACCACCATGTTTCCGGAAGATAGCCGGACAACGCCGTAGCCGCAGGCTTGTCTATCCGATTCCATCGCGCAAGCCATTGCTCTCCCGCATAGAAGACCGGGATCGCATAGAAGCCGCCGATCAGCGCGCGATCCATCGCGCGGACGGCATCGACGAACGGCGCGTGGTCGCGCGCTTGCAGCATGGCGGCGATCATGGCGTCGACCGCCGGATCCCTGGCGCCCATGTAGTTGCGTGTGCCCGGATTGTCGGCGGCGTCCGAGCCCCAGTAGAACGATTGCTCATTGCCGGGTGACAGCGACTGGTCCCAGCGGTTCTGAATCATGTCGAAGTCGAAATTGATGCGGCGCTGGTCGAACTGCACGGCATCGACCGCGCGGATGGTCGCGGCGATGCCAGCGCGCTTGAGATCGCGCGCATAGGCCAACGCGATCCGTTCCTGATCGCGCGTCGTCACCAGGATCTCGAAGGCAAACGGCGTCCTGTCGCTGCGCCGCCGCAGCACGGTGTCGTCGAGGTCGTAGCCGGCGTCTGCCAGCAGCGCCAGCGCGGCGCGTAGGGCGGGGCGGTCGCGCCCCGAGCCATCGCTCACCGGCAGGCGATAGCTGCCGTCCATCACGTCCTGTGGGATGTGCGCCGCATAGGGTTGCAGCAGGGCGCGTTCGCGGTCGTCGGCGGGGCGGCCATAAGCCGACAGATCGGAGCCGGCAAAAAATCCCGCGGCCCGCGTGTACAGGCCGAAGAAATAGTTGCGGTTGATCCATTCGAAATCGAACAGCAGGGTCAGCGCCTGGCGGACGCGCATGTCGGCAAACGCCGGGCGCCGGGTGTTGAACACCAGGAATTCCGACGGCTTCGGCAGGCCGGTCCGGATGGTATCACGGATCACGTCGCCGCGCGCGACGGCGGGAAAATCGTAGCCGTCGTGCCAGCGCAGCGGCTCGTTCTCGACGCGCACATCATAGAGGCCGCGCTTGAACGCCTCGAAATGCGCATTGGCCTCGCGGAAGTAATCGAGGCGGATCTCGTCGAAATTCCACAGGCCGCGATTGACCGGCAGGTCGCGGCCCCAATAGTCGGGATTGCGGATCAGTGTGATGCTGGCGCCGGGTTTGACGGCCGTGATGCGATACGGCCCCGAACCGAGCGGCGGCGCCATCGAGGTGTCTTCGAATTTGTCGGGATCGACGGCGTGTCTCGGCAGCACCGGCATCAGGCCGAGGATCAGCGGCAGTTCGCGGTCGCCATGGCCACCGAAATCGAACCGCACCGTGCGCGCGTCCAGCGCCTCGGCGCGGGCTACTTTGGCATAATATTGCCGATGGTTTGGCCGGCCCTTGTCGCGCAGCAGAGCCCATGAAAACAGCACGTCCTCGGCCAACACCGGACGGCCGTCGGAGAAGGTCGCGCGCGGGTCGAGCCGGAAGGTGACGAAGCTCCGCGCGTCGTCGGTCTCGACGCTCTGCGCCAGCAGCCCGTAAAGCGTGAAGGCCTCGTCCTGGCCGCGCGTCATCAGGCTTTCAACCACATAGCCGCGCACCTGCTGGACGGCGATGCCCCGGACAACGAACGGGTTCAGGCTGTCGAAGGTGCCGAGAATGCCCTGGACCATCCGGCCGCCTTTGGGAGCATCGGAATTGACGTAGGGCATGTGCCGGAAGTCGGCGGGCAGGGCGGCCGCGCCGTGCATCGCGATGGCGGGGGCCGGTTCGGCCGGTGCCGGCCCGGACATTGGCCCGGCCAGCAGCAACAGGCTGGCCAGGAACGCGATCAAGCTGCGTCGGCACGGTCGGGACGACGCATGAATGCGGTTTGATTCGGTCCTGCTCACCGGCCGAGTTTAGCATGGCTGCTATCATTCGCGCCGGGCGAGGCTCAAATCACGTTGTTGCCATTGATCTTTTCATCCGCCGCTGTATTGAAAGCGGGCAATTGACCGGGACCATGCGGCCTGTCACGTAACGGCCGTAATTGGCAACGAGACACCGGCCACGGTGAATTGTTAGCACCGCGTAAAGGTTTGCGCCTTCCGCTCAGAAAGGGTTTTTCGCAATGAATTTCCGTCTCATGGCTGCGTCGGTGTTGCCGCGCCGGGTGTTCGCGCTGCTGGCGGCGACGGCTCTGACCGCCACGATGATCACGGTTGACGCGCAGGCCCAGGCGCCCGCTCCCGGTGCGCCCCCGGCGGCGGCTCCCAAGGCGGCCCCGAAGGCTCCGCCGAAGGCCGCCCCGCGGCCGGGAGCGCCGGCTCCGGCTGCGCAGGCTCCGGCTGGCGCCGCGCCGGGCGCTCCGCCCGAGCAGCAGGTGCAGCTGATCTATGCGCCCTGGACCAAGTTCTGCCTCAAGGGCCAGGACGCCAATGCCAAGCAGGTCTGCTTCACCGGCAAGGACGGCCGCATCGAGTCCGGCCAGCCGGTCATTGCCGCCGTCATCATCGAGCCGGAAGGCGAGCCCAAGAAAATCCTGCGCGTGACCCTGCCGCTCGGCATGCAGCTGGTGCACGGCACCCGCGTCATCGTCGACGCCAACGCCCCGGCGCAGAGCCCCTATGTGATCTGCTTCGCCAATGGCTGCATGTCGGACTACGAAGTGACCCCGGAGCTTCTGGCCAACATGAAGAAGGGCCAGAACCTGATCGTGCAGGCAATCAACTCGAACGGCGCGCCGCTCACGCTGCCGCTGCCGCTCGGCGAGTTCGCCAAGGCCTATGATGGCCCGCCGACCGACCCGAAGGTGTTCGAAGAAACCCAGAAGAAGCTGCAGGAAGAACTGCAGAAGCGCGCCGCGGAAGCCCGCGAGAAGCTGCAGGCCACCCAGGGCGGCGCCGGCGGCACCCCGGCCAATCCGGCTGCGAAGTAACCGGACTTTCGAGACAAAGGAAAAGGCGCCAGCGATGGGCGTCTTTTTTTGTTAGCTAAGGCCTCAAACCGTCATTCCGGGGCGCGAGCGCCGCCAGGCGATCGAGAACCCGGAAACCCGTTGTGTTCATCCAATTTTCAAAACGCCGAGATTCCGGGTTCGCCCGCGCAAGGATGCGCGCTCGCCCCGGAATGACGACGTGGAGCTAGATGGCGTTCAGTTCAGCGACGGATTGCGCGGGCGATAGCTGCCCGACTTGTCCTTGACGAAAATCTCGGCGACCTGCGAATGCCGGATCGGCTCGCCGGACTCGTCCGGCAGCAGGTTCTGCTCGGAGACGTAGGCGACGTATTCGCTATCCGAATTCTCGGCCAGCAGATGGTAGAACGGCTGGTCCTTGTGCGGACGCACCTCTTCCGGGATCGACAGCCACCACTCCTCGGTGTTGTTGAACTCGGGATCAATATCGAACACCACCCCCCGGAACGAAAAGATCCGATGCCGGACGATCTGTCCAATCTGGAATTTGGCGGTCCGCGTTTTAATCATGGTCGTCGAATAGACCAGGATTGTGGCCGATGCTAGAGGCTGGCGACGGAATTGCGACAGCCCAGCCACCGGGCCGAACCTTCGGAAACGCTGCCCGATGATGGACGTCCTCAATCTTGCACTGCCGTATTTCGGATTGATCTTCATCGGCTTCGCCTGCGGCAGGTTCAAGGGGTTGCCGGAGGCCGGCCTGAGCTGGATGAACTTCTTCCTGCTCTACGTTTCGCTGCCGGCGTTGTTTTTCCGCATCATGGCGAAGACGCCGTTCGAGGAACTCAACAACCTGCCGTTTGTGATCGCCACCACGGCGGCAACAGCCAGTGCGTTTTTGCTCTCGGGACTGGCGGGGCGAATGATCGGCAAATTGACGGTACGCGAGGCTGCCATGGCGGCGTTGTCGGGCGGTTACGGCAATATCGGCTATATGGGTCCGGGACTGGCGCTCGCCGTGCTGGGCACGCGCGCAGCGGTGCCCACCGCGCTGATCTTCTGTTTCGACAGCATCTTCCTGTTCTCGATCACGCCGCTTGCCATGGCGCTCACTGCGGCCGAGCAGCGGCCACTGCTGCCGACCATCGGCATCGTCATCAAGCACATCGTGCTGCACCCGTTGATCGTGGCGGCCTATCTCGGCGCGCTGGCAGCCGCGCTGCATGTGCAGATGCCGGTGGCCATCGATGGCATGCTAGCCTTCCTGCAGAACTCGGCGGCGCCGGTGGCGCTGTTCACTTTGGGCGTCACGGTGGCGCTGCGGCCGTTCGGGCGGGTGCCGTGGGAGCTGCCGGCGGTGATCGGCATCAAGCTGGTGCTGCATCCGCTGATCGTGTTCGCGCTGATGTTGGTGGCAGGACCGTTTCCGCCGGTGTGGGCGGCGACCGCCGTACTGCTGGCGTCACTGCCGCCGGCGCTCAACGTCTTCATCATCGCCCGGCAATACGACACCTGGATCGAGCCGGCCTCCGTCGCCGTGCTGGTCGGGACGTTCGTCTCGGTGGTGACGCTGACTTCGGTGATGTACCTATTGAAGACCGGCCAGATCGCGTTTCCATAACGCATAAGACGGGTTTCGCTGCTGAACTCATCCTACAACTCGACGCTCTTCCGCCACGACGGTGCCAGGCCCTCGCGCATCGCCATGCGCCGCAGCGGGCCGATGGCGCCCATCAGGTGCATGCCGGCGGCGCGGACGACCTGCAGCGGCAGGAAGTCGCTGAGCAGCGAGCGGTTGGCCATGTCGATGGCGAAGGTGCGCGAGAAGATATCGCTGCGGCGGGCGCGTTCGAATTGCGCGAGCACCTGGGGCGAGCCGATGTCGGCCCCCGTGAGACCGGCATCGCGCACGATGTCCGCGAGATCGCTGGCGTCGCGCAGGCCGAGATTGAGGCCCTGGGCGCCGATCGGCGGCAGTACATGGGCGGCTTCGCCAACCAGAACGATGCGGTTCTTGGCGAGCTGCCGCGGCTGCTCGATCCCCAGCGGAAATACATGGCGTCCTGCCTCGACCTGGACGCGGCCGAGGATCGAGTGCGACTGCTTCTCCGCTGCCGCCGACAGCGCGTCGTCGCTCAGCGCCATCAGGCGCCCGGCGTCACCGGGCTTGTTGACCCAGACCACGCTGGAGCGGTTGCCGGGCAGCGGCACGAACACGCATGGGCCATGCGGCGTGTGGAATTCGGTCGACAGATTGTTGTGCGGCCGGCTGTGGTTGATGTTGAAGGTCAGCGCGGCTTGGTCGAGCGGGCGTCGCTTGACCTCGATGCCGGCGGCCTCGCGGCACAGCGACTGGCGCCCGTCGGCGCCGACGGCAAGCGATGCCGACAGCGTCACGCCTAGCTTGGTAACGATTACCACCCG
>JBEVEC010000266.1:0-34244 GCA_040512975.1 Tardiphaga sp. | reverse complement strand
GGATGGCTGGTACGACGGCAAGAAGGATAAGGACGGCGATGGCGTGGACGACCGCGCCGAGGCCGCAGGAACAGGTGCAGGCATCGGCGCCGGACTCGGCGGCGCGGCCGGGCTTCTGGCCGGCCTCGGACTTCTTGCCATTCCGGGCCTCGGTCCGGTCGTCGCTGCAGGCTGGCTTGCTGCGACGGCTGTCGGTGCAGCAGCGGGTGCGGCCACGGGTGGTGTCGTCGGCGCCCTGACGGAAGCCGGCGTGTCGAAAGACGACGCTCCGCTTTATGCCGAAGGTGTACGCCGTGGCGGCACGCTGGTGTCGGCCAAGGTACCTGACGCAGACCGCACGCGTTTGGAAGCCGTGCTGGACCGGTCCTCGGTGAATCTGCAGGACCGCAGCGCGGCCTGGCAGAAGAACGGCTGGACCGGCTACGATCCCGCCAGCAAGCCCTACGGCGCCGAAGAGGTCCGCAAGGAGCGTACGCTCTACTAAGCTCGAAACCGGCGGTCCGCTTCGGCGGACCGCCTTTCTGTCTGAGCGTGGATTCAACCTCTGTTATTTCAGGCCGAAATAAGCTTTTCGCAACGCGTCGTTGTTCGACATTTCAGCGACCGTGCCGGAGAAGCGGATGCGGCCGCCCTCGAGCACGAAGACCCGGGTGGCGATCCCGAGAAAACTGATGTTCTGCTCGGCGATCAGGAGCGCAAGCCCGCGACCGCGCAGATCTGCGAGCACCTTCAGGACTTCCTTAACAAAGAGCGGCGACAGGCCTGCCGAGGGCTCGTCCATGACCAGCAGCTTTGGATCGGCTGCGAGGGCCTTGGCGATACCGAGCATCTTGCGCTGGCCGCCGGACAGGCTCGATGCGGGGTTGCGACGCTTTTCGCGCAGCACCGGAAACAGGCCGTACATGTCCTCGACGCGCGCACACGGATCGGCGTGACCGAGCGCTTCCGCGCCGACGCGGATGTTCTCCTCGATCGACAGATCGGGGAAGACCGCAAGCTCGGACATATAGGTCATGCCGAGCTTCATGCGGTCGCTGGAGCGGGTCTGCGTGACATCCCGGCCGGCCAACGCGACCTTGCCCTGGCGCGCCGGGATCAGGCCCACCAGCGACTTCAAGAAGGTGGTCTTGCCGGCGCCATTGGCGCCGAGCAGCAGCACGGTTTCGCCGGGTCGCACGTCAAGGTCGACGCCCCAGAGAACTTGCATGCTGCCGTAACCGGCATCGATGCCGCTGGCTTGCAGGAGTGCATCAGGCGGCATGTTCGCCTCCCAGAAAGACTTCGATGACCTGCGGGACCTTGACGGCCACCGCGAGCTTGCCCTCGAAAATGTCCTTGCCGGCGCTCAGCACAATGACGCGGTCGGTGATCTGCTCGATGAAGCCCATCAGGTGCTCGACGACGATGATGGAAATGCCGCCTCGGGCGAGATCCCTGATCTTGCCGGCGATCCAGTCGAGTTCGGTCGGGTTGAGGCCGGCCGCGAGTTCGTCGAGCAGCAGCAGGCGCGGGCCGGTGGCGAGCGCGCGGACCATGTCGAGGATCTTCTGCTGCACGCTGTTGAGATCGGCGGCCGGGCGATCGGCAACCTCGGCAAGCCGGTAGTCGGCGATCAGCGCGTCCACCGACGGCGCGCCGTTCCCGGGGGCGCCATAGGCGCGTGCGACGTCGATGTTTTCGCGCACCGTCAATGACAGAAACGGCTTCGGCACCTGGAACGTCCGGTTGATGCCGCGATGCACGAGCTTGTGTGAGACCACGCCGTTGATCGTCGCGCCTTCGAAGGTGATGCTGCCGCCGTCCGGCGCATAGAGGCCGGAGATGACGTTGATCGCGGTGGTCTTGCCGGAGCCGTTCGGTCCGACCAGGCCAAGGATTTCACCGGGCGTCACATGGAAGTTCAGGCCATCGAGCGCGCGAAAGCCGCCGAAGCGCTTCAGCAGACTGGACACCTCGAGGATCGGTTTCATTTCAGGGGACATTCCAGCCCTTCCGGTTGGCCAGCGACACGAGGCCGGCGGGCAGGAACAGCACCAGGCCGATGATGAGCAGGCCGTAGATCAGCTGGAAGTATTGCGGGGTGGTAAAGCCGATCAGATTGTAGACGCCATACAGCGCGAGCACGCCGGCGATCGGCCCGACGATGGTGGCGACGCCGCCGAACAGCGCGAACACGATGGCGAAGATGCTGAACTCGGAACTGAAGACGTTGTCGGGATAGAACACCGAGACGTACCAGGCATAGGTCGCGCCGGCGAGGCTGGCCACCAGCGCCGAGATCAGCCAGGCGATGACGCGCATCTTCACGACATCGACGCCGGCCATGGCGGCGCTGACGGAATCCTCGCGCACTGCCTGCAAGGCAAGGCCGAAGCTCGAATTCTTCAGGTAGACCACCGTCAGCATCGTCAGCGCCATAATGACCAGGGCTGCGACATAGGCGCTGTCGGGGTTGAAGATGCCGGTCAGCGATACGCCGTAGGGCCCGCGCGTGATGCTTTCCAGGGCCGGATTGGCGACCAGATGCAGCACCGCCAGCGAGGCCGCGAGATTGGCAATGGCGAAATAGGCCCCCGACAGCCGCAGCAGCGGTGTCAGCAGCAATGCCAGCGCAAGGCCGGCCAGGCCGGCGACCAGCACCGCGACCAGGGCCGGCGAATGCGCATGCATCACCATGATCGCGAAGCCATAGGCGCCGGCGCCGAAGAAGCCGACATAGCCGAACGGCAGATAGCCCGTGAAGCCGTAGATGATGTTCACGCCTTGGGCGAGCGTGAGGAAGATCACGAAGTTGAACAGCAGCAGATGATTGCTGTAGAGGCCCGGCAGCACCGCGAAGGCGATGACCAGCGGCGCCACGATGAACAGCGCATGTTTGAGCATTCTAGGCAACGCGTACCTGCCTTCCGAGCAAGCCGCTGGGGCGCAGCAATAGAATGAGGATCAGGAGGACATAGGGCAGCAGGTCCGCCCATGAGCTGAGATAGGTCTGCACCAGCATGTAGCAGATGCCGTAGACGATGCCGCCGAGCGCCGTGCCCAGCGGATTGCCGAGCGAGCCCAGGACGACGATGGCAAAGGACGTCACCGTCGCATCGGCGCCGAAGGCCGGCGTCACCGAGCCGAACATGAAGGGCGCGAACACGCCGGCGACCGAGGCGAGGCCGAGACCGATGCCGAACGCGGCCGCCGAGACGCGGTCGACATTGATGCCGGTGGCGATGGCTTCATCGCGGCGGGACATCACCGCGCGGGTGAGCGTGCCGAGCCGCGTGCGATAGAGATAGACATAGATCAGCAGGATCGCGATCAGGCTGACGCCGCCGGCGATGACCCATGGCATAGGAAAGCCCTGCCCGAAGATGCGGAAGGGGCCCGGGCTGATCGGCTTGCCGCCGAGGAATTTGACGTTGATCGTCGAAAACACCGAGCCCAGCAGGCGGCTCTGGATCGAGCGTTCGCTGGTGCCCAGGAAGATCGTGACCAGTGCCTCGATCACCTGCGACAGGCCGAAGAACAGGATGATCGACAGCATCTCGGGATTGGCGGAGCCCTGCAGGCGAGGCACCAATACCCAGTAGAGCAGCAGGCCGAGCACGAGAAACACGACAAAGGCCAGCGGCACCGCGAACAGCGGGTCGATATTGAACGCCGTCACGACGCCGATCGCCACGAAGGCGCCGAGCATCAGGAAGTCGCCATGCGCAAGATTGACGATGCGCATGACGCCGAAGACCAGATTGAGGCCGATGCCAACCAGGCTGAAATACAGCCCGAACAGCAAGCCGGCAACGAGGGCATAAACGAGCATCAGCACCTCGCTCCGGCGGCCACGGTCAGCAGTTCACGAAGCTTCATGGCGCCGGATAGACCGGTTTTCCGTTGGCGGTCTCGTGCGGATAGATCGACACGAAATGGATGTGGCCGTGATCGTTCAGCGCAAGCTGGCCGAGCGGGGTTAGTTCGCCGATCTGGCCGCCCATCTCGTCGAGCGCGAAGACGCCATCGAGCGTTTTGAGCTGGCCGGACAGGCTGAAGGTGGCGCGGCGCAGCTCGAGCTGGTCCATGCTGTTGGCGACCGAGAGCGTCTTCTCGATGACGAGGCCCGTGGTGTAGCCGGCGATGGCATTGAAGCCGAACTCGATCTTGCCGTCGGTGTACTTCTTGTCCCAGGCGGCTTTGAAGTCTTTGACGTTCATGCCGAAATTGACTTCGTACTGGATCTCCTGGGGCGGCACGTAGGTGAACACGTGTTCCAGGCCCTTGGCGCCGACATTCTTTTCCAGAAGCTCGGTCTCAAGGCCGGGATAGATGCCGAACAGCATCTTGTACTTGATGCCGACGTCCTGGACGTTGCGCAGGAAGGCGATGTCGTTTGGCGCATAGCCGAAATGGATCACCGCATCGGGATCGGTATTGGTGATGTTGTTGGCGATCACCGTGTAATTCGTCGTCTCGGTGGGGACGCCCTGGTCGTAGACGATCTCGATCGGCGCGCCGGAATCCTTGACGAATTTACGGAAGGCATTGGCCTGGGTGCCGGTGAATTCATTGGTGGCGTAGAGCAGCGCGATCTTCTTGATGCCGAGGCCGGGCCCGTCATGGGTGATGAAGTCCGCCACCGGCTTCGGCCAGACCGTGGAAACCGGGTCGGCCATCAGCGCGATATAGGGGTTGTCCTTGGAAAAGAAGCTCGCGCCGGTGCCGGTCTGATCGAACAGGAACATCTTGTGATCGCGGGCGATGGCGACCGCCGGGGCCGTCAGCACGGAGCCGGAATCGGCGACCAGGAGGTCGACCTTGTCCTGGGTGATCAGCTGATTGTAGAGCGTCGAGGCGGTGGCCGTGTTGCTCTGGTCGTCGTACGAAATGAGCTTGATCGGAATCTTCTTGTCGAAGGCCTTGATATAGGCGCCGCCCTCGCTGTTCTTCTGGTCCACCCAGAGCTTCAGCGCGCTGTAGACGGGCATCGAGATGGACGCATAGCGACCGGCCGACGCATAAAGCGTGCCAAGCTTAATTTCCGCCGGCGCATCCGCAGCCAGGGCTTGGCCCGTCATCGCCAGCGCTGCGAGCAGCGTGGCCCCTGTCACCTTGAGCATGCGTATCCTCCGGATTTTCTTCTGTTTCTGCTGCGCTTCTAACGCGCCGCTCCGCGTCCACAAACACGCACCGCCAACTTTGCAATCACATAAACGTGCGCGGATTAGCCGCAGGCTGAGCCTACGCAGGACTGCAGGTCCGGAGAATTCACCAAAGTACAAATCCGCTATCGCGGAATATTATGTCCGCCCAGCAGAACATTTGCTGCACGCCCGCGACGGCGTCAGGTTTTCAGCCCGGCCTTTTCGATGATCGGTGCCCAACGCGCGATTTCGGCCTTTACCTGCGCCGCCAACTCAGCGGGATTGCCGCCCACCGGGTCGGCGCTGAGATCGCGCAGCCGTTTCTGGGTTTCGGGGTCGGCGACGGCCTTCCGCAACTCGTCGCTGAGGCGGTCGGTGATACGGGCCGGCATGCCCGGGGGGCCGAAGACCGCGTTCCAGGTATAGGTTTCGAAATCGGGCAGGCCCTGTTCGGCAATCGTCGGAAGGTCGGGAAAAGAGGGGGAGCGCGTTTTGGTCGTGACACCCAATGCGTGCGCCGCGCCGGACTTGATGAAGGGCGCCGCGCCGCTGAGAACGTCGAACAGCACGGGGATCTGGTTGCCGATCAGGTCGTTCATGGCCGGCGCGCCGCCGCGATAGGGGACGTGCTCCATTTCGACGCCCGCCTGCACCTTGAACAACTCGCCGGACAAATTGGGCGGGGTGCCGACGCCCGACGACCCGTAGCTGTATTTGCCCGGTGCCGCCTTGATCAGGGCAATCAGCTCGCCGACATTCGTGGCCTTCACCTGCGCGGAGATGATCAGCACATTCGGCACCGTTGCGATCATCGACACCGCGGTGAAATCCTTCACCGGATCATAGGGTGGTTGCCTGGCCATCAGCGGATTGATGGTGTGGGTCGAGATCGTTCCCATCAGCAGGATGGACCCGTCGGGCGTGCCGCGCGCCACCCGCGTGGCGCCGACCACGCCGCCGGCGCCGCCCACATTCTCGATCAGCACGGTGGTGCCGATCTGTTCCTGCAGCTTCCTCGCCACCAGTCGGCTGACGACATCAGTGGCGCCGCCTGCGGCGAAAGGCACGACCAGCGTGATCGGCCCCTTCGGCAGGTCAGCCTGCGCACGCGCCGCGCGCAGGCTCGTGGCGCCGGCCGCGGCCATGGCAACCGTGCTGCAGAATGTTCGACGCGACAGATGCCTGGCCATGTTTCCCCCGATCTTTCATGTGACGAGCGGTCTCTGCGGACCCTTTGCTCATGTCTTTACCAGATAGCAGCCGGTTTCGTTCAGGGGCTTTGTCGCGTCCGCCGCCGAGGCCGTCGAAATGACCTTGCAATAGTCCCACGGCCCCTTGCTTTCGGCTGGCGCCTTGACCTCAAGCAGGTAGGCCGGCAGTGCCGCGCGACCGTCGATGCGGATGGTGCCGGAACCGAAGGCGTCGTCGTCGGTCGGCAGTTCCTTCATCTTGGCGACCGTGACCGCGCCGCTCCTCTTGGCGGCGGCGACGCCGAGCGCCGCAACCGCTTTCAGATAATGCACCGTCACCGCATAACAGCCGGCATGGGTCATGCCGGGATAGGTACCGGACATGCGCGGCACCACGCGTTTGGTAAAGGCGCGGGTTCGCTCGTTGAGATCCCAATAGAAGCTGTTGGAGAACAGCAGGCCCTTCATGGTGTCGAGGCCGACGGCATGGATGTCGTTGAGGAAGGTCACGAGGGCCGCGACCTTCATCTTCTTCGTCAGGCCGAATTCGCTGCCCTGCTTCAGGCAGTTCGCCATGTCCGACCCGCCGATCGACAGTGCGAGGACATCGGCGCCGCTGGCTTGCGCCGCCAGCAGGAAGGATGAGAAGTCCGACGCATTGAGCGGCACCTTGGCGTTGCCGAGCACCTTGCCGCCGGCCTGTTCGACGAACCGGCTGGTCTCCTCGGTCAGCGATGCACCAAAGGCGTTGTCGGTGGAGAGGAAATACCATTTCCTTCCGCCCGCCTTGACGGTCTCCAGCGCCACGGATTTCGAGAACATGTAACCGTCATAGGTCCAGTTCACCGCGACCGGTGTGCACTGCTTGCCGGTGAATTCGGTGCTCGTCACGGCGACCCCGAGGCACGGCTTGTCGCGTTCCTTGCAGACGAAGGAGGCGGCAAGACCGACCGATGAGTTCGGGCCGGTGATCACCATGTCGACATTGTCGGTGTCGCACCAGCGGCGCACGATGGCGGCGGCGACATCGGCCTTGTTCTGGTGGTCGGCATAGACGATCTCGACGTCGAAACTCTTGTTCTTCGCCTTGAATTCGTCTGCGGCCTGTCTGGCGCACTCGACGCCGGGCAGGCCGAGCAAGTCGTTGTAGAGCCCGGAGAAGTCGGCCAGAACGCCGATCTTGATGGCCGGTGCCTGCGAGAAGGCCGGGCGCGACAGGCTGCCGGCCGCGAGCGCCGCCGAGCCGAGCACGAGCGTGCGGCGCGATAGATCCGTCATGGTGTTTCCCCGATCATTTTGGCCGAGCCGTCACAGCGGCCCTTGCCTGATTTGTTTCACCGGGGTCGGCGCTTCGCAAAATGCCGAGCAGCCATATCAGCTATCTCCTGCTGCGAAGGTGCGCTGCGAAATAGAACAAGCGGAGAATAAGCCGCCTCCGTAAAGTGGTTAGCGGAGGCGGTTAGTTGGTCATGTTGCCGCGCTGCGATGCTGTGCTATTTTTTTGGCAGACGCGGCTTCTCGATCGACGCCAGATCGCACAGCGCATCGACCATCGCGGAGAAGTCCTTGCCGCCGAACCCGCGGGCACGGGCCGTGCTAAAGGCCTCGCGAGCGGCGGCGGCCATCGGCATCGGCACCTTGGCGGCGTTGGCCGAATCGATGATCAGCGTCAGGTCCTTGTGGGCAAGGTCGATGGTGAAGCCCGGCTCAATATCGTCCACCAGCACCTTGGTCGGCCACGCAATCTTCAACTGACCGTTGACCGCGGTGGTGCCGTATAGCACGTCCAGCGTTCGCTCGAGGTTGAGCCCGAAGCGCTGCGACAGGGCCAGGGCCTCGGCATTCATCTGGCAGGACGAGACCGCCAGGAAATTGTTGACGAGCTTGGTGCGGGTTCCGGTGCCGACATCGCCGCAGTGATAGATTGTGCTGCCCATCGCTTCGAGCAGGGGCTTCACGCGTTCGAAATCCTTCACGCTGCCGCCGACCATGAACAGCGACTCGCCGCGATCGGCATGGCTGGCGAGGCGGCCGACCGGCGCATCGACGAAGGCAATGCCCTTGGCGGCGGCCTGCCTGGCCAGGCGGTCGGTGGTGTCCGGGTCGATGGTGCTCATGTCGAGGATCAGCGAGCCCGGCCTGGCATTGGCGATGATGCCGTCAGCCTGCGCGACGACCTGATCGACGACGGCAGAATTCGGAAGCATGGTCACGATGATGTCCGAGGTCCGGGCGACCTCAGCCACGGTCGGCGCGCTGGCGGCTTGCAGCAGTTCAAGCTCCCTGACGGCGTCCTGGTTGATGTCGTTGACCGTCAGCCGAAAACCTTTGCGGCTGAGATTGGACGCCATCGGCCGTCCCATTCGCCCCAATCCGATAAACCCGACCTGTTCCATGTGCGTCTCTCCACTCTCTTGTTGCCGGCCGGCTTGATGCCTGCCTTGGACGTCGTCTGCTTATTGCAGTTTCTGGTCGGGCAGGATGACCTTGCCCGGATTCATCAACCATTTCGGATCGAGCGCCTGCTTGATGCTGCGCATGAGGTCGAGTTCGACGGCGGCGGCGTAGCGCGGCAGCCGGCGCACATGCATCTGGCCGATGCCGTGTTCGGCGCTGATGCTGCCGCCGAGGGCGGCGGTCGCATCATGCACGATATCGTTGACGCGAGTCGCAGCGGCTTCGGACTCGTCGCTCAATGTGAACATGGCGCGCGGAAACACCACGATGGCGTGGATGTTGCCGTCGCCGATATGGCCGGCGAACAGCACATGCGCGCCGGGGAATGCGGCCCTGGCGCGCTGTTCGACCGCGGCAACAAAGTCCGGCTGTTTCGAGATCGGCACCGAGGTGTCGTTGGAGACGGTGAAGCCTTCGAGCTTGTTGGATTCGGAAATGTGGTGGCGAATGCTCCAGATATTGTTGGCCTTCGCCTGATCGGATGCAATGGCGGCGTCGCTGATGAGATTGCGCTCCAGCGCGCCGGCGAGCACGTCTTCCAGCGCGGTCGCGAGTTCCTGCTGGCTATGGCTGTCGGCAACTTCGATCAGCGCGTACCACGGTGCGTCGCCGGCGACGGGATTTCTGAGCTGTGTCATGTGCTTCAGCACGATGGCGATCTGGGGCGCCGACAGGATCTCGAAGGCCTCGACGCGGTTGCCGAGCCGCGATCGCAATTCGCGGAGCAGCGTGATCGCATCCGAAACGCTGCTCAGTGCGACCATGGCCGACGCCGAGGCCGACAGGCGCGGGAACAGCTTGATGACGGCGGCGGTGATGATACCAAGCGTGCCTTCGGCGCCGATGAAGACCTGCTTCAGGTCATAGCCCGTATTGTCCTTGCGCAGGGCCTTGAGGCCATCCCAGATGCGCCCGTCCGGCAGCACGACTTCAAGGCCGAGCACCAGCTCGCGGGTATTGCCGTAGCGCAGCACGCCGGTGCCGCCGGCATTGGTCGAGATCAGGCCGCCGATTTCGCAACTGCCGACGCTGCCGAGCAGCATCGGGAACAGCAGGTCCTGGGCATCGGCGGCATCGCGGATGTTCTGCAGGATGCAGCCCGCATCGAGGGTCATGGTGCCGTTGACGGCATCGATGTCGCGGATCCGGTTCAGGCGCGACACATTAAGGACAACGCAGTCGTCGCGTCGGGCCGGCACCGCCCCGCCACACAGGCCGGTGTTGCCGGCCTGCGGGATGATCGGGCGGCTGTGCTGGCTGCACAGGCGGACGATGGCGGCGACCTCGTCCGTGCTGCCCGGTCGCACCACGCAGCAGGCGCGCCCCTTATAGCGACCGCGCCAATCCTGCAGATAGGGCTCGGTCTCCGCCGGCGCGGTGAGGACGTGTTTGGCTCCGACGATCGTCTCGATCTGCCGGAGGAATTCCAGGTCGGACATTTTCGGTCTCTTGGTGACGGCGTTTTCCCCGGACACATCAGAAATTCAAACCGCAATTCGCAATGACAATACGGCGATAGCAGCTATGCCGCCGCATCTTCGCGTGCGCCGCAATGGTCGACGCGGCAAACTTGCAGGGCAGCGACCGATATTCGCCGGTCTCCTGGCCTTGCAGGAATAGACGTTCGGTATATCACTCACTCAGGAATTATAAGAAACGCAAGGCTGACGGTGGATTTACGCCAACTCCGAACCTTCAAGTCCGTGGCCGAACTCGGCAGTCTGAGCAAGGCGTCGGACCGTCTGCGCGTGGCGCAGCCGGCGCTGAGCCGGCATATCAAGTTGCTCGAACACGAATTGCGGATCGAGCTGTTCACCCGCAACGGCCGCGGCATGGTGCTCACCCCCGCCGGCCAGTTGCTGCTTGATCGCACGGGCGGGCTGCTGCGCCAGATCGAACAGGTGCGCGACGATATCCAGTCAGTGGTCGGCGCGCCCTCCGGCCGCGTGGTGCTCGGCCTCGTCCCGACGGTCAGCTGCATCTTGTCGTCACGCTTTGCACGACGGGTGATCGAACGGCTGCCGCAGGTGAAGCTTTGCATCGTCGAGAGCTATGGCGGGCATCTCGTCGAATGGCTGCATCGCGGCGAGATGGACATGGCGCTGATCTATGGACCCTCCGTCGACCTGCATCTGTCGGTGCAGACGCTCGGGCGGGACAATATCGTGGCGGTGGGCCCGAGCGGTTGCGGGTTGGCCGCTCGCAAGGAAGTGTCGCCGGAGTGGATTTCCGAGCAGACGCTGGTGCTGCCGAGCCATTCCCATGGTCTGCGCAACCTGATCGAGAAGGCGCTGTCGCGGAAGAATCTGCCGGTCAAGGTTCTGATCGAGGCCGACTCGTTCCGCGTGCTGACGAGCTTTGTCGAGGACGGGCTCGGCTATACGCTGCTGCCGCATTCCGCTGTTCAAGCAGATGCCGCGGCCGGGCGCCTGGAGATTGCTGATATCGCCAAGCCCGGATTGACGCGGGAGCTCATCATGGCCTCTCCTGCCGATCGGCCACCGTCCATTGCGACGGCGGCGATCTCCGAACTGGTGAAGGAGGAGATCGCACGCCTGAGCGCGGAGGGATTGTGGGACATCCGCCTGACGGCGGCTGCCCCGTCCTAGATCGACCTAGTTCGGCGCGAAGCCGAGATGGCCGCGGAAACGGTTTTTCACGAAGGTGCCGTCGCGGGACGGCAAGGCCCGTTCCGGATTGCCCGTGGCGATCTTGATATGGGCAAACCGCGCGCCGTTGCCGACGGTCTGCAGGGTGGTGCGCAATTTGGCGATGCCGGCGAGATCGTCGATCTCGTCGATCGCCGAAAAGCCGGCGCCCTGCGCGATGACGTTGAGCTGCGCGCCGAGGCCCGCATGGCTTCGTTGCATGCCGGTCTCGCCGAAATGACCGTTGTCGAGCACGGCGATGGTGAGATTGTTCGGCTTGTGCACGGCGACCGTCAGCAGGCTGCCGAGGCCCATGAGCTGTTCGCCGTCGCCGGTCAGCACCAGCACCGGGCGCTTCGGCTGGGCCAAAGCGATGCCGAGGCCCACCATCGCGGCGCCGCCCATGGCGCCCCAAAGATAGAAGTTGCCGTCGTGGTCGCCGGCCGCGAATACGTCATAAGTGGGCGAACCGAGCCCGGTCACGACGAGCAGGTCCTTACGGCCGGTCAGCAGCTCCTTGACGGCCTGGCGGCGATCCAGCGTGCCTGATGCCTTCGACATTACTTGGTCTCCGTCCACTTCTTGCGCCCCAGCATGCGCTGGGAGATCAATACGGCGATCTGCTGGTCGCCGTCGTAAGCCAGCGTCGCCGCCGACGACACGACTTCCGCGGCTTCATCCGGCGTCTCGATGCGCATCACCTTGACGCCCATCAATTCGAACGAGCCCTTGGTGGCGGTGCCCATCGGCACCTGCCACGGATTGAACTCGGCCCATTCGCCGCGCATGGTCACGAGTGTGAGCAGCGGGAAGCGGCAGGAGTTCATCAGCGACAGCATGTTGACGCAGTTGCCGACGCCGCTGGACTGCATCAGCAGTGCCGCGCGATCGCCGCCGAGCCAGGCGCCCGCGCAGAGCGCGATGCCTTCTTCCTCGGTGGTCAGCACCGTGGTCTTGATGGCCGCGTCGTCATGGGCAAGGTTGATCAGCCGCGAATGGCCGGCGTCGGGCACGTAGGAGATCTGCGCGACGCGGGCGTCCTTCAGGGCGTTGTAGATCTCGAGCGGCCAGTCTCGCGCGAGCGCGCTCTGGGCGTCGCTGGTCTTGGCATCCATTCGTTCGGCCTCACGGTTGCATTCAAATGATTGGCCGCGATCCTATGGCAGCGTCGTCTGGCGCCAACATCCCATCTGCTTCAGGCTGTCATGCCAATCTTTTATAGGTAGCGCGGCCGGCGCGGGGGTAGTTTCCAGCCCAAAATCCTACCCGGGAGAGGCCGCGCCGTGACGAGCAGGGGACAACTGGCGCGACTGCGTCCGATCCTGTCGCTGAACGATTTCGAGGCCGCCGGGCGAAAATATCTGCCGCGGCCGCTGTTCGGCTACATTGCGGGCGCCGCGGAGGACAATCGCGCCTACCGGCACAACGCAGCAAGTTTCAACGATTACGCCGTGATCACGCAGGTTCTGGTCGACGTCTCGCAGCGCCACCAGCAGGTCGAGCTGTTCGGCCACGCCTACGCGTCGCCCTTCGGCATCGCGCCGATGGGCATCAATGCCATCATGGGCTATCGCGGCGATATCGCGCAGGCGCGGGCGGCACAGGCGGCCAACATCCCCATGGTGCTCAGCGGCTCGTCGCTGATCCCGATGGAAAAGGTGATCCGAGCGGCCCCCGGCACCTGGTTTCAGGCCTATGTGCCCGGCGATGTCGAACGCATCGACGGCCTCATCGATCGTGCGGCCACGGCCGGCTTCAAGGTGCTGGTGGTGACGGTGGATACCAATGTGGCGGCCAATCGCGAGAACAATGTGCGCACCGGCTTCGCCACGCCGCTGCGTCCGAGCCTGCGGCTGGCCTGGGACGGACTGATCCGGCCACGGTGGCTGTTGGGGACATTCCTGCGCACGCTGCTCCGCCACGGCATGCCGCATTTCGAGAACTCTTTTGCAACGCGCGGCGCGCCGATCCTGTCGGCGAATGTGTTGCGGGATTTTTCCGCGCGCGATCATCTCAACTGGGCGCATTTCGAGCGTATCCGGTCGCGCTGGAAGGGGCATCTCGTGGTGAAGGGCATTCTCAACCCCGACGATGCGGTACGCGCCAAGGAGAGCGGTGCGGACGGCCTCGTCGTCTCCAACCATGGCGGACGGCAGCTCGACGGCGCCGTGGCGCCGCTGTGGATGTTGCCTGACATCGTGCAGGCGGTGCCGGACATTCCCGTGATGCTTGATGGCGGCATCCGCCGCGGCACCGACGCCCTGATCGCGCTGGCCCTCGGCGCGCGGTGCGTCTTTGTCGGTCGTCCCTTTGCCTATGCATCGGCGATCGGCGGCGAAGCGGGTGTAAGCCATGGCATCAGGCTGCTGCGCGAGGAGGTCGACCGCAACATGGCGATGGTCGGTCTTCGCACCTGCAGCGAGATCACGCCGCAGCATCTCTTGAAACGATAGCTATCTGGCATTCGATATCGCGAATTCGAATAGCAACCATACCGATAATCGAATGGTGGCGGCGTATCGCGCTTCCGCACACTGATGCATCATCCCCTTGCTACAAGCGAGGTTGCGCAAACGCGATCCGACCTGCCCAACAAAAAAAGAACAACCGGGGAAACGATGACCGAGCAATCGATCGACGCCAAGACATTCAGCGTGCCACCCGACGCGAGCCTGGGCGCGTTCTACAAGGACATGAATCGCCAGGAGCGCCGCACCTTCTGGGCATGCGCTGCGGGCTGGGGCCTGGATGGCCTGGACTTCATGCTCTATCCGCTGGTGATAGGCACCATCATCAATCTCTGGCATGTCAGCGGCGGCGAGGCAGGGCTTGCGGCGACCGCAACGCTGCTGGCGTCCTCGGTGGGCGGCTGGATTGCGGGATATGTGTCGGACCGCATCGGCCGCACCATCACCTTGCAGATCACGGTGGTGTGGTTCTCCTTCTTCAGCCTTGTCTGTGCCTTCGTGCAGAATTTCGAACAGCTGCTGATCGCCCGGACGTTGCTCGGCATCGGCTTCGGCGGCGAATGGGCCGTGGGCTCGATCCTGATGGGCGAGATGGTGCGCGCACAATATCGCGGTCGCGCCGTTGGTTCGGTGCAGTCTGCCTGGGCCGTCGGTTGGGGCATTGCGGTGCTGGCGCAGGCGGTGATCTTCACGCTGTTTCCGGCCGAGGTGGCGTGGCGCTACATGTTCGTGCTCGGCGCGTTGCCGGCGCTGCTGGTGTTCTTCATCCGGCGTCATGTCGAGGATGCGCCGCTCTCGGTGGAGGCGCGGTCGATTCAGGCCAAGGCCGGCGACCGACCTTCGATCGTTGAGATATTTTCTGGACCGCAGTTGCGCACGACCATCCTGGCATCGCTGATGATGGTGGGTGCGCAGGGCGCCTACTACGCCATGAGCACCTGGGTGCCGCGCTTCCTTACCACCGAGCGGCATATGTCGCTGGTGGGTTCGACCGGCTATCTCGCCACGCTGATCATCGGCAGCTTTGCGGGCTTCCTGACCGGCGCCTGGCTCGCCGATGCCATCGGCCGCCGCATGCTGTTCCTGACCTTCTCGGTGGCCGCCGCCATCGTCATGCTGGTCTACATGCTGGCGCCGCTGCCGCCGCAGCTGATCTGGTTCCTGGGCTTCCCGCTCGGCTTCTTCTCGACCGGCTATTTCTCCGGCTGCGGTCCCTACCTCACGGAGATCTATCCGACACGCCTGCGCGGCTCCGGGCAGGGTTTTTGTTACAATTTCGGCCGCGGCATCGGCGCGCTGTTTCCGGCGCTGGTCGGTTACCTCTCGGGATCGGTTGGGCTCGGCAATGCGATCACCATCTTCGCGGTGTCGGCCTATGCCTTGTTTTTCGTGACCGCGCTGTTCTCACGCGAAACGCGCGGAAAGGAGCTGCACGCCAATGGATAATCACGCTCCGAACGCCGGCCCCGCGCCGGCCTGCCCGGGCCCGGATCCCGCGCCGCACGGTCCGACGCGCTACGTCGTGCCGCAAGGCGCCGTCGATACCCATGCCCATGTGATCGGATTGCCGCCGGACTATCCCTTTGTCGCGTCGCGCAGCTATACGCCGCCGGAGGCGCCGGCCTCCGCCTATCTGGCGATGCTGGACGGGACCGGCATGAGCCATGGCGTGCTGATCCAGGTCAGCGTGCATGGCACCGATAATCGCCTGATGGTGCAGACCTTGAAGGCGAACCGGCAGCGGCTGCGCGGCATCGCCGTCATTCCGCTCGGGTTGCCGGAGCGTGAACTGGCCGAATTGAAGGATGTAGGCGTGGTCGGCCTGCGCCTCAACGTCCTCTATGGCGGCGGCGTCGGGCTCGGCGATCTCGAGCGCTACGGCGCCTTGTGCCGCGAGATGGGCTGGCATCTGCAGTTTCTCGTCGATGCCCGTGAACTTCCGCCGATTGCATCCCGGCTGGCGGCGTTGCCGGTGCCGATCGTGTTCGATCACATGGGGCATTTCCCCGCCGACCACGGGGTCGATTCACAAGGTTTTCGCACGCTGGTCTCGCTGGTGCGCGACGGCGGCTGGGTCAAACTGTCGGGAGCTTTCCGCAACAGCGTCGCGGGCGCGCCTTACCGCGACACGATCCCCTATGCGCAGGCGCTCGCTGCCGCGGCGCCCGACCGCTGCGTCTGGGGTTCCGACTGGCCCCACGTGGCCAACTGGAATCCCATGCCGAATATCGGCGACCTCCTGGATGTGCTGGCCGACTGGGTGCCCGACGAAGCGGCGCGTCATCGCGTGCTGGTGGACAATCCGGCGCGGCTATACGGATTTCACGCCGATACGGAATCGATGCCCCGGCCGTGAGCGACGGCAGGTAGAAACCGGGATGTGAAATCGGTGGCCGAAACCGGCTTTCCGAAGTGATAGCCTTGTCCCTCGGAGCAACCCATTGCGGCGAGGAGGTCGGCCGTTGCGCCGTCCTCGATCCCTTCGGCAATCACCGACAGTCCAAGCTCGGCGCTGAGGTCGATGGTCGAGCGCACGATGGACGCGTCGGCATGCGACGTCGCCAGGTCGGTCACGAACGAGCGATCGATCTTCAGGCCATCGAGCGGGAACGCTTTCAGGTAGCTCAGACTGCCATAGCCGGTTCCGAAGTCGTCGAACACCAGGCGAACGCCCATGTTCTGGATCTGGCGGAACGTCGACAGCACCCGCGATGCGTCGTCGAGCAGGATGTCCTCGGTGACCTCAAGCTCCAGCAATTCCGCAGGCAGGCCGGTGGAGGCCAGGACGACCGCGACGTCATCAGCCAGATCGGTGGTCGAGGAGAATTGCGACGGGGAAAGGTTGACGCCGATGCGGAGGCGATGACCTTGGCCCATCCAGCGCGCACCCTGCTGGCAAGCCGTGTACAGCACCCAGGCGGCCAACTGGTTGGAAATCGTTGACGCGTTGGCGATCGGCATGAACTTCATCGGCGGCACGAGACCGCGGCTGGGGTGGTGCCAGCGGATCAGTGCCTCGGCGCCGATCACCCGTCCATCCCGCAGCGAGACCTGCGGCTGATAAAACAGCTCGAATTCCCGGCAGGCAAGCGCACGGACGAGCTCGGCTTCGATCGACAGCCGGGTTTGCAGGTCGTCGCGATACGACGGCTGGTAGAAGACCGGAATGCTGCCGTCGATCGCGCTCGCCCGGTACAGCGCAAGGTGGGCGTTGCCGATCGCCTCATCGACCCCCGTCGCGTCGTCCGGGAGCATCACGAGGCCGATACTAAGATCGACCTGGTGTTCTCGATCGCCGACGCTCAGCGGCTGCGCGAAGGCTTTCGAACAGGCCGATGCGCAGGAAGCCGCCCGGTTGCGATCCGTATTCTTGATCAAGACCGCAAATTCGTTACCACCGAGCCTTGCGACCAGGCCGGCGGCGCCGACAGACGCCCGCAATTTCTCGCCCGCAACGCGCAGCATGCGCTCGCCGAAATCGTGTCCCAGCATGACGTTGGCTTGCTGAAACTTGTTCAGACTGACGACGAGCAAAGCGGCTTTGCAACCGGACGCGGGAGCGCCGATCACGTCCAGCAGTCGCTGTTGCAGGACGAAGTGATTTGGCAGATCCGTGACCGGGTCGTGTTCCGCAAGATAACGAATGCGCTCGGCCTCGCGCTTGCGTAGCGAGATATCGCGCAGGCTGATCCCGTAGTGAAAACCGTCGGTCCCGAACCATCCGGAGAAACAGCCTTCCAGGGTCAAGCCTCTGCCGGCTTTGTTGAGGCCGTCGAATTCCCTGACGACGCCGCCGGGGATCTGCAATTCGTCCCGGGACAATGTGCTGATTGCAAAAGACGGCATGCCATCGGAACGCCGAGCACAGAGTGTCTCGAAAGAACAGCCGACCGCCTCGTCGGCGCGGTAGCCGAAGATGGCTTCGGCGCCGGGATTCCACATCGTAATCGTCAGCCGCGGATCCACGCAGATCAGGCCGTCACCGATGGACATCGCCACGCCTTGGAAGCGGTTCTCGGCGATCCGCGTCAACAGCCCGCGGAAATCGATTTCATGCAGCGCGATGGCCATCAGATAGCCCGCGATCGCGATATCGAACAGCGCGGTATCAAGCACGACAGGGTACAGGCTTTGCAGCAGGATGGCCGTCGCCTCGGTCGTTATCATCAGGGCCAGCAACAGGATGACCTTGCGGCCCGTCGCCAGCCGCCATGCCGCGAGCATGATGGCCGCCAGTCCGACAAGTTCGACGAGGGTCACGATATCCGAGCTGAGATAGAGCGCGCGGTTGAGGGTGATCGACTCCGCGGCGAGGACCTGCAGCAACGGGCCCGGCAGAACAGCGCCGTTCGGCACACTGAATCGATCGCCGAGCTCGAGCGCCGTGCCCCCGATCACCACTTTCTTTCCGGCGATTTTGGCAAGGGCTTCGGGCGTGCCGTTGAGGACATCGATATAGGACACGACAGGCACGGACGCGGCGCGAATTCCGAAGTCGATCAGGAAGGGGGGCCGGTTGATGCCGGTCTGCCCGGCCAGCATCGCCGACATGGACGGCAGCGTCCCGCCGTCGATGCGCTCGAAAAATGGATAACGGTGGACGAGCCCATCGCGATCGATCGCGACATTGACGGATGCGGTCCAGGATTGCGCGGCAAACGCCGGCAGTGGCTGATTGACGTGGGTCCCCGCAACGGTCTGATCCGCCCGGGCGGTCTGCCGGAACGTCGGCAGGACGACCGAACCGCCCGCAGCCTTGAGCGCATCGGCAAAGGCTGCGTCGGACGCGGGATCCGATGCGGCGCTGAAGTCGACGTCGAAGACGATATCGCCGGTGCCGGCTTTCCCCAGTTGATCGATCAGGCGTGCGTGCAGGCTGCGCGGCCACGGCCAGACGCCGAT
Source organism: Tardiphaga sp. (assembly GCA_040512975.1). Lineage (GTDB taxonomy): Bacteria > Pseudomonadota > Alphaproteobacteria > Rhizobiales > Xanthobacteraceae > Tardiphaga. The sequence goes on along the minus strand of JBEVEC010000266.1, from coordinate 15,453 downwards.
CTTCTCCAACGATGCCGGATCTATGGCGACCAGCACGATGTCGCCGCTGGCGGCGCGGGTGATCCAGTGCATGCGCAGATCGGTCAGGATGGTCTGAAGGCGCGCATGCCAGCCACCGAACACGGTGATGCCCAGCAGGGCGATGACCAGGAGGTGCTGCCGGTACTGCCTCACGATGTTCGCTTCATGCTGGTTCGATCTGTCACGGTCGATCTGACGGCGGCTTGCAAATGGATCTATCGCCGGCCGTAGGCATAGGCGTTGCCATTTCCGTGGTTGCCGTGCGTGAGTTCGGCGCGCACGGCGGCGGTGAGCCCGGCGAGAAATGCGGCATAGGACGAGCCGCCGTTGCCGTTGCCATTGCCATTACCGTTGCCATTTCCAGCGCTTGCGTTCGATGCGCCGGAATTGCCGGACGAGGCTGCTTGCGAACCTGTCGATGCCGCGGAGGAGGCCGAGCCGGAGTCGGAGCCGCTGCTGGCCGCAGCCACGGCAGACACCACCGAAGGCGCGACGACGCTGCCTGAGGCCGCGACGCTGGCGGCGGCATTGATGGCGCCGTTCGGTTCTCCCGCACCGCTGCTTTGCGCGGCGGTGATGGTTTTGCCGTTCTGGCCGCTCCAGATGGTGCCATGTCCATTGCGTCCTGCAGACGCCGTAACGGGGCCGGCGCCGTGCGCCAGTCCGTTCGTGACCTTGCTGAAGTTCAGCCGCACGTCGCCGATCGGCGCGGCGATTCGAAGCGCGTGATGCGCGGTCGGTTTTACGCCTGATCCAGCCGTCACGGCGGTCGTGCTCGGCAGGGACAACGCGGTAGCAGTCACGGAGCGCGCAACGGCTGCGGCGCCCCTGGTTTCGCCGATGTTGAGAACGTGCATCCCACCGCCGGCGTTATGCGGCGCTCCGAGGCCGGTCCTTGGCACCTGCAGACGCTCGACGGGAGCCGGGCGGGGTTGACCTTGTTCGATGGCGCCGAAGCTGCCGGTGCCGCTGAGCGACAGACCGATCTTGCCCTGGCCGAAGGATGCTGCCGACTGACCCGGCAGGATCTGCGCGATCTGCCCCGACTTGAAATCTGCGACCTCGACTTGCCCGCGAAGCACATCGACGTGGGTGCCTCGCGCATCCACGGAGACCCGGAACTGGGTCCCCTTGACGACGGCGGCAAGATACGGCGTCTCGACTTCGAAATGTTTGACGTTGCGCTTCTCGACCTCGAGAAGAATCGAACCGGCCTGCTGGGCGATCGTCGTCGAAAGCCCGTCGCTGGCACGCTGGGGAATGCCGATCGATGAGTTCGGCGCGATCATGATGCTTTCCTCGCCGCGCACCAGCAGCACGCGCCCCGTGCGTCCGGTCCGGATCGTGTCGCCCGGTTTAAGTTCGGCCGCCTGAGACAATGAGGCCTGCTGCACGCCCGGCGTGGCAATCCAGACCTCACCCGACGACTTGCCGACCGTCCAGGGTCTGTCGTCCGCAGCCAGGGCCGTGCTGGTCCAGGCCAGCAGAAGCGAGGAGGCTGCAAAGATAATATGTCGGCCGGCGATCATGTCAGGGTCCTACGATGTCTCCCCCAATACCTACGCATCAAAGCTCAATATAAAATTAGCGCAGCACTACCTGCAGTTGGCCCGCGTTAAGGATTTGTTGACCATACAAATCTACCCATCGTTGCTGAGAGACGCGTTTGTATGACGGATGAAAAGAAGCGGGTTTGATGCCGAGTACGTGCCCTCGAGGCTTGAAGCCTAGCAAAATCCGTCCGCTCGCTTCATTTGCCGGCCTTGTCCTGATAGCGGCGTTTTCTTCGGACCTCGCCCACGCCCAGGCTGCCAATCCAGGCTTCGATCCGCTGCAGCCGGAAAAGCATTTCGACGCCGCACAATCCGAACAGCAACGCGACCGGCCGCGACCGCCGGTGCCCGCTTTGCAACACGACCGCGCGCCGGCTGCGGCCGATACGACAAAGCTGCTGGTCCTGCGTGGTGTCTCGATCGAGGGCGCGCATGCCATCGATGCATCGGCGATGTCGCAAGCCTATCAGCCATATCTCGGCAAAAGCGTTTCGGCGGCCGACCTTGGCGTCATCGCCGAAGCGATGTCCGCGCAATATCGCGGCGCAGGTTTTCACCTCAGCCGCGTTATCGTGCTGCCGCAGGACGGGGCGAACGGGCGGATTCGATTTCATGTGATCGAGGGCAGCATCACCGACGTGACCGTCGACGGAGATCCTGACAATCGCTTCGGCATCGCCGCGATGCTGGCGCCGGTGACGGCGCAAACGCCGTCGCGGCAGGACGTTCTCGAACGGCAGCTATTGCTGATCAACGGACTGCCCGGCGTTCGCATGGCCGACACGGCGCTCGAAGAAATCGGCACCGCGAGCGGTCGATTTCGGCTCAAGGTGTTCGTGAAGACGTGGCAGGTCTACACGTCGTTTGGAATCGACAACCTGGGCTCGTCGTCGGTCGGTCCCTGGCAGACCTACGCCACAGGCGCGTTCAACTCCTATCTCCGGCCCGGCGACATTCTGGCCCTGAATCTCTCGACCATCGCAATCGATCCGCGGCAGCTCGGCTTCGCGAGGCTGTCTTACGAGACCCCGATCGGCGTCGATGGCGTGCGCATCGGCGGTTCGGCACTCTACAGCGAGGTCCGGCCCGGCGACTGGCGTCGCCAATTCGGTGACGTCACGAAGACCCAGTCCTACGAGGTCCATGCCAGCATCGCGCCGCTGCAATCGCAGACCGCCTCATTGGTGCTGACCACCGCGGCAACCTTCAGCGACGTCTCCGAAAGCGATACATTCGGCGCGATCTATAACGATCACCTGCGGATCGTCAGTCTGACCGCCGACTATCGATTGAAGGACGATCTCGGCGGCGTCAATTATGTCACGGCGACATGGCGCCAGGGGCTCAATATCCTCGGTGCATCGTGCCCCGACGACGATTTCACGTCCCGCATCGACGGCTCTGCGGCAGCGACGGTGCTCAATGTCTGGTTCACGCGCTACCAAAGCATTACCGATGCCGTTTCGCTCAAGATATCTGCGGCGGGACAAGTTGCCTCCGCACCCCTGCTGAGCTCACAGCAGTTCTACCTTGGAGGCGCATCCTTTGGTCGCGGCTACGGCAACGCCGAGATCAGCGGCGACAACGCGATCGCGGGGTCAATCGAGCTGCGGTATGACGGCGCGCTGGATCTGCCGTTTCTCAAGTCCTACCAGCTATACGGATACGTCGACAGCGGGGCGGCCTGGAACGTCGGCTACACCTATCGCGATGGCCTGTCGCTCACATCCGCCGGCGGCGGCGTGCGGTTTTTCCTGGACGGCGACCTGCGTATCGACGTCGGCGTCGGTGTGCCGCTCAGCTACCGTTCTCTGGACAACGAAGACCGAAACCCGCGCTTCCTGTTGACGTTGTCGAACTCATTTCAGTTTTGTCCAAGCAGCGCGCGCCTCAATTGTCTGTAGACCTATCCGCACGATGTCGGCCGGTCAAAACCGATCGCAAGTCAGCCGGCCGCGTCGCCCGCCGGCATCGCGGACAGGTCCATCCACATCGCGCCCAAGGCATGGCCGTCGGGATCGGCGAAATCGCGCGTATACATGAAGCCGTGGTCTTCCACCGGATTGATGTCGGGCGCGCCGCCATGGGCGACGGCGGCCTGGATCATGGCATCGACGGCGTCGCGGCTGTGGCATGACAGCATCAGCATCACCGCGCTCGCATCCTTCGGCGGGATCGGGCGGCTGGTCAGCGAACGCCATTTGGCATGAGTCAGCAGCATGAAGTTGATCGTGTCGCTCCACACCATGCCGGCCGCCGTCTCGTCGGTGAAGCGGGGATTGTTGCTGAACCCGATGGCTTCGTAGAACGCGCGCGACGCCGCAAGGTCGCTGACCGGCAGGCTCACAAAGATCGTTTTCGTCATCATCTTCCCTCGTCGTTTGGGCGCCGCAAAAGGGCGCCTTTCCTGAAGACGATGGACGCCGCCCCGAGCCGACAGCGTCGCGCAAATCGCCTCGACAAAATCTTCGCCAACCAACAATATGCGACAACGCGCGACGCTGGAACGGCGCGACGAGGCGGCATGACGGCCGGTCAGGGAGGCTCGATGATCATCACGCGGCAAGAGGACGTCACCCCCGCGGTGCTCGAGGCCATGAACGGCGCGCCGGATCCACGGCTGCGCGAGATCATGACGTCGTTTGTGCGCCATCTGCATGAATTCGCCCGCGAGGTGCGGCTGACCGAGGCCGAGTTCGGCTATGCGGTGGATTTCCTGAACCGCATCGGGCAGGCCACCAATGACAGCCACAATGAGGGCGTGTTGTTTTCCGACGCCGTCGGGCTGTCGTCGCTGGTCTGCCTGCTCAACAACGGCCAGGACGGCGCCACCGAGACGGCGGCGGCGCTGCTCGGCCCGTTCTGGCGTGCCAACGCGCCGCGCACGGACAACGGCGGTTCGATCGTGCGCTCGCCCACGCCGGGGCCGCCGCTGTTCTTCGACGGCCGCATCCGCGATGCGCAGGGGGAGGGGCTGCCGGGGGTCACCGTCGATGTTTGGCAGGCCTCACCCGCCGGCATGTATGAGAATCAGGACGCCGGCCAGGCCGACATGAACCTGCGCGGCGTGTTCGAAACCGACGCGCAGGGGCGCTTTGCGTTTCGCTCGGTCAAGCCCGCGGGCTATCCGGTGCCTACCCATGGCCCGACCGGCGAGATGCTGGCGGCGCAGCGCCGCCACCCGTACCGGCCGGCGCATCTGCATATCCTGGCCCACAAGCCCGGCTTCAAGACGCTGATCACGCAGATTTTTGTCGATGACGACGAGCATCTCGAAAGCGACGTCGTGTTCGGCGTGACGCGTGCGTTGATCGGCGATTTCCGCCGCGGCGAGGGCGCAGCGCCGGCGCCGGACGTCACCGGCGAGTGGTTCGGCCTCAGCTATGGCTTCGTGATGGAGCCTGGCGAGTCCGTGCTTCCGCATCCGCCGATCAAGTGAGCCGCCGATGACCGGGATATTGTCGGGCAAGGTGGCGGTCGTCATCGGCGGCTCCGGCGGCATCGGGGCCGCCGCCACGCAGGCGCTCGCGGCTGAGGGCGCGACGGTGGTGGTGACGTGGCGCTCCGCCGAGGCGGCCGCCGAAGCACTGCTGGCAAAGCTGCCGGGCAGCGGCCATCTCGCCCGCCGCGCCGTGGTCGAGGACACCGCGACGCTGGTGTCGCTGGCTGGTGATGTCAAAGCTGCGTTCGGCCGTTGCGATATGCTTGTGAACGGCGCTGGCTACACAAAACCGATCCCGATCGGCGATCTCGACGCGCTGACCGACGACTTTATCGACGACATGTTCAAGGTCAACTGGCGCGGCCAGTTCGCGGCGATCCGCGCCTTCGCGCCATTGCTCAAGGCGTCCGGTGACGGCCTGATTGTCAGCGTGTCGTCGATCGCCGGGCTGAACGGCGTCGGCTCCAACCTCGCCTATGCCGCGATCAAGGCCGGCATCGACACCATGACCAAATCGCTGGCGCGGGCGCTGGCACCCGCGGTGCGGGTGATGGCGGTGTCGCCCGGCGTGGTCGCCACGGATTTCGTGCCGGGCCGCGACGCCGCCGCGCTGGAAAAGGTCGCGCCGACCATTCCGCTCAAGCGCGTTGCCACGGCCGAGGATGTCGGCCGCGCCATCGCCGCCTGCGCCACGCACCTGACCTATTCCACCGGCTCGCTGATTGTCGTCGACGGCGGCCGGGCGCTGTGACTTTGCCTTGCTGAGGAACGCATGACCGACGCCACCGGAGTCACTGTTACCGCCTTGCGGCTTGCCGCCAAGGCCGAGCGCATCGAAAGCCTTGCACCGACCATCGCGCGATTCGCGCTCGCGCGCGGCAGCGAGGCTAATGCGCTGGTCGAGATCAAGGCGGCGGCCGTCAATCCGTCCGACGCCAAGGCGGCGATCGGCCTGATGTCCCATGCGGTGTTTCCACGGACACCGGGCCGCGACTTTGCCGGCGTGGTGCTGGAAGGACCGGCAGGGCTTGTCGGCAAGCAGGTGTTCGGCTCGTCCGGCGATCTCGGCATCCACAGCGACGGCACCCATGCCACGCATCTGGTGGTCGAGGCGGCGGCGCTGGTCGAGAAGCCGGGCACGATCAGCCTTGCGGAGGCCGCCGGCATCGGTGTGCCCTTCGTGACCGCACAGGAAGGCCTGCGCCGCGCGGGCATGCCGAAGCCGGGCGACACCGTGCTGATCCTCGGAGTCAACGGCAAGGTCGGCCAAGCCGCGGCGCAGATCGCCTCGTGGCGCGGCGCCCGTGTCATCGGCGTCGTGCGGAAGGATGAACCCTATGCCGGCCATGCCCATGGCGAGGTGACGCTGATCAATTCGAGCCGCGACGATGTGGCAGCGAAGGTGCGTGAGCTCACCGGCGGCCGCGGCGCCGATATCGTCTACAACACGGTGGGCGAAGTCTATTACCAGGCGGGGACGGCGTCGCTGGCCCTGCTCGGGCGCCAGATCTTCATTGCCTCCAGCAAGACGCCGATTCCCTTCGACATCTTCGCCTTCTACCGCGGCCGCCACACCTTTCTTGGCGTCGATACGCTGGCGCTGTCGTCGACCGAGGCGGGCGCGCTGTTGCGCGAGCTCGTGCCGGGTTTCGCCAGCGGCGCATTGAAACCGTTCCCGATCGTGCCGAGCGCCATCTATCCGCTGGAGCGCGCGGCAGAGGCCTATGCCGCGGTGCTCGGCTCGTCGCGCGACCGCATCGTGTTCGAGCCCGGCGGCTGAAGTCGAACGACCGGCGGCGGCATTGCTCGCAATGCTCCGCCCAACGTGCCAGAGGCGAAAAGCCCGGCATCACACAGGGAGGACCACCATGGATCGCCGTCAGTTCGTGACCGGCGCCGGGCTCGCTGCGACGGCCGCGCTGGCCGGCCGCCACGCCCGCGCGCAAACCTATCCCAGCCAGCTCGTCCGCATCGTGGTGCCGTTCTCCGGCGGCAGCATGACCGACATTCTGGCCCGCACGGTGGCCCAGAAACTGGCGGACAAGTGGCAGCAACAGGTCATCGTGGAAAACCGGCCGGGCATCGCCGGCGTCAGCAGCATCGCCAAGGGTCCGGCCGACGGTTCGCAGATCATGCTGACGTCCAACGGCCACAGCGTGGTCGGCGTGGTCAACAAGAATCTCGGCTTCGACCCGGTGAAGGACTTTGCCGCCATCGGCCGCGTCGCCACCACCGCCGTCATCCTGATCGTGCCGCCCGACGCGCCGTTCAAGACGCTGGCCGAGCTAATCGCAGCGGCCAGGGCGAAGCCGGACGGGCTGAGCTATAGTTCGGCCGGCATCGGCAGCTCGACCGGCATCGCGGCCGAATTGTTCAAGCATCTCACCGGCACCAGGATGGTGCTGGTCCCGCATCGCGGCCAACCGGAATCGCAGATCAGCGTGATGCGCGCCGATACCAGCCTGGCGTTCACGTTCTTCAATGTCGGCGGCGACCTGATCCAGTCCGGCAAGCTGCGCGCGCTGGCGGTGACCGGCGACAGGCGCCTGCCGCAATTGCCTGATGTGCCGACCTTCGCGGAAGCCGGACTGCCGGAATTTGTCTATGACAGCTGGTTCGGCATGCTGGCCGCGGCGGCGGTGCCGAAGACGGTGGTCGACCAGATCGCCCGCGATCTCGCCGAGGCGCTGCGCGATCCCGCGCTGGTCGCGCAATATGCCGCGCAGGGCGTCACCATCGCCGCGTCGCCGCCGGACGCCTTTGCCGCCGAGTTGCGCGGCGATGCCGAGCGCTACGGGCCATTGCTCGCGGCAGCGGACGCGCGCCGACCCTAAGCGGAGGCGATGATCGATGGTCGAGAGGCTCCTGCTAGTGCGGCGGCGCGGTCGGCACTGCCGCAATCACCGCCGGCGCGTCCGGAAAGGTCTGCTCCCATCCGCCGCCCAGCGACTTGAACAGCATAACGAGATTGAGCGAGATGTTGGTCGTGCTGGTCGCATATTGCTGCTCGTTTTGCAGCAAGCTGCGTTCGGCATCCAGCACGGTCAGGAAGTCGGCGACGCCCTCGTTGTAGCGCGAGCGCGACAGGTCGAGCGCGGCCCGGGTGTGGTTGAGCTGGGCGCGCAGCCGGGCGCGGCGCTGCTGTTCGAGCCGGTGCGCCGCGATGGCATTCGCGACCTCATGCCAGGCGGTCATCACCGTCTTGTGGTAGGTCACCGCGGCTTCTGCCTGCTGCGCGGTGCTGAGTTTCAGCATGCTCGACAACCGCGCACCGTCGAAGATCGGCAAGGTGACGCTGGGGCCGGCCATGTATTGCAGCGAACTCGCCTTGAACAGGTTGCTGAATTCGAGCGCGTCGAGTCCAACGCTGCCGTTGAGCTGGAACTTGGGGTAGAACGAGGCGACCGCGACGCCGATGCTGGCGGTGGCCGCGTGTAGCTGGTCCTCGGCGGCGCGGATATCCGGCCGGCGGCGGGCAAGCTCCGACGGAATGCCGACCGGCACCCGCGGCGGCGAGCGCGGGATCGACCGGGCGGACTTCAGCTCGGCATTGAGCGACGTCGGCGGCAGGTCGAGCAGCAGGGCAATCGCGTTGAGGTACTGGATCTCCTGCTGCTGCAAGGTCGGCAGCTGCGCGCGGATGCCTTCAACCTGCGCGGCGGCATTCTCGGCGTCCAGTCCGGTGCGAACGCCCTTTTGCTGGAGCTGTTGTGCAAGCTGCAGGACTTCGCGAGCGACCGTGATGTTGTTCTCGGCGATCCTGATCTGCTCCTGGGTGCCGCGAAGCTGGATGTAGTCGCGCGCCAGTTCGGCAAGGCTCGACACCAGCGCGTCGCGGCGGCGGTCTTCGGCCTGATCGACCTGCGCATCCGCCTGCTCGACCTGCCGTCGTACCCGACCCCAGAGGTCGAGCTCCCACGACATGTCCAGCCCGAGATTATAGTCATTGATCGGCGCGATCGCCGTCCCGCTCGACCCGGACGGTCCGAGCAGCGGGCCAAGCAGGCTGATAATGCCGTTCTGGCTGTACAGTTCGCGCTGGTATTTGCCGTCCGCGTTGATGGACGGCAATTCCGCCGCGGCGGTGGCTCCGCGCTGGTAGCGGCTCTCGGCGATGCGGATCGCCGCCGTGCGGACGTCGAGATTGGCCTCGGCGACGCGGGCCTCGAGCCGGGTCAGCACGGGATCGCCGAACGCGTTCCACCAGTTCGGATCGGTGGGCGCCGGTAGGCGGGCGTCCGAGATCGGCTGGTTCGTAAACGTCTTGCTGTCCGGCAAACGCGAGTCGGGCTGGACGAAATCGGGGCCGAGCGTGCAGCTACCGAGGACCGGAAGCGCGATCGCAAGAGCGGCCCAGCGGAAACGAGAATGATTTGGCATCAATGACCACCACCGGCCCGGGCGCCGCCGGTCTTTGCCGAAAGAAGAAAGCAGAAAGGCACCACGGCGAATGCGACGATTGCGCAGTAGAAGAACACGTCGGAATATCCGAGGATGGAGGCCTGCGTCCGGTACATCTGGTAAACGCGTCCGACGGCGATGTCGTGAACGCCGGCACCGGCGCGTCCCAGCGACCGAAGGGTCTGTTCGGTCTGCGCCACCAGCGTCTGATAAGGCTGGTGGAACGGGCTGGCCCATTGCGACAGGTAGTTCTGATGGATCTGCGAGCGTTCCGTGACTTGCGACGTCGAGAGCGAAATGCCGACCGAGCCGAACACGTTGCGGAACATGGCGAACAGCGCCGCACCGTCGCCGTTGAGCTCGCGCGGCAGCGTCATGTATGTCACCGTGCTGATCGGCACGAAGAGGAAGGCCAGGCCGGCGGTCTGGAACGTGCGCATCATGACCAGTGTCTTGAAATCCATGTTGGGGGCGAGCCGGCTCGAATAGATCAGCGCGCAGCCCATGATCATGAAACCGGTCGCGATGATGTACCGCGTCGGTACCATCGTCATCAGGCGACCAACCATCGGGATCAGGATGATGACCGCGATGCCGCCGGGTGAGAGGATGAGTCCGGCCCAGGTCGCGGTGTAGAGCAGCACGGTCTGCGCGAATTGCGGGATCAGAACCGCGCTCGCATAGAGAATGCCACCCATCGCAGCGATCATCAGGCAGCCGCCCGCAAAGTTGCGATCCTTGAAGACCGCGAGATTGACGATCGGCTTCCTGGCGATAAGGAGCCATCCCACGGCGCCCAATATCCCCAGAAATGCGAGCAGCGCCATGATCTGGATGAAGCCGGACTGGAACCAGTCGGCGTCCTCGCCACGGTCCATCATGATCTGCAGACAGCCCAGCCCGAGCGTGATCAGCGACAGCCCGATATAGTCGATGCCGCGCTTGCGCTTGTTTTTCTCCCAAGGTGGGTCTTCGACCATCAGCGATACCAGGAACGCCGCGATCACACCGACCGGAATGTTGAGGAAAAAGATCCAGCGCCACGTCACCTGATCGGTGATGTAGCCGCCGAGGGTCGGGCCGAGCACCGGCGCAACGATGGTGGCGATCGCGGTGATGCCGAAGGCGGCGCCGCGCTTGGCCGGCGGGAACGTGTCAAGGATGATTGACTGCTGGCTCGGTTGCAAACCGCCGCCGAAAAAGCCCTGCATCAGGCGGAATATGATGATCTGCGCGAGACTCTGGGCAATGCCACACAGGAACGAGCAGACCGTGAACATCACGATGCAGATGATGAAGTAGCGCTTGCGCCCGAACAGGTCGCTCAGCCATCCGGATATTGTCAGCACGATGCCGTTGGCGACGAGGTAGGATGTCAGCGCCCAGGTTGCCTCGTCATTGCTTGCCGACAGGCTGCCCGCGATATGCGGAAGCGCGACGTTGACGATCGTGGTGTCGAGAATCTCCATGAAGGCTGCAAGCGTGACGACGATGGCGATCAGCCACGGATTGTAAGCAGGCTTCCATTGCGCTGCGTGCTGATCGGAGGCATCGCTCATCGCAGCGTTACCGCGGGCACCACCGAAAGTCCAAGCGGCAGGCGTATGTTGGGATCAAGGCCCTTGTCGATGACGATCTTCACCGGCACGCGCTGCACGATCTTGATGAAGTTGCCGGTGGCGTTTTCCGGAGGGAACGCCGTGAATTTCGAGCCCGAACCAAGCTGGATGCTATCAACGTGGCCCTGAAGCCGGAGCGCCGGATAGGCGTCGATTCTGATATCGACCCGTTGTCCCGGCCGCATGTCGGCGAGTTGGTTTTCCTTGAAATTGGCGGTGATCCACACGTCGGGCGCGACAACCGAGAAGATCTGCTGGCCAGGCGCGACGTAGTTTCCCTTTTCCACGTTGCGTTTGGTGATCCAGCCGTCCTGCGGGGCCGTCACAACGGCCCATGACAAATTGAGGTTGGCTTGATCGAGCTTGGCTTGGGCCTGCTCGACTTGACCTTTGAGCTGGCCGACATCGGCATCGGTCTGGCTGATCCGCTGGGTCACGGGCGAGCTTTGCGTGACCTGCGCTTCCGCGAGCGACACCTGCGCGTCCGCCTGCTTCAGCGCCGCCTGCGCCGCGTCGACGTCCTGCTGCGACGTCGCCGCCTTTGGCAGGCTCTTCTGGCGCTCGAAGTCGGCTTGTGCCTTGGTGCGGTTGGCCTTGGCGCTTTCGAGCTGGGCCTGGGCCTGTTGAAGCTGCGCAGGGAAGTTCTTCTTGGCGATTTCGAGTCCGTATTGCTGCCCAAGATACTGCGCTTTCGCCGTCGCCAGCGCGCCCTCGGCCTGTTCGCGGTCGATCTGGTACTGGCTCGGATCAATATGGATCAGCGGCTGGCCTTGCTTGACGAACTGGTTATCGGTGACGTCGAGCGAGACGACGGCGCCGGACACCCGCGGCGCGATCATGACCGCGCGGCCGTCGGTATAGGCGTCGTCGGTGTCCTCGATGTTGCGGTTGGCCAACCAATAATCGACGCCGCCCACCAGCAGCACTGCGATAACGATGCCGCCGATTAAAAATACCTTGGGCTTGCGCTTCTGCTTCGCTTCGTCGTCCCTGGCGTCAGACGCCTTCTGTTCCGCCGCGGAGTCTTTTTCGTCGCTGCCCGGCTTCACCTTCTCGTCCTGCTTTTTCGCAGGTTCGGAAGCGATCGTCTCGGCGTCGGCCTGCTCAGCGGGCATTGCGTATAACTTTCGTAATCACTGACAATTACCAGCGAAAGGTATTCAAATAGTCATTGCATTTAAGCGTACCCGATGGTTCGTTTAGAGACAAGTGTCCGCGGCAGTCGAGATAGGTCAGCCATGTCAACAAATGCCGTGCGAAAAATACCAAGAGGCGAGCAGCGTCGGAAAGAACTCGTCGATATCGCGGAAAACATCTTTCTGGAGCTGGGTTACGCCGACACCACAATGCGCACCATCGCGGAACGCGCGGGCGCATCGAAGGAAACGCTCTATCGACATTTCGCAAGCAAAGAATTGCTGTTCGCCGAGATCGTCAAGCGAAAGGCAGCTGAGATCAACGGGCCGAATGCCGCCGTCACCCGCGGCGGTCTTCCGAAATTCGTTCTAACGGAGTTGGCGCTGGGACTGTTGCATCACATCCTCAGCAATCAATCGACATCGTTGCTGAGAATGGTTGTCACCGAAGCGGGACGAACGCAGGAGCTGGGCGAGATGTTTTATCGGCTGGGACCAGGCAGCACGGTGGATCGTCTGGTGGTCTATCTCAAGGGTGCCGTCAAGCGCGGCGAACTCGATTGCGATCAGCCGCTGATGGCTGCGCGCGTCTTTCTGGGGGCGGTGGTTTCGCATTTCCATTTTCAATGCCTGATCCAGGCTGGCCCGAATAGGCCCAGCGAGCGGCAGATCAGGCAGCATGTCCAGACCGTGGTTGACATGTTCCTCGCACGCTACGGACGCATGGAAGGCGAGGCGGGCTGAGAAGCACGTCGAACGGCTGGCGCTACAGGAATGCCGACGCCAATGCGGGTGACTCCGTCAGCGCATGCGCGACATATTCCATGCCGCGCTTGATCTGGGCGCGGGTGATGGGGCCGCCGAGGCAGATGCGGACGGCTTCCGGCGCGGGTTCGCTCGCTGTGAAAGCGTCGCTGGCGACGGTGCCCATGCCGGTGGCGCGCATGTGCTCGACAAAGGCCGATCGCGTCCAGGGCGGCGGTACCGCGAGCCAGATGTTGAAGCTCAGGGGATCGCCGCGATAGGCGTGTTGCGGCAGGATCTCCGCCACCAGCCGCTGCCGTGCCGCGGTCTCCGTGCGGATGAAGCGCAGGATCGTGACGCCGGTGCCGTCCTCGATCCAGCGCGTCGCCAGCGCCACCGTGAGCGGCGACGCCATCACATTGGCCGCGCGCAAGGCCGAGGCGAAGGGCCAGCCTGAGCGCGAGTCGGGCACCACCACATAGGCCGCGCGCAGGCCGGCGCCGATGCATTTGGCGAGGCCGGCGACGTGCCAGGTCAGGTCCGGCGCGATCGCGGCGAAGGGCGCATGGCCATGGCCGTGTTCGGGGATGAAGCCATAGGCGTCGTCCTCGATGATCGGCACCTTGAAGCAGCGGACGATCTCGACGATCTCGCGGCGACGCGCATCGGGGATGGTCAGCGTGGTCGGGTTCTGCAGCGTGGGATTGAGGAACAGCGCCTTCGGCGACAGCTTCTTGCAGGCATCGAGCAGGGCCTGCGGCTCGATGCCGTCCTGGTCCATGCGCAGGCCGACGAGATTGACGCCGAGCTGCGCGGTGATCGAACGGATGCCGGGATAGGTGATGGCTTCGCACAACACGGTGTCGCCGGGTTTGGCCAGGATCGAGACGATGCCGAGCAGTGCTGCGTGCGCGCCGGGCGACACGAAGACGCGCTCCTGCGACGGCACCAGCGCGCGTCGCCCGAGCCAGCTCGAGGCGGCGTCCTTGTCGGCCTGGGTGCCGCCAAATCCTTGATAGCGCAACACCGAGACGATATCGCGCGCGACATATTCGATACCGGCCTGCATGCGCTCGATCAAATCGGGATCGTCGGTCTCCGGCGGCAGGTTCATGGACATGTCGATCGGCCGCGGCGCGGGCTTGGCGCTGCGGCGCGGCCGCGGCTTGTCGCGCACGAAGGTGCCCTGTCCAACCTTGCTTTCGATCAGCCCGCGCTTCTGCGCCTCGACATAGCCGCGCGCCACCGTGGTGAAGTCGACGCCGAGCCGCTTGGCGAGCTTGCGCTGCGGCGGCAGCCGGTCGCCGACCGCGAGGCGGCCATCGGCGATGTCATCGGCAATTGCGTCGGCGATCGCGAGATAGCGCGGCTTGTCGCTGGTGGAGAGGTCGGGAGTCCAGTCGGCCATAAGCGCCTGCCTGCAGGGAACGGAATTGACTGCATTCATGTTGCAATTGCGCGAAGCGGTCAAGGGACACCGATCACGACGTGCGGATGGCCAACGGCGAACTACAATTCCGGATCAGCTTGTTTGCCCAAACGAATATCAGCGCGCCCAGCGTTTATACGCATTTTTTTGGTGCAGCCCGACCCATCCAGTCAGATCTCCGATCAAGATTGAATGTAGAATTGACAACAAATTGACTGTTTTGCAAAACGTCTGTGCAGAACATCAATTGGCACGGCTCGTGCAATCCCTTGGTCAGCCCGGCGAAAACGTCCGGGACGACAGCAAGGAGAGCACCATGCCCGCCGTAACATTCCCGCCCCGCGAAAAAGGCGACATCCTCGTCGATTACGAGCAGAAGGTTTTCGAAGACGTCAAAGCCAAGCCCGGCGAAAAAGCGCTGGTCACGTTCCACACCGTGGCGTTCGAAGGCTCGATCGGCTTCGTCAACATGCTGCAGGCCACGCGCCTGATGCGCAAAGGTTTCGAGACCTCGATCCTGCTGTATGGCCCCGGCGTCACGCTCGGCGTGCAGCGCGGCTTCCCGAAGATCGGCGACGAAGCCTTCCCCGGCCACCAGAACTTCAACAACACGCTGGTCAAGTTCATGGAAGAGGGCGGCAAGGTCTACGCCTGCCGCTTCGCGTTGCAGGCGCTGTACGGCCACGGCGAGCCGTCGCTGATCCCCGGCATCGTGCCGATCTCGCCGCTCGACGTGCTCGACCTCACGCTGATCCACCGCAACGAAAACGCCTTCATGCTCCACACCTGGACGCTTTAAGGCCGGACGCTGTAACGCGCCCTGCATGGGCGGACGCGACGGAGGGATCATCATGGCAGAGAAGCGAATGGTCAGGGCGGCGGCGGTTCAGATCGCGCCCGATCTCGACACGCCGGGCGGCACGCTGGATCGCGTGCTGGCGGCGATCGCCGAAGCGGCAGGGAAGGGCGCGCAGTTCGCGGTCTTTCCCGAGACGCTGCTGCCCTGGTATCCGTATTTCTCCTTCATCCGTCCGCCCATGCTCAGCGGCGCCGAGCACGTGCAGCTTTACGACAATGCCGTGGTGGTGCCCGGCCCGGTCACCGAGGC
>JBEVEC010000234.1:0-7319 GCA_040512975.1 Tardiphaga sp. | reverse complement strand
GAGGTCGAGGTCGAGTCGTCGGCGTCGGTATACGCGCGGCCGAAATCCCCCTCCAGCATGGCCTGGATGCTGAGCGGGCGGACCTCCTGGCTGTCGCCGTCGCGATGGATCCGCATGATGCGGACGCGGCCTTTGCCGTAGCGGTTCTTGATGAGCGGCACGCGCGACCTCCAGTCTGTGTCCGCGATCCCGGGACTGTTCGATCGCGAAGTGATGCAATTCGAGCAACCTTTGTGCCAGCGGTCAACGTAGTCATCGCCGATTTACACCATGGCGCCACAGGCGCAGTTTCTGGCACGCGGCTTGTATCTGTCGAAGATATTTCCGTGAATTTTGATGCTTGAGCATGGGGCGAGATCAATGACAACGACGACCATCCATCCCGTCGACGAAATGCTGCCGACACCGCGCCTGCTGGCATTGGGCCTGCAGCATGTGCTGGTGATGTATGCCGGTGCCGTCGCCGTGCCCCTGATCATCGGGCGTGCGCTGAAACTGCCGCCGCAGGACGTGGCCTTCCTGATCTCGGCCGACCTGTTCGCCTGCGGCCTTGCGACTTTGGTGCAATGCATCGGCTTTCCCGGCGTCGGCATCCGCCTGCCGGTCATGATGGGCGTCACCTTCGCCTCGGTCGGCCCGATGCTGGCGATGGCTGCCAACCCTGAAATCGGCCTGCTCGGCATCTATGGTTCGGTCATCGCTGCCGGAATTTTCGGCATGATTGTCGCGCCTTTCATCAGCCGCCTGCTGCCGCTGTTTCCGCCGGTCGTCACCGGCACCATCATCCTGGTGATCGGCATTTCGCTGATGCGCGTCGGCATCAATTGGGCTGGTGGCGGATTACCAACGCTGACCAAGGTGGTCGATGGCGTAGCCGGCCAGTTTCCCAATCCGGGCTACGGCCAGTTGCAGGGCCTGGGCATCGCGCTGTTCGTGCTGCTGGTGATCCTCGGCCTGATCAAATGGGGCACGGGATTTCTTGCGAATGTCTCGGTGCTGATCGGCATCATCGCCGGCGCCATCCTCGCCACCGTTGTCGGCGTGATGCACTTCGAAAAGGTCGCCACCGCACCCTGGATCGACATCGTACTGCCGCTGCATTTCGGCATGCCGCAATTCCACCTCGTGCCGATCGTCACCATGTGCGTCGTCATGATCGTGGTGATGATCGAGTCGCTCGGCATGTTCCTGGCGCTCGGCGAGATGACCGGCAAGGTGATCGATCGCGACGCACTGACCCGCGGCCTGCGCGCCGACGGCGTCGGCACGTTCCTGGGGGGTATCTTCAACACCTTCCCTTACACCTCGTTCTCGCAGAATGTCGGTCTCGTCGGCGTCACCGGGGTGCGCTCGCGTTGGGTCACCATCGCCGGCGGCGGCATCATGCTGGTGCTCGGCCTGCTGCCGAAGATGGCGGCGCTGGTGGAAGCCGTGCCGCAGGTCGTGCTCGGCGGCGCCGGCCTGGTGATGTTCGGCATGGTCGCGGCGACCGGCGCGCGCATTCTCACCGCGGTCGACTTCAAGACCAACCAGCGCAATCTGTTCGTGGTCGCGATCTCGGTCGGCTTCGGCATGATCCCGCTGGTGGCGCCGAATTTCTTCAAGGCGCTGCCCCACGACCTGCACCCGCTGCTGGAGTCGGGCATCCTGCTCTGCGCGCTGGTCGCGGTGATCCTCAACGCGTTCTTCAACGGCGTCGGCAGTGCGGAGATGGCGAAAGCGGAAGCGGCGGGGGTTGCAGCGGCCGCGACGCATTGACGGTCTCTTCACTCTCCCCGCTTGCGGGGAGAGGGAAGAACTACTTCACCTTCGGTACCAGCCCCGTTGCCACGATCACCGGCACGGCATCCTTCGAGGCCAGGAATGCTATGAGTGCTTTGCCTGCATCGGGCTGTTGCGCCTTGCTCGCCAAGCCCGCCGAGAACACCGTCATCTTCTGCAGCGCCGGCGGCAGCGGGCCGACGATGTCGATGCCTGGCACCGGCTTCAATTCGCTGATCTGCTGAAACCCCAGTTCGGCTTCGCCCTTGGCGACGATCTCGCCGACCGGCGTGGCCGGGATCATGCGCGCCTTGTCCTTCATTGAATCCGCGAGCCCGAGCTTGTCGAACAGGTCCTTGCCGACATAAACGCCGCTGGCACTATCGGAATAGGCGACTGACTTCGCCGCCAGCAGCGCCGCCCTGAGCGCCTCGGGCGTGGAAATATCGGGCTTCGTCGCGCCGGCTTTCACGGCGGCGCCGATCGGCGAATCCGCGATGTCGACGCGGCTGGCGGCCACCGCCTTGCCCTGGCCGATGAGATCGCCCAGCGCATCGCCGACCATGATCAGCACATCCGCCGGTTCGCCGCGCGACAGCCGCATCGGGATCGCTTGCGGCGTGGTCCCCATCGACGGACCATAGGCGATCACCACGGTGTTGCCGCTCGCCTTCTCGTATTGCGGCACCAGCGTTTTGAAGGCCGCGGTGAGACCGCCGGAGATCATGACGTGGACTTCGGCGGCCGACGCATCGAACGTCGATGCTGCGATGACGCCGATCGCGAAGAGTGAGTGAACGAATTTACGCACGATGCCTCCCGGTTTTTTTTGTTGCGTCGTCATTGCGCGACGTATTGCGGCTAGGTATTGGACTTTTTCCTTACCCGCACGGCCGGGCGCAAGGTCAGAAGGATCAGAAAGATCAGCTCCCGCGATAAGTCCCATAGCTCCACGGCGTCACCAGCAGCGGGACGTGGAGATGGCCTTCCGGTTCATAGACCGAGAAGCGCAGCGGAATATCGTCGAGGAAGGGCGGGTCGGACAGCGGAACGCCGCGTTCGGCGAAATAGCGACCGACCCTGAAGGTCAGTTCATAACGCCCGATCGGCACCGGGCGGTCGCCGATCAGCGGCACGTCGGTGCGGCCATCCTGGTTGGTCACCGTGCGCGCGATAACGCGGCTGGTGCCGAGCGTCGACAACTCCGTGAGTTCGACGGCGATGCCCGCCGCGGGCCGGCCGCCATGGGTGTCGAGCACATGGGTCGAGAGCCGGCCGTGCACCTTCAGCGGATTGACACCCTTGACCAGAAGATCGGTGCGCAGCGCGGCAATCCTGCAGATTTCGGCAATTGATGCCGAGACTTCGGTGGCCGAATCGTGCGGCAGCCGCCTCCCGAAATCGGCCAGAATCGAATCCTTGGTCTGCCGTCGGACGCAGACGATATAGGGAAATCCGAATTTCGCGCGATAGGCGTTGTTGACCTTGTCAAAAGCCTCGTATTCGGCGTCGGACAGCCGGTCGAGGCCGACGCTGTTCTGCTCGGCATTGGACTCGGCGGTGAGCAGGTCGCCGCGGTGGGTCTTGTCGGCGAGATCCGGATGCGCCTTGATCAGCGCGAGCCGCTGCCCCGGCGCCGCCGTCTCGACCACCCGGCGCATGGCGTCGAACAGCTGCGTCACGCCCGCAAACGGCCGCGCTTCGGCAGCCTTTTCGGCAATCCACGGCGAATACTCGAAAATGTTGGCCAGCGCGGCGACGAAATCCGCCTTGCTGCAGTCGTTGAGTTCGGCGAGCGTCTTGTCCGACATGCGTCCGGCCTTCTTCCTGTCTGCGCTGCCTCGACGCCCTACCCGATCGCGCGGGCGTCGGCCGCCAGATGCTTGAGATTGGCGTGCCAATGCTCGGCGATCTCCAGCCGCGTCGGCACCCAGACGCGATCATGACTTCCGATGTAATCCAGAAAGCGCATCAGCGACGCGGCGCGGCCCGGCCGTCCGACGACACGGCAATGCAGGCCCACGGTCATCATCTTCGGCGCCGTCGCGCCCTCGGCATAGAGTATGTCGAAGGAATCCTTGAGGTAGGTGAAGAACTGGTCGCCCGCGCCAAAACCCTGCGGATTGACGAAGCGCATGTCGTTGGCGTCGAGGCTGTAGGGAATGATCAGCTGCGGCGCGACGGGACCCTTGATCCAGTACGGCAGGTCGTCGGCATAGCTATCGCAGAGATACTTGAAGCCGCCGGCCTCCATCAGCAGCCGGAGCGTGTTGATGGAGCTGCGGCCCGTGTACCAGCCGGTCGGACGCGTCCCCGTCGCCTCGGTATGCACGCGGATCGCCTCCGCGATCTCGAAGCGCTCCTCGGGCTCCGACATGTCCTTGTGCTCGATCCACTTCAGGCTATGGCTGGCGATGTCCCAGCCGGCCTCCTGCATCGCCGCGACGATCTCGGGATTGCGCTGCAGCGCCGTGGCTACGCCGAACACCGTGGTCGGCATCTTGTGGTCGGTGAACATCCGCCACAGCCGCCAGAAGCCGGCGCGCGAGCCGTATTCGAACATGGATTCGATATTGGCATGGCGCTGGCCCGGCCAGGGCTGCGCGCCGAGCACGTCGGACAGGAACGCCTCCGAGGCGCGGTCGCCGTGCAGGATATTGTTCTCGCCGCCTTCCTCGAAATTGACCACGAACTGCACCGCAACGCGGGCCCCGCCCGGCCACTTTGGGTCCGGCGGGTTGCGGCCGTAGCCGCGCAGATCGCGGGGATAGTCGGCAGGCGTCATCACACCATCTCGAAGCGGACTTTCTGGGCACCCTTCCACAGCACGGTCTTGCCCATTTCCTTCAGATTCTCGAGGCCGGAGGTCAGGGTGATGAAGTGGTTGCCGGCGAGCTGGCCCATCTTGCTGGCGAAATGCACGCCGCTATAGGCCAGCAGGATCTCGGTCTCGCTGATGCCGCCCGGATACAGGATAATGTGGCCCGGCGCTGGATAGCTGGTGTGGTTTTCGTAAGGAACGCCGAAATCGAGATCGCCGAGCGGCATCCATACGCCCTCACCGCTCCAACGCACATGGATGGCCTGGCTGTCGAACGGCATCGCCTTCTTGAAGGCCGCGACGGTCTTCGGCGCCAGCTCCTCCTCGAATTTGGCGTTGAAGGTGAATTCGCCGACATGGACTACGAGCTGGCTCATCCGGAAGGTCTCTTGCTTGGGAATGACGGTCTGTGGCCAGATTGCAGCAGGCGGCAAAAGAAGCAAGCCGCGTTTTTGGTCATCCAGAAGCACGGCGACATCCGCCCGGCATCAAATACGGCAGCTCACATTGAACGCCGTACCATCGCCGCTTCCCTCACCGCTCGTCGCCCAGCGGCGCGCGGAATGTCAGCGGGGCGTCCTGGGCCCGCTGGCGGGCCCGGGCCACGGCCTCGGCAAAATCCGCGGCGTCGAACCAGGATGAGTCGCGCATCGGTGCGTCGAGATCCTCGTTCCAGATCTGTGAAACGTCGATGTCGAACTTCATATTATGTTTCTGGCTGACAGCCTGAATCCCGTAGCCGGTCACGGCCCATTGCCGTCCAAGCCAAAATATGTCGCGATGCAACACCAATGTTACGCCTATCTTGTCCGGGCCGCAGAGACAAAAAGAACCCCGCCCTGTTTAGGGTGAGGTTCTTCGAAACCGGATCACAATTCAACGTTGCGACGCGCGCACTCGGGCGCGTCGCGCAGTCAGGTCAGATCCGACCGTTCTGGTTCGGGTTCTGCTGGGTCCGCTGGGCGCGTTCTGCGTCCGCCTTGTTGGCTTCGTGGCGGCCGATCACGCAGCCCGCAACGACGCCCACCTTGCCGTGGCCGGCATAATGCCCGGCAATCCCGCCGATGATGGCGCCCTTGATGCAGCCTTTGGCCTCGGCGGCAGCCGACGAGAACATGAGGGCAGTAACAGCAGTGCAAAGCAGCAATTTCTTCATGATCGTCTCCTGCGGAATTGCCGATATAAGCCGTTCCAATCGGCTTTGGTTCCATCTGCGCCGTCGACCTGTTCACGGGCGCCGATGGTCATGCGATACATCGTGGGGCCGTGTCCAAAGACAAGAAGAGCGACAGATGCCAGCACCCAAGCCGCCTGCCTTTGAGACGCTGAGCCTGCATGCGGGTCAGCATCCCGATCCCACCACCGGCGCCCGCGCCGTGCCGATCTACCAGACCACATCCTACGTTTTCCAGGACAGCGACCACGCCGCGGCCCTGTTCAACCTCGAACGCGCCGGCCACATCTATACGCGGATCTCCAATCCCACCACGGCGGTGCTGGAAGAACGGCTGGCCGCCCTCGAAGGCGGCGTCGGCGCGGTGTGCACCGCATCCGGAATGGCGGCGCTGCATCTGGCCATCGCCACGCTGCTCAATGCCGGCGATCATATCGTGGCGTCGTCGTCGCTTTATGGCGGCACCATCAACCTGCTGGCGCACACGCTGCCGCGCTTCGGCATCACCACGAGTTTCGTGAAACCGCGCGACCATGACGGGCTGCGCGCCGCGATCCGCGACAACACCCGACTGGTGATCGGCGAGACCATCGGCAATCCCGGCCTCGAGGTGCTGGACATTCCCGCGGTCGCGGACATCGCCCATGCGGCCAAAATTCCGCTGCTGATCGACAACACGTTTGCGACGCCGTTCCTGAGCCGGCCCATCGCGCTCGGCGCCGACCTCGTGATGAATTCGGCGACAAAATGGATCGGCGGCCATGGCATCGCCATCGGCGGCGTCATCGTCGACGCCGGCCGGTTCGACTGGCACGCGTCCGGAAAGTTTCCTGTCCTCACCGAGCCCTATGCCGGGTATCACGGCATCGTCTTCGACGAGCAGTTCGGGCCGGCGGCCTTCATCATGCGCGCGCGCACCGAAGGCCTGCGCGACTTCGGCGCCTGCCTGTCGCCGACCAATGCGTTTCAGCTGCTGCAGGGCGTCGAGACCCTCGGCATCCGCATGGAGCGCCATGTCGCCAATACCCATGCCGTGCTCGCCGCGCTGACAGCGAACACGGCTGTCGACTGGGTGTTGCATCCATCGCTGGAGAGCCACCCCGACCACACACTGGCAAAGCGTTTGCTGCCGCGCGGCGCGGGCTCCATCGTGTCGTTCGGCATCAAAGGCGGACGCCCTGCCGGGCGCAAATTCATCGAAGCGCTGCGGCTCACCAGCCACCTCGCCAATGTCGGTGACGCCAAGACGCTGGTGATTCACCCGGCCTCGACGACGCATCAGCAGATGGATGCCGCACAGCTTGCGGCCGCCGGGATCGGCGAGGAGCTGGTGCGCCTTTCGGTCGGCATCGAGGCGGCGCAGGACATCATCGACGACCTCAACCAGGCGCTTCGCGCCTCGCAGAAGGGCTGAGCCGTGTATCTTGACGTCAACGGCTACAACACTTTCGTCGCCACCGGCGGCCGCGCCTTAGACGCATCGCTGCCGGCGGTGGTGATGATCCACGGCGCCGGCTTCGATCATTCGACATGGGCGCTGCATGACCGCTGGTTTGCCCATCA
>JBEVEC010000219.1:0-33882 GCA_040512975.1 Tardiphaga sp. | reverse complement strand
CTATGCTTCCGCCGAAACCTTCACGACGCTGGAATACGACTTCGCCACGCTGGAGCATCGCCTGCGCGAGCTCGCCTTCCTGAATTCCGGCGTCAACATCCTGCTGTCCGACTTCCGTCATCCGGTCGAGAAGACCGAACGGATGATGTATGAGGGCGGCGTCATCGAGTTCGTGAAATATCTCGACCGCAACAAGAAGCCCGTGGTGCCGGCGCCGATCTTCGTCTCGGTCGATCTCAACGGCATCAATGTCGAGGCGGCGCTGTGGTGGAACGACAGCTACCACGAGAACGTGCTGTGCTTCACCAACAACATCCCGCAGCGTGACGGCGGCACCCATCTCGCCGGTTTCCGCGGCGCGCTGACGCGCCAGGTCAACGGCTATGCCGAAGTGGTCGCCAAGAAGGAAAAGATTGCGCTGACCGGCGACGACTGCCGCGAAGGCTTGACGGCCGTGCTGTCGGTGAAGGTGCCGGACCCGAAATTCTCGTCGCAGACCAAGGACAAGCTGGTGTCCTCGGAAGTGCGTCCCGTCGTCGAGAACGTGCTCAACGAGGCGCTGGCGTCGTGGTTCGAGGAGCATCCGACCGAAGCCAAGATCATCGTCAACAAGGTGATCGAGGCCGGCGCCGCGCGTGAGGCCGCGCGAAAGGCGCGCGAGCTGACGCGGCGCAAGGGCGCGCTGGATATCGCCTCCCTGCCCGGCAAGCTCGCCGACTGCCAGGAGCGCGATCCCGCCAAGTCCGAACTTTTCATCGTCGAGGGTGACTCGGCCGGCGGCTCCGCCAAGCAGGGCCGCAACCGCGAATTCCAGGCAGTTTTGCCCTTGCGCGGAAAAATCCTCAATGTCGAGCGCGCGCGCTTCGACAAGATGCTCGGCTCCGAGCAGATCGGCACGCTGATCACCGCGCTCGGCACCGGTATCGGCCGCGACGATTTCGACCTGTCGAAGCTGCGCTACCACAAGATTATCCTGATGACCGACGCCGACGTCGACGGCGCGCATATCCGAACGCTGCTGCTAACCTTTTTCTTCCGCCAGATGCCGACCTTGATCGAGGGCGGCTTCCTCTACATCGCGCAGCCGCCGCTCTACAAAGTGACGCGTGGCAAGTCCGAGCAGTATCTCAAGGACGAACGCGCGCTGGAAGATTACCTGATCGCGACCGGTCTCGACGACTGCCTGTTCAAGCTGTCGTCAGGCGAGGACCGCACCGGCCGCGATCTGCTGTCGCTGGTGGAAGATGCGCGCATCATCCGCTCGACCTTGAACAACCTGCATTCGCGCTATAACCGCCAGGTGGTGGAGCAGGCGGCGATTGCCGGCGTGCTCAATCCGCAGGTGACCATGGACCTGGCCACCGCCAACGAGGCCGCAAGCTACATCGCACGCCGGCTCGATGCGCTGGCCGACGAGGTTGAGCGCGGCTGGATCGGCGCGTTCCGCGAGGGCGAGGGCTTCTTCTTCGAGCGCACCATCCGCGGCGTCAAGGATGTCGCCTTCATCGACGACGCACTGCTCGGCTCGGCCGATGCCCGCAAGATCGACGAATACGCTGCGAGCCTGCAGGAGGTGTATCCGAAATCCGGCGTACTGCGCCGCAAGGACCTGGAATTCCCGATCCACGGCCCGGTCTCGCTGTTCGAGGCCGTCACCGACGCCGGCCGTAAGGGCGTCGCCCTGCAGCGCTACAAAGGCCTCGGCGAGATGAACCCCGGCCAGCTCTGGGAAACCACCCTCGACACCAACGAACGCTCGCTGCTCCAGGTGAAGATCAAGGAGGTCGACGAGGCCGACGACATCTTCACCAAGCTGATGGGCGACGTCGTCGAACCGCGCCGCGAATTTATCCAGGACAATTCGTTGAGTGCCACGGTGGACGTGTAGAGGTCGGCGGGTATCTGACGCAAAAAGGGCCGCGGCAAACACCGCGGCCCTTTGCTATGTTGGACTATCTAGTCCAGCAGCTTGTCGAGGGTGATCGGGAAGTCGCGCACGCGCTTGCCGGTGGCGTGGTAGATCGCGTTGCCGATGGCCGCCGCTGTACCGACGATCCCGATTTCACCAAGGCCCTTGACGCCGATCGGGCTGACCTTGTCGTCATGCTCGTCGACGAAGATCACCTCGATATCGGCCACGTCCGCATGGGCGGGAATGTGGTACTCGCCGAGGTTCTTGTTCATGATCTTGCCGAGGCGATGATCGGTCATCGCCTCCTCGTGCAGCGCCATGCCGATGCCCATGACGACGCCGCCGAGGATCTGGCTGCGCGCCGTCTTCGGGTTCAGAATTCGCCCCGCTGCCGCGGCGCAGACGACGCGGGTGACGCGTACCACGCCGAGTTCATCATCGACCCGCACCTCGGCGAACACTGCCGAATGCGTGTAGCTGATATATTTCATCATCTGCAGCAGGTTCGGACTGACCTTGCCGTTCTCCTTGATCTCGGTGAGATCGGCGGCGTGCATGACCTCCTCGATGGACAACCCGCGAGCCGGATCGTCTTTCAGGAAGATGCGCTTTTCCTGGAATGCGACGTCTTCAAGCTTGGCATCCGCCAGCGGCGAATTCGCCATCTTGCGTGCATGCTTGAACAGCGTTTCCTTGACGGCATCGCACGCCGCCTGCACGGCCGAGCCGTTGGAGGCGGCGGTCCATGACCCGCCTTCCACCGGAGACATCGGCAGCGACGAGTCACCGATCTGCGCCTGCACGTCTTCCAGCGGCAGGCCGAAGGCATCGGCGCCGATCTGGGTGAGGATGGTCCAGGTGCCGGTGCCGATATCGGATGCGGCGGTGGCAACCTCGAGCTTGCCGTCGGCGGTCAGCCGCGCGGTCGCTTCGGCTTTCTGCAGGAAGGCGTCCCACATGCCGGTCGAGACGCCCCAGCCGACCAGTTCGTGGCCCTCGCGCGTCGCACGCGGTTCCGGCTTGCGCTTGGACCAGCCAAATGCCTTCGCACCCTCGTCGTAGCATGCCAGCAACGCCTTCGAGGTGAATAGCTTGTCGGTGTTTTCGTCCTTGGAGGCGAAATTGATGCGCCGCATTTCCAGCGGATCGATACCAACCTCGTAGGACAATTCATCCAGCGCGCATTCCAGCGCGGTGATGCCGATCGCCGCACCCGGTGCGCGCATGTCGCACGGCGTCGCCGTATCGAGCTTGGCGAGCTCGTAGGTCAGCTTGACGTTATCACAGTGATACATCATGCCGGACCAGTTCACGACGGCTTCTTGGTAGTCCTCGTAATGCGAGGTCGAGGCCACCGCATCATGCATGACCGACTTCAGGCGCCCCTGCTCGTCCGAGGCCAGCGAAATCGCGTGGAAATTGTCCGGGCGATAGCCGATGTGAAACATCTGCGAGCGGGTCATCGAGACCCGCACCGAGCGCTTCAGCTCGAGGCTCGCCATCACCGCGAAGAAAAGCTGGTGCTGCGGCCGAAGTCCCGCGCCGAATGCGCCGCCCACATAGTGATTGATCAGCCGGACGTCCTTGCTCTTCAGCCCGAACACCGACGTGACATAGCCCTGCGCGTTCTGCGAGCCCTGGGTCTTGTCGTAGATCGTCAGCTTGCCGTCGCCGTCATAGACGCAGGTGGTGCCGAACATCTCCATGGGATTGTGATGCTCGGCATTTACGCGGTAGTCGCGGCTGATCTTGACCGGCGCATCGGCAAAAGCCTGCTCGGCGTCGCCGCGCGGCGACGGCGGCGGCGGAATGCCGCTGCGCTTCTTCGGCGGCACGTAGGACTGCGCGCGCATGCGCTCGAGTTCGGTGCAATGCCCGTCGACGTCATAGGTCGCACGCACCAGCGACGCGGCGTCGCGTGCGGCCTCGAACGTCTCGGCCACGATCAGCGCGATCGGCTGGCCGTCGAAGAGGATGCGGTCAGAATTCAACGGGCGGAACGGATGGCCGGGAGGCGCGACTTCGTCACGCCAGCTCCGATCAAGCCAGGCGGCCTTGCCGCGGTTCTCGTGGGTGTAGATCTCCACAACGCCGGGCACGGCTTTGGCGGCGTCCAGCTCCATATCGATGATACGGCCGGCGGCAATGGTGCTGCTGACGATCACGCCATAGAGCAGACCCTCGGCGGCATATTCGGCGGCATAGGTGGCGCGGCCGGTGACCTTGAGCGGACCATCGACCCGGCTGGTCGGCCGGCCGATATGCGGAGCTTCCATCAATGACATCGCGTGATCCTAGTTCAGAGACTTGTCGGCCTGATCCTGCGGCTTGCCCGCAGCGGCCTGTTCGAGCGCACGCACGATGACGCGGCGCGCGAGCCCGACCTTGAAATCATTCGCGCCCTGCCCCTTGGCATCGCGCAGCACATCTTCGGCAAAGCGCGTGAACGTTGCGGCGTCCGCGCGCTGGCCCTTGATGCGGGCTTCGGCGTCGCGGTCGCGCCACGGCTTGTGGGCGACACCGCCCAGCGCCACACGGATCTCGGCGACGGCGCCGTCCTGCACCTTGATTGCGGCACCGACGGACACCAGCGCGAAGGCATAGGACAGCCGATCGCGAATCTTGAGATAGGTGTGGTTGTCGCCGAATTCGAATTTGGGCACGGTCACCGATGTGATCAGTTCACCCGGCTTCATGGTGTTGTCGAATTGCGGCGTGTCGCCCGGCAGGCGATGGAAATCGGCCATCGCAATGCTGCGCTTGCCGTCCGGACCTTCCACATCGATGGATGCATCGAGCGCGGCGAGTGCCACGCACATGTCCGACGGATGGGTGGCGATGCAGGACTCGCTGGTGCCGAGAATGGCGTGGATGCGGTTGACGCCGCCGATCGCGGAGCAGCCGGTGCCGGGCTCGCGCTTGTTGCACGGCGTCGACGGATCGTAGAAATAATAGCACCGCGTCCGCTGCAGCAGATTGCCCCCCGTGGTGGCGGCGTTGCGCAGCTGCGGCGAAGCGCCGGCCAGGATCGCGCTTGATAGCAGTGGCTGGCTTTCGCGAACGCCGTCATCCCAAGCCACGGCGGAATTGGTGACCAGCGCACCGATCCGCAGACCGCCGTCCGGCAATGTGTCCATCGCCTTCAGCGGCAGGCGGTTGATGTCGACCACCCGCCCCGGCTTGGCGACGTCGTATTTCATGAGGTCGACGAGGTTGGTGCCGCCGGCCAGCGCGCGCGCATCGGGCGCGCTCAAGGCCTTGATGGCATCGGCGACGGTGTCGGGACGGATATAATCGAACCGGTTCATTCTGCGGCCTCCTGCACGGCCGCGCGGGGGTGCATCACGTCTTCAATGGCATCGGCGATATTGGTATAGGCGCCGCAACGGCATAGGTTGCCGCTCATCTGTTCGCGGATTTCTGCACGCGCATGCGCATGGCCTTCGGACATCAGCCCGACCGCGGAGCAAATCTGCCCGGGCGTACAATAGCCGCACTGGAAGGCGTCATGCTCGACGAACGCCGCCTGCACGGCGTGGAGCTGATTGCCCTCGGCCAGTCCCTCGATGGTGGTGATCTCCGCGCCATCGCGCGAAACAGCAAGCGACAGGCAAGAGTTGATGCGCTGGCCGTCGACCAGCACCGTGCAGGCGCCGCACTGGCCCTGGTCGCAGCCCTTCTTGGTACCGGTGAGGTGCAGATGCTCACGCAACAGGTCGAGCATCGTGACCCATGGCTCGATGACCAGATCATGGCGCGTGCCATTGATGGAGAATGAGACCGGAATGCCGGCTGATGTCGCTGATGGGGCCACGGAAATCCTCGCTGCAGTGCCCCTTTAGAACCGTTTCAATCGTTGCCAGTTCCGTGTCTGTTTGCGCAACCTCAACTCTCTATCGCGGCATGCCCGATGTTCAATGAATCCCCGATGGCTCATCAACGTCTTGAGGCGTGACTCGGTTTTCGGGCAGCAGCCGCGATTACCGCCCGCCGGCGACGATCACATGCGCGCCCGTCTCGGCCAATGCGGCCTGCTGCTGCTCGGAGGCGCCATTGTCGGTCACCAGCGTCCAGCGCGGCGGCAGCGGCGCCCAGGCCGACTGCTCGGCGCGGCCGAGCTTGCTGGCATCGGCCAGCACGATGATTTCGCGGGCCTGCTGCATCATCAGCGACTTCAGCGCGACCTGATCGAGATCGGCCTCGCACAACCCGCGGCCGCCGACCACGCCGTCGCCGCTCATGATGGCGCGGTCCGCGGTCATGCGCCGCAGCGCCTCGAGCGCGAGCGGCCCCATGGTGCTCATACTGGTGGCGCGCAGCGCGCCGCCGAGCACCACGAGCTCGATGTCGGGCGCCTTGGCGAGAAACGGCAGCAGCGCAAGATTGTTGGTGATGATGCGCAGCCGGCGCTGCTGCAGCAGGCGGCCGAATGCCGCGACGGTGGAGCCGGCATCGAGGATCAGCGTGTCGCCATCGGCGATCAGCTCCAATGCCGCGCGGGCGATCGCCTGCTTTTCCTTGCCCTGCACCGCCAGGCGCTGGTCGAGGGTGGTTTCGGTGACGTGGCCGGAGAGAATGGCGCCGCCATAGGTGCGTCGCACGACGTTGCTCTTGGACAGATGCTGCAGGTCGCGCCGCACGGTGGAGGCGGAAACATCGAAATGCCGTGCGAGGTCATCGACGTCGATCTCGCCGGCATTGAGCGCCTCCAGCAGGCGTGCGTGACGTTCCTTGCTACGCATCGACATGAACTCGGACCTCGTCGTTCCGGGGCGCCGGCCCGCCTGCGCGCTGGCGGACCCGGAACCTCAGCATGGTGTGATCACAACGAGATTCCGGGTTCGCGCGCAAGAGCACGCGCCCCGGAATGACGAGTTGGATCAAGCCGCCCTGGCGCTCTTCGGCGCGAGGTCGACGGCCTGGCGCAGCGCCTCGATCAGGCTGCGCTCGTCGGCGATGCCCTTGCCGGCGATATCGAACGCCGTGCCGTGGTCCACCGACGTGCGGATCACCGGCAGGCCGACGGTGATGTTGACGCCGGATTCGAGGCCCAGCACCTTGATCGGGCCATGGCCCTGATCGTGATACATCGCCACCACCATGTCGTAGTCGCCGCGCCCGGCGAGGAAGAACAGCGTGTCGGCGGGCAGCGGGCCGTGCACATCCCAGCCCTTCGCCTTGCAGGCCTCGACGGCGGGCGTGATCTTCTCGGCTTCCTCGCCGTAACCGAACAGACCGTTTTCGCCGGCATGGGGGTTGATGGCGCAGACGCCGATTTTCGGGTTCTTGATGCCGGCCTTCACCAGTACATCATGGCCGCGGGTGATGACGCGCTCGACCAGGCCGGGCTCGATCTTCTTGATGGCGTCGATCAGGCCGATATGCGTGGTGACATGGATCACGCGCAGCTTCGGCGACACCAGCATCATGGAGACTTCCGGCGTGCCGGTGAGATGCGCGAGGAGTTCGGTGTGGCCGGGATATTTATGGCCGGCGGCGTGCAGCGCCTCCTTCGACAGCGGCGCGGTGCAGATGCCCTGCGCGAAACCGGACTGCACCACCTGCACGGCCTTCTCGATATAGCGATAGGCCGCCTCGCCTGCGACCGGCGACATCTTGCCGAACGGCAGATCCGCGGGGACGTTTTTCAGATCGACGCATTGCACGTTCTTGGATGCGAAGTTGGCGTCCTCGGCATTGGCGAGCGAGTCGACCTCGAGCGATCCGCCGACGATCTTGCCGGCCTGGCGCAGGCGGCCGGCGTCGCCGATCACCAGCGCGTTGCACATCGCCTGTGCCGCCGGCACGGCCAGCGCCTTCATGATGACTTCGGGACCGATACCCGCGGGATCGCCCATGGTGATCGCAATGGTCGGACGGGTCATGAGAAGCTTCCTTTGGTTCGGACGGCGCGAAGGCGTTCGCTGATGCGGATCAGGCTGTATTCGTCGCCGAAGGCGCCGGCCTTTGTGGCGATCGGGACGGACAGGCGGCCGAGGGTCAGGCCCAGCGACACGCCCGGTTCGATTTCGTCGGCAAGACGGATGCCGCCGACGCCGAAGCGCGACAGCAGCGTCGCCGCGGTCTCGCCGCCGGTGGCGGCAAAGGCGCCGATCGCGGGAGCGGCGGGCGCCAGTACTTCGGCCAGGGCCTCGGCAAGTTTGGGGCCGAGCGTCATGTCGGGCTCATCATGCATCATGATCTCGACCAATGCATCGCTGCCGGAGGATAGACGCGCGATGATATCAGCAGCCAGCATGCCACGGGCGGCGCTGCCGTCGAGCAACGCGTCCGGCTTGACCGGAAAATGCATCACGGTGCCGCCGGCTTCGAGTTTGCGCGCGGCCGCACGCGAGGCGCCGGCGAGCGAGCCGACCACGATCAGGGTGCCGAGCGCAGTCGGCGGAATGTTTAGCGGCTCGCCGACACTGTCGGCGTCGAGGCCGGCCAGTGCATGGGCCAAGCCGGCGCTGCCGATGAAGAATGTCGTCGGCGACGCATCGAAGCTCGCCTGCGCGATCAGATGCAAATCATGGTCGGTTTCGGCATCACAGACGGCGACCACGTCGCCTTCGGCCGCAAGCCCGGCGAAGATCGCTTTGAGATCGCCGCCGCGAATGGCGGCAAGCGTGACCTTTTCGCCGCGAATGCCCGCAGTAGCGAGCACGTCGACAAGATCGGCGTTTGGATAGGTGTGATCGCGCTGCCAGACCTCGGCGTCTTCCAGCGCGCGCCCCTGAACACGGATGCGGCCGTCGATGGTGGTGCGGCCGGTGGCCGGAAAGGCCGGCGCAAAGACGCCGAAGCCCGGGCTGGCGATCTTCTTCAGATGTGCAAGCGTCTCTGCGGTTTCCGCGGCGGGCTGCCCGCGCAGCGTGGAGTCGATTTTCTTGAACAGGATCCGTCCGGGCTCGCACAGGCGCGCCAGCACATCGGCATGACGGTCGGCAGCGGCCCTGGCCGATAGGCCACGGCTCGCTGCGTCATAGGCCAGCACCGGCAACTGGTGATCCCGGGCGTCGGCGATCTCGCCCCAGGTCACCGCGGCCGCGCGTCCCCGTCGACCGAAGGCGATCGCGCAGTCGGCGGCGCCGGTGAGGTCGTCGGCGAGGATCAGCCAGCCGCGGGCCATGGTCAGTGGCCAACCGCAGGCGCGGACGAGGCGACGACCGGTGCAGCAGGAGCCGTCGCCTCATCCGCCGGCTCGACATCGCGAGGAACCATCCCCGCAACCCAGGCCGTAACAATCGGGGTCAGGATCGAGCTGACCACCACACAAGCCGCAATCAGGATCGTTGCTGGACCCGCCGCATCGGCATAAGCGGGATTGGCCGCCGCGACAATCGCCGGCACTGCCGCCGCATTGCCGGCGGTGGACGCCGCCGCGACACCCGCCACGCCGTTACCGCCGGTCAGGCGATCGGCGATGAACAGCGGAATGCCGGTGACGATCACCACCGCAACACCCATGCCGACGCCGAGCAGACCGGCCTGCCAGACCTGCGTCAGATTAAGTCCGGTGCCGAGCGCGAAGGCGAAGAACGGGATCATCACCGGCACGGCCTTGCTGAGGAAGTCGCGCATCTCGCGGTCGAGATTGCCGATGATCATGCCGACGATCAGCGGCAGGATGGCGCCGACCAGCGCCGGCCACTGGAACGACGACAGGCCGGCGACGCCGAGGGTGATCATGGTGAGGAACGGACCGCTTTCCAGCGTCATGATGGTGTAGGCGCCGACGTCGCGCGGGCGGCCATACTGGCCCATCAGCGCCATATAGAGGCCGCCATTGGTGTCGTTCATCGCCGCGACGATCGCCAGCGTCGAGACACCCGCGAAAATGCCGGCGGTGATCGGCGCCTCGCCGAGGAAACGGCCGAAGATCAGGCCGAGGATCATGGCGATGCCGACCTTCACGATCAGCAGCGTGCCGCCCTTCTTGACGATATAGGGCGTCGCCTTGAAGTCGATGCTGGCGCCCATGCAGACATAGAACACGGCCAGGATGGTCAGGGCGCCGCCGGAAAACAGCGCGCCGGTGAACGAGCCGAAGAATTTTGGGGTGTTCGGGAACAGGAAAGCGATAACCGCGCCGAGCAGCAACGGCACCGTCATCATGCCGCCCGGCACCTTCTCGATCGCCCGCTTGATTGGAATCTGCATGGTTGGTTCCTTCCCGCGCCCTGCGCAAAATGCTTATTCTGCGCAGTTCGGTCGTAAGAAACGCGCTTCTTGGGACTCTTATGTCCGAAATTCGCGCAGATCAAGCGGCTATTTTGCGCGATTTGCGCACAAAGGAAGGCGTCGCGTCCTTACCCTCCGCCGGGAAGAGGTGAAGAAACGCTGCAAATGCGCGCGGCTTTGAGCCGGATCCTGAAGACGGCTAGTTGACCTGCCGCTTCTCCAGTTTCCGCGCCAGTGTGCGGCGGTGCATGCCGAGGCGGCGCGCGGTTTCGGAGATGTTGAAGTCGCTCTCCACCAGGGTCTGGTGGATGCGCTCCCATTCCAGGGTCTTGATCGAGGTCGGGCGTTCGGTGAGCGCCACCTCGACGTCGCCGGTCGCCTTCTGGAAGGCTTCTTCGATGTCGTCGGTGTTCGACGGCTTGGCCAGATAGTGACAGGCGCCGAGCTTGATGGCCTCGACCGCGGTGGCGATGCTGGCATAGCCGGTGAGCACCACGATCAGCATGTCCGGATTACGCGCATGCAGCGCCTCGACACAGGCAAGGCCCGATGCACCGGCAAGCTTGAGATCGACCACCGCATAACCCGGTGTCTTGTCCTGCAGCACCGCGTCGAGGGTCTCGAAACCCTCCGCATGGAGCACTTGATAGCCGCGCCGTTCGAACGATCGCTTCAGCGTGCGCGCAAAACCCGCGTCGTCCTCGACGATGATCAGGCAGCGTTCGCCGGCCGCCTCATGGATCGTGGCTTCATCCGGCATGGGCGTGGGCTCCGATGGCAAGGGCGGACAGCGGGAAAGACAGCGTCACCAACGCGCCGCCGACCGCGCGATTTTCGGCCACGACGGAGCCGCCGAATTTGCGGACGGCATTCACCACCAGAAACAGGCCGAGGCCGCCGCCGGGCCGGCCCTTGCTGGAATTGTACGGTTTGCCAAGCTGCGCCAGCATCTTCTTGGCAAAGCCCGGGCCCATGTCGCTGACCTTGAGCACCAGCATGTCGGCGTCGCGCTCGACGCACAGCCGGATCCACAGCGGCGACACCTCGATGGCATTGTCCAGCACGTTGAACACCACCTGCTTGAGCGCCGAGTCCGACACGATCGGGAGGTCGCCGCCGAACTGGTTTTCATAGACCAGCGTCTTGACCGAACGCGCCACGCGCCATTCATCGACCAGCTCGCCGAAGAAGTCGTTCACCGTGGTGACGGACGGCGCCTCACCGCGGACGTCGCCGGCCGACATCAGGATGCCGGTGACGATCGACTTGCAGCGCTGCACGCCGGCCTGCATCTCGCCGATTTCTTCCATCAGCTCGGCATTGCCCGACAGCGCGGGCATGCGGCGCCAGTCGCTGAGGATCACCGATAGCGAGGACAGCGGCGTGCCGAGTTCATGGGCGGCCCCCGAGGCCAGCAGGCCCATGCGCACGATATGGTCTTCCTCCGCCGCCTGCTGCCGCAGCTCGGCGAGACCGGCGTCGCGGTCGCGCAGATTGCGCGCGATGCGCGTCATGAACACCACCAGCAGTGCGGCATCGAGAGCAAAGCACACCAGCATGCCGGCGATGTGCAATTCGAACAAATTCCATCCAAAGCCCGGCGGAAGCGCGATCGGCTGGAACGTCACGATCAGTGCGCTGAAGCAGAGGAAGGTGATGATGACGACGGCCCAGGTCGAGCGCGTGTCGAGCAACATGGCGGCCAGCGTGACCTGCAGCAGATACAGCGACACGAACGGATTAGTGGCGCCGCCGCTGAGATAGAGCTGCAGCGTCAGCGCCGCGATGTCGAGCAGCAGCATCGCCAGCAGCACACGGTTGCTGGCGTCGGAGCGGTCGCGCATCCAGCGCAGGCTGAACAGATTGAGCACCACGAGGCCGCCCAGCACTCCCGCCATCGGCAATACCGGCAGCACGATCCCCATGCCGTATTGCACGGCGGCGATGGCCAGGATCTGGCCGACGACGGCAATCCAGCGCAGCTGGATCAGCAGCACGACATTCTTGAAATTGGTGGTGTCGTCGAGCGGCTTGGCGCCGACCTGAACCGCCGCGGCAACGCCATCGGCAGTCGAGACGCCGGACTGGGCCGCAACGACGGCGCCCGGCGGGTCAAGGAGTGCCGATGCGCTATGAAGTCCCTGATGTGCCATGCGACGTTTGCTCGGGCGGCTCGACCGCCTTCAATCGGACGGCGCGATGGTCGCCTTCATACGTGAGATAGGGATTTTTGACGAATCCGCCACTCGTCGCGCGCCACGAACCACACGCCGCAGGCCAGCATAAGTGCCAGGGCAAACCACGTGATGATGTAGATCAGATGGTTGTTGGGAAAGCTGACCACCGTGAGGCCGCCGCGCGGTTGGCCGGGTCCATCCATGCCCGTGTCGGCATCGATGAAGTAGGGCGCCGCCGGCTGGATCTTCAGACTCGCAGCGATGGCATCGACGTCGCGGGAATACCACCGCTGCCCGACGGGATCGTTGTCGCGCAGGAAACCGCCTTTGGGCTCGGTGATCCTCAAAAGGCCAGTGACCGTCACGTCGCCGGCGGGCGCAGCAGGGCCGCCTGGTTCGGCCGCGCGCTGTTCGGTCGAGATGAAACCGCGGTTGATCAGCGCCGTGAAGCCGTCAGCGGACCGCAACGGCGTCATCACCCAGGAGCCGGGGCCGAGATCGGTCACGGCCTGCACCAGGACATTTGCATTGCCGAAACGCCCGGTGGCGCTGACGCGGCGGTATTCGTCGTCGGATTTGGTGAGCGCGGCCCATGCGGAAGGTTGGGGCGCAGGCACCGGCGCCGCATGGATGCGGTCGTCGACGCGCTGGATCAGATCGAGCTTCCAGGCCCGGCGTTCGATCTGCCAGACGCCAAGACCGATCAGAAGAGTGAAGCCAAGCAGCGCCAGCGTACCGAAGATGGCCAACGCAAGCACGCTGCGCGGCCGGCGCCCGGTCGTATCGCCGGATTCGGCGCGGCGCGCGGCGAGATCGCCGCTGGGCCGCGCCGACGCCGTCATGGCATCTGCCGCATGTCTTGCATCGACGGCATCATGTTGACGTTGAGGTGGTACATCACCCAGATCGAGCCGCTCAGCGCAATCACCACGACGATGATCGTGAAGATCAGCGCCATCATGCTCCAGCCGTCCTCGGTTTTGAAGTTCATGTGCAGGAAGTAGATCATGTGAACGATGATCTGCACGAAGGCCATGGCCACCACGATGGCAATGGTCAGCTGCTTGCTCTGCAGCGCCCCGGTCATGACCAGGTAGAACGGGATCACGGTCAGGATGACCGAGAGCACGAAGCCGATCATGTAAGACTGCAGCGAGCCGTGGTCCTGACCGTGGCCATGGGCGTCGGCGTGAACGGGGTGCGCGGCGTCGTGGCCGGCATGCGCGTCGGCGCTCATCGCAGGACTCCTATCAGATAGACAAAGGTGAAGACGCCGATCCAGATCACGTCAAGGAAGTGCCAGAACATGCTCAGGCACATCAGCCGGCGCTTGTTGGCCTCGACCAGGCCGCCGCGCCAGACCTGCACCATCAGCGTAAACAGCCAGACCAGGCCGAAGGTGACGTGCAGACCGTGGGTGCCGACCAGCGTGAAGAACGACGACAGGAACGCGCTGCGCTGCGGGCCCGCGCCTTCATGGATCAGGTGCGCGAACTCGTAGAGTTCGATGCCGAGGAAGCAGGCGCCGAAGATCGCCGTGATGAACAGCCACATCTGGGTGGCGCCGACCTTGTCCTTGACCATGGCCAGCATGGCGAAGCCGTAGGTGATCGACGACAGCAGCAGCATCGTGGTGTTGAGCGCCACCAGCGGGAGCTCAAAGACGTCCTTCGGGCTCGGCCCGGCGGCATAATTGCCGCCGAGCACGGCGTAGGTGGCAAACAGCATCGCGAAGATGAGGCAGTCGCTCATCAGATAGAGCCAGAAGCCCAGCATGGTGCTGGCGCCTTCGGGATGCTCGTGCTCGTCGACCTCGTAGAAGACGGGCGCGTCGGTGCCGTTCAGGGCTTCGGCTTTCATCACGGTCATGACGCCACCCGTGCCATCAGCTGGGTGCGCTCGGCTTCGGTCCGCTCCACCTCATCCGCCGGGATGTAGTAATCCCGGTGATAGTTGAAGGTGTGCGTGATCGCGACTGCGACAATCGCCACAAAGGACAGCGCCGCGAGCCACCACATGTACCAGATCAGGCCGAACGCCATGGCGATCGAGATGCCGGCGAGGATCACGCCGGTGCCGGTGTTCTTCGGCATGTGGATCGCCTTGAAGCCGCCGAGCGGACGCTTGTAGCCGCGGCTCTTCATGTCCCACCACGGATCGTTGTCGTGAATGACCGGAGTGAAGGCGAAGTTGTAGTCCGGCGGCGGCGACGACGTCGCCCATTCCAGCGTGCGGCCGTGCCACGGATCGCCCGTGGTGTCGCGCAGCGCCTCGCGCCTCCAGACGCTCACGCCGATCTGAACAAGGAAGGCACCGATGCCGGCAGCGACGATAAGGGCGCCGCAGGCCGCGATGATGAACCAGATGTGCAGCGACGGATCGTCGAAGGTGCGCAGGCGACGGGTCACGCCCATGAAGCCGAGCACGTAGAGCGGCGTGAAGGCGACCCAGAAGCCGATGACCCAGCACCAGAACGAGATCTTGCCCCAAAACTCGTCGAGCTTGAAGCCGAAGGCCTTCGGGAACCAGAAGTTGATGCCGGCGAACATGCCGAACACCACGCCGCCGATGATCACGTTGTGGAAATGCGCGATAAGGAACAGCGAGTTGTGCAGAACGAAGTCAGCCGGCGGCACCGCCAGCATGACGCCGGTCATGCCGCCGATGACGAAGGTCAGCATGAAGGCGATGGTCCACATCATCGGCAGTTCGAAGCGGATACGGCCGCGATACATCGTGAACAGCCAGTTGAAGATCTTCGCTCCCGTCGGGATCGAGATGATCATCGTGGTGATGCCGAAGAACGAGTTCACGCTGGCGCCGGAGCCCATGGTGAAGAAGTGATGCAGCCACACCAGGTAGGACAGGATGGTGATGACGATGGTCGCGTAAACCATCGAGGTATAGCCGAACAGCTTCTTGCCCGAGAAGGTGGAGGTGACTTCCGAGAACACGCCGAAGGCCGGCAGGATCAGGATGTAGACCTCCGGGTGACCCCAGATCCAGATCAGGTTCACATACATCATCGGGTTGCCGCCGAGATCGCTGCTGAAGAAGTTGGTGCCGACATAGCGGTCCAGCGACAGCAGCGCGAGCACGGCAGTCAGGATCGGGAAGGAGGCAACGATCAGGATGTTGGTGCAGAGCGAGGTCCAGGTGAAGATCGGCATCTTCATCAGGCTCATGCCGGGCGCGCGCATCTTGATGATGGTCGCGATCAGGTTGATGCCCGACAGCGTGGTGCCGATGCCGGCGACCTGCAGCGACCAGATGTAGTAATCGACACCGACATCCGGACTGTATCCGATATTGGACAGCGGCGGATAGGCCAGCCAGCCGGTGCGGGCGAACTCGCCGATGAACAACGAGATCATGACCACGATGGCGCCCGCGGTGGTCATCCAAAACGAGAAGTTGTTCAGGAACGGGAACGAGACGTCGCGCGCGCCGATCTGCAGCGGCACGACATAGTTCATCAGGCCCGTGACCAGCGGCATCGCCACGAAGAAGATCATGATGACGCCATGCGCCGTGAAGACCTGGTCGTAGTGGTGCGCCGGCAGGAAGCCGTCGGAGCCGTTGAACGCCAGCGCCTGCTGGGCGCGCATCATCAGCGCGTCGGCAAAGCCGCGCAGCAGCATGACGATGCCGAGGATGATGTACATGACGCCGATCTTCTTGTGATCGACCGACGTGAACCACTCTTTCCAGAGATAGCCCCAGAGGCGGAAATAGGTCAGCGCGCCGACCACCACGATGCCGCCCATCACCACGCCCGCGAAGGTCAGGATGAGGATCGGCTCGTGGAGCGGCAACGATTCCAGCGAAAGGCGACCGAAGACGAACTTCGTTAATTGAGCTGTATCAAACATTCAGATCGACCTGATCAGTTGGATGCACGGCGCATTGCGGGCGGCAACGCGGGTGTAAAGCGGAATTGTGCGGCGGGGCGCTGCAGGCCGGCGCCGAGAACCGGCGTGGTATCGATGGAGGTCACAGGCGTCGCGTTGCCGCTGCCGGTCGAATCCTCGACGGTGCAGACGCTGGCGACGTAGTTCCTGCGCAGCGCCGGCGACTGGTCGGCCATTGCCTTCGAATAGGGCAGCAGGTTGCCCGCATTGGCGAGGCCGAGGCCGCCCTTGGCGTCGATCGCCGTCATCTCGTTCTGGCACATCTTGCCGGGCGTGACGCACATGTTGAGGATCGCCTTGTAGAGGTCGGCGTCGACGGTTTTGTACAGCTTCACCGGCACGTTCTCGCTGGGCTTCTCGAGTTCGAGATAGCTGTCGCGGGTCAGCGTGTCGGCACTGGCCTTGACCTTCTTCACCCAGGCATCGAAGCCGGGCTCGTCGACGCCGTGGAACACGAAGTGCATGCCGGAGAAGCCGGCGCCGGAATAGTTGGCCGAGAAGCCACGATAGTCGCCGGGCTTGTTGATGACCGCATTCAGGCGGGTCTCCATGCCGGGCATCGCGTAGATCTGTCCGGCGAGGGCGGGAATGTAGAACGAGTTCATGACCGACGAGGACGTGATCTTGAACTCGACCGGACGGTCAACCGGTGCAGCTACGTCATTGACCGTCGCGATGCCGTATTCGGGGTAGATAAAGAGCCACTTCCAATCCAGCGCGATGGCCTGGATCTGAAGCGGCGGGTTGAGCGTTGCTGCCTGGCCGGGGCCGACGCGGTCCAGCGGCCGGTAGGGATCCAGCAGATGGGTG
This sequence comes from Tardiphaga sp., assembly GCA_040512975.1. Taxonomy (GTDB): domain Bacteria; phylum Pseudomonadota; class Alphaproteobacteria; order Rhizobiales; family Xanthobacteraceae; genus Tardiphaga. The sequence goes on along the minus strand of JBEVEC010000219.1, from coordinate 16,888 downwards.
CCGGTCCAGGTGACGGCGCCAAGGCAGATGACGATGAGCAGCGGAACGGCCCAGATCACGAGTTCGAGGTGAATCGAATGGTCCCAGTCCGGCTCATACGGTGCGTCGGTGTTGGACTGGCGGTACTTCCAGGCGAACATCACGATCAGGGCCATCACCGGGATGATGATCAGCAGCATCAGCACGGTGGAAACGACCACCAAATTACGTTGCTGCACGGCAATATCGCCGGCCGGGTTCATCACGACGAAATTGCAGCCGCCGAGCAGGGCAACCAGAGGCAGCAAAAGAACAATCCGCAGGCGGCTCAAGGTGTTACCTATCCATCAGGTTGGTTTGGAAGCACGGGTAAGCGCGTTTGGTGCAAAGCAACATTGGACAATTTGTCCAATGGTTCGGTACACCGCTTCAAGACAAATCGTCAGCCTAACGGACTCTCTCGGAAGCCGTTTCATCGACAACTTAATTTAGCGACGGACAGATCACATGGCGCAGGCGTCAACGACGATGGAACGGGACGCACGGCTCATCAACGATGATGCCCATGGCGCCAGTCCGAGTGAAATCGCGGTCGGGGTGATCATCGGGCGGACGTCGGAATTTTTCGACTTCTTCGTCTATGCCATCGCCTCGGTCATCGTGTTTCCCAAGCTGGTGTTTCCGTACCTGGATCCGCTGACGGGCACGCTGTATTCCTTCGCGATCTTCTCGCTGGCCTTCATCGCCCGCCCCATCGGCACCGTTATCTTCACCGCGGTCGACCGCACCTGGGGCCGCGGCGCCAAGCTGACCGCGGCGCTGTTCCTGCTCGGCTGCTCCACCGTCGCCATTGCGTTCATCCCGCCCTACGAGACCGCCGGCAAGGCCTCGGCCTGGCTGCTGATCGGCCTGCGCATCGGCCAGGGCCTCGCTCTGGGCGGCACGTGGGACGGACTCGCCTCGCTGCTGGCCATGAACGCACCGGAGAAGCGGCAGGGCTGGTACGCCATGATCCCGCAGCTCGGCGCTCCGGTGGGCCTGCTGATCGCGAGCGCGCTGTTCGCGTTTTTCGTCGGCTCCCTGTCGGCCGATGACTTCCTCGACTGGGGCTGGCGCTATCCGTTCTTCGTCGCCTTCGCCATCAACGTGGTGGCGCTGTTCGCCCGCCTGCGCATGGTGGTCGCGCCGACCTATACCGAACTGTTCCGGAGCCGCGAACTGGAGCCGGCCTCGATCGGCGATACGCTCAGCGTGCAGGGCCGTACCGTGATCCTCGGCGCCTTTGCGCCGCTGGCGAGCTTCGCCCTGTTCCACATGGTCACCGTGTTTCCGTTGTCCTGGGTGTTCCTGTTCACCCGCGAAGCGCCCGGTCGCTTCCTGGTCGTCGAGGCTCTCGGCGCCATCGTCGGCATCGTCGCCATGATCGCCTCCGGCTATCTTGCCGACGCCTATGGCCGCCGCACGCTGCTGACCGGTTCGGCCATCGGCATCGCGGTGTTTTCGGGCTTTGCGCCGCAGCTGCTCGATGGCGGCCTGGTCGGCGAATCGATCTTCATGCTGTTCGGCTTCATCCTGCTCGGCCTGTCGCTGGGCCAGTCGTCCGGCGCGGTGGCATCGAGCTTCTCGCAGAAATTCCGCTACACCGGCTCGGCGCTGACCTCCGACCTCGCCTGGCTGTTCGGGGCGGGCTTTGCACCCTTCGTGGCGCTGGCCATGTCCGCCAATTGGGGCCTGTTGTCGTCGGGCGCCTACTTGCTGTCAGGCGCGGCCTGCACGCTGATCGCGCTGTGGATCAACCGCCGCCTTGCCACCAAACCATCCGTGGTGCCGCACGCGCCGGAATAGGCCGCAACTCACGTCAATGAAAAAACCGGTGCTCCCCGGTTTTATAGTTCAACGGCACGATAGCTATTTCCGGGATCGGGATCCCGGGCCGGTAATACAGATCCATATTGGCGATGCACGACCGACTATCCAAAGCTTTAGGTAGATTGCTTGTGCAAGGTCTTTGCCCCAGTCAAAATGGTAATCTCCGCTGAACCATAGAGAGTGCACCTCGTGAGAAGCCACGGATTTATCGTAGCCATCTGGCGCGTCTATTGGAGATTCTGAATAAACTTGCTTGCTGGCAAACGGGACTCGCGCCCCTAGAAAGTACCGCTCCTTTAGCCAAACTAACTCGAAATAAGAAATGGTAACGGGAACGCTCGATTTATTTAAAAGAACGACGGTGTTACCGACGTTTTCGCTGCTGGTTAACCTAACTGTTGCGCCAAACACAGTCCGTCGTGATCCATAAAATTCAAAAGCTTTGATGATCGCAAGTGCGAACGATGTCGCGAACCCGGCGATGCTCAACCAAAAAGACACGTCTGTACGATCCACAGATGCTTTGCCCTATAGATGCGCCAATGGTTGTAAGCTTGGCAACCTTGTCCAAATGGGCATCGCGAGGAGGGACGGAACCACTGGAGCGGTTAATACTTTGGTGCTCAGGACGGCTGCATTCGGCCACTCTGCCATTCCGCCAAGGAGTGCAAATAGACAGGCTTTTGCCCGGCTATTTTGCTTTACTCTTTGGGATCGGCTTTAGCGGTGATATGGATCTCGCCGCTCCCTTTGTAAATCAAATCAAAGATGTTGGCAGCAGCTTGCAGCCATTTTGCGCGGCCTTCCATCGCCCAATTCGTTCCTGGTTCGGGGATTGTGTCTAGCAGACCTTGAATGAACGGATGCAAATCAGAAACGTCTACAGCGTTCTCGTTGGATGGTTGTCGACGGTTGCCACCACCACCATTGTTTCCGCCCGCGTCGTCCTCAGGAGGACGGCTAGGTGGCTGAGCCCCCCCACCAACGATGATCGGCTCAACGAGTCTATCTTGTCCTACGGCAAAAAAACCAGCCTGAGCAGCCGACTTGTCAAATGCCAGCCGAGCCGCCTCTTTTTGCTTGGCTGAGACGCCGAACCGGACAAACGCCTGCTCTAACCCATGGGGACGCGGCGGAAGCTGCTTGCTCCGAAACTCATCGTATGTCCGCTTATAGAGCGGCACCTTTAGAAATGCCTCAGCGCGAGCTTGCCGTTGCCGCTTTTCATCCTTGCCGTCTACAATAGCAAAGCCTGTATCAGTTAACTCGTACTTTCCGGCAACGTTGGCGACGAGACCAAAAATCCGAGCGGTAGCAACTTTCATCACGAAGTTCCCACTACCAGCCTGCAATCCCATGACACCAGCAAGTTGCTCCGTACTTAAAGCCACGCCACCCGCATCGATCATCGCTTGTGCAACGGAAATGCCAGAACCCAAATCGCGGTAAGGAAATTGAATCGTGCTCGCTTCCCGCGTTACCTTCACCGTCTTCATGTTTTTTTTCTTGGCTACTTTTGATTTCTTCGCGGCTTTCCCAGCTGCCGGAGCATCTGCTTCGACTTCCAATTCGATCGTTTCTGCGTTTTCGAGGGCCGCCATTTGAACCTCCAATTTTGGCGCGAGCCGAAGCTCGCGCCTCCAATCTCAAAAAGAGCCGTCACGCTAGTTAGAGGCGCAGCCTGTAACAGGGGCGCTCAGGTCTGCGAATCCGGATGGGAAGCCCTTTGGGGCAGGCCCTCCGCTGTTGCACACGCTTCACGACGCTACCTTTCGGTGAGGTGCGTCCTCTTGAGTGCAAGGCGAGGATGTGCCATATTAATCGCACGGAAAAGCGCGACATGGCATCTTCTGCCTGTCTTGCACCCTAGCGTCCGGAGGACAATCCTTGCGCTAGAGCTCCCGACCGGCGGCTCCTTGTAGGTGGTTCGAAGCACCTCAGGAGCCGTTGGCATTTTGCCCGTATGGTGAACGTAGACGAGTCTATTGGAACCGTCAAGGTGTCCATTGACTCAAAAGAACACTCGGTGAACGAAGTTGATAACGGCGGGATAACGCTATCCCACTAGTCGAATAACCCATTATTTTTTAAGCGTTTTTGCCGCCATCCGGCCGACATCGGTCGCTGCGCCGAATCCTAATTCCCCCGACGTCGTTGATGGGAATGTTCGCCCTGCTACCTAAATGGACTGCACATTATCCAACTGCTTATTGCCTTAGATAAGGAAAATGACTGAAAATTGCGGCCTAGCAAGCTTATCTATAGCGTTTCAGGCCTATATAAATTGCCATATTTTCAATGAATTATCTGAAAACTTGCTCTCAAATCTAATCAAGAAGCGTCCCTTCAAGTTATCCGTTAACGTCGTCACGCAGAGGTTATGTCCTAAGTTTCCGGTTGGTCCGGCCATGCCTAGTCCAAATGAAGATAACTAAATCGATTTAGCGCTAGTCCACATCTCTGTGTTCTTAAGCGGTTGAGGCGTCAACCAGCGATGCCCTGAAACGACGGCGACGAAATCAAATGTCGTTTCGATGACTACGAGGAAATGGCGCGCTAGTTTGCCGCACTGTATAGTCCCCAACGCTTTCGATTGCAGGCAGGCGGGGATCGCAGCCCTACCCTGCTGATTGACTCGGCCATCGACATCGCGGTGTTTCCGGGTTTCATCTTACACCGGTTCGGCGCTGACCACCCACATTGCCTGGCTGTTCGGCGCGGGCTTCGCGCCCTTCGTGGCGCTGGCGATGTCCGCCAATTGGGGCCTGCTGTCGTCGGGCGCCTATCTGCTGTCGGGCGCGGCCTGCACGCTGATCGCGCTGTGGATCAACCGCCGCCTTGCCACCAAGCCTTCGGTGGTGCCGCACGCGCCGGAATAAGCCCGACCTTTCTCCTGATTACAAAAGCCGCTGTCGCTCACGCGCCAGAAGCTTTTGCTTGAGAGCGGTCCCTGCGAGCGCGACCTGGATTGAAATAATCGCTGCCGAAATGGTACCCTCGGGCCGAACTGAGGATCGAACATGCGCGCGAAACAGGCTGCTCGACACGACAGTGACTTCTACGGATGGACCCGCGAACAGGCCGCCATTCTCCGCAAAATGCCGCATGTGGATCTGCGTCTGGATGTTGAAAATCTGGCGGAAGAGATCGAAGACATGGGACGCGCCGAAATTCTGAAGGTCACCGGCCTCCTCAGACAGACGCTGGTCCACCTGTTGAAGATGGCGATCGAACCCAATAGTCGCGCGATCGAGCATTGGTTCGATGAAACCGTTTCCTTTCAAGGCGACGCAGCCCTGACGATAACCCCGGGGCTGAGACAGCGAATTGAACTTGAGAAGATCTGGCGCGTGGCCTGCAACGGCGCGGCGAGGTTGCTTGAAAAGCGTGGCGTCACCGTGCCGCAATTGCCGTCGACATGTCCCTTTACACTGGATGAACTTCTCGATGAGGCATTCGACCCGGAACGTTCAGTTCTGGCGTTGTCGGACGCCATCGAAACGTTGCGCAAGCCCTCGCCGTAGTTTTCATGATCAATGTCAATCCCTGACGTCGGCGCGGTAGGATTTCGAAACGATTTGCCAGCCGTCGGCCAGCTTCATCGCCACCAGATAGTCGGTGAAATAACGCGGCGGTAGCTGGCAGCGGACTTTGATGAAGGCCGTCTTGTCGTCCGAACGATCCAGCGTGACGATGAAGTCATCGCGCGCCTTGCCTTCGGATCGCGCCGAGGCACGCTTGCGCACCAAGGCCATCCAGTCCGGCATCGTCAGCACCCTCAATTCGCCCTTCTCCACCCAGCGCAGGTCCGCCGTCGGGTGGAAGATCGCCGCAAGCTTGTCGGCATCGCCGTCATACAGGCCGTCGAAATAGTGCTGGATCACCGCTTCCACGGTCGAGCGATCATAGGACAAGGCAATCTCCCAAACGGCCATCGATGGCGGCGATGATGGCATGAAGCGCGCCGCTCGCCTACCGCCGGCGCTTCACTTGCCGTCGCCAAGCAGCTTGCGAAAACGCTCGATCTCCTGCGGCACGAAGGCCGCGAGATAGGCCGGCGCCATCTCGGCATCGTCTGCCGGCATCGAGCCGAGATCGTCCAGCCGCCTCTGATAGTCCGGGCTGGCGACGCTGGCGCGCATCGCCGCATTCAGCCTGGCGATGATCTCGGGCGGCGTGCCCTTCGGTGCGAACAGAGCGTACCAGCCGGAAATGGAAAATTGCGACAGGCCGGCCTCGGCAGCCGTGGGGACATCGGGCAAATGCGGCAGCCGCGTCTTCGACGCCAGCGCGATGGCGCGGATCAATCCGCTCTGGATCGACGGCGTCACCGAGGCCGAGGAATCGCAGATGCCGTCGATCTGCCCGCCGATCAGGTCGTTCAGCGCCGGCCCGCCGCCGCGGTAGCCGACCAGCGTCACATCGATCCCCGCGGCCTGGGTGAAGGCCTTGCAGAACAGATAGTTCTGCGACCCCACGCCGGAATGGCCGATATTCAGCGTGCCGGGATTCTGTTTCGCGTGGGCGATGAACTGGGCCAGATCCTGTGCCGGAAAGTTCTTGCGGATCGCCACCACGGCCGAGCTCTTGTTGAACATGCCGATCGGCGCAAAATCCGACGGCGCGAACTTCACGTCCGGCGTGAACAGATAGACCGCCGTATTGGTCCCGCTGTTGCCCTGCACGATGGTGTAGCCATCGGGCGCCGCGGTGGCGACCCGGGCCAGCGCCACGGCCCCGCCGGCGCCGCCGATATTCTCGATCACGATGGGCTGGCCGAGCCTTTGGCTCATCTGCTCCGCCAGCAGCCGGGCATTGACGTCCGAGCTGCCGCCGGCGGCGAAGGGGACGATCAAGGTGATGGGCCGCGAGGGATAGTTTTGCGCCGACGCCCGTTCGGACGCGAGCATCAAAACCAGACACAGCGACGCGAGCCTGAACCAAGCCATCCGACGTTCTCCCCTGCTTTTGATCCATCTTAGGTAGCGGGCATCGCGGAAAGCAAAGGTATGTTATGCTGCAAGGCACTGTGTATGGCGGATGGATGGGTCCGCGAGAGCCGGGAAGCGCTGATGGACGTGTCCGAAATTCCGCCGCCGAGCGATGTCGGCATGCTGTTGTCCGGCGCGCAATTCGCCGACGCCTTCACCATCGTCACCCCCCAGACGCTGACCGCGCGACAGGCCGCGGAGCGGATGTTCAGCCGTTCGCCGCGCTGGGTGAGCGCGTTGACGTCGCTGCGCGATCTGATCGTGTCGCCGTTTGGCCTGACGACGACGACAACGGCACGCCATGCGAAACACGACAAGATCGGATTTTTTCCGGTGCTCGAAGAGACACCGCAGCGGCTGGTCGCCGGCTTCGACGACAGCCATCTCGATTTCCGCGTCGTCATCGACGTCACCCTCGAAAGCGCCGGGCAGCGTGTGACGGCGACGACCATCGTGTTGATGCATAACTGGCTCGGACGCAGCTATCTGGCGGTCATCAAGCCGTTCCACCGCCTCGTGGTCCGGGCGATGCTGCGGCAGGCGATCCCGGCGCCTTCGGCTTACACGCCGATATAGGGCTCCTTTGCCGGCACGTCGGGCGAGGCGTCGGCCCATTCGGCGACGCAGCGTTCGAGATCGCGCAGATTCTGTCGCATCTGCTCCAGCGAGAAACCGATGGCGAAGAAGCGCTCCGCCACGTCGCCCGGCAGGCCGCGGGTCAACCCCTCCTGCCGCAGCGCCGCGACTTCCCCGGCATAGGCCTGCAGCGCCGTCTGCACCGGCCAGATCGCCGGCGCGCCCTGCCCGGTGCGCAGCGCCACCGCCATCGCCCGCAGATATTTCGTCATGGCGTCGCTGACCCGCGTCAGCGGTCCGACCAGCCGGGCCTGCAGCGTCGACGGCAGCGGCACCACGGTGGAACGGCCGATCATCACCAGGTCGTGGCGCAGCCGCAGGATCGTGCGCAACAGCGGCCCCGTATCCGGCCCGGTCGACAGATGCGCGGCGCGTTCGCGCTCGGCTTCGGCGCCGGTGGCGTTGAGGCTGACCAGCGCGCCGCCGATGCCGTCCTGCAATCCGTGCAAGGCCTCGTTGTCGCGTCCGCGCGTCAGCGCCGCCAGCAATTCGCCCAGCGCTGCGGCGATCAAATCGAGGGTCTGCGCCGCGCTGGCGCGGATCTGGCTATGGGCACGCGACGGCAGCACGAGAAACGAGACCAGGAGGCCCGTGACGGCGCCAACCGCGACTTCGAACACGCGGTCCACCGCCGATTCCAACGGCGTGTTGTGGTTCATCATCGGCAGCAGCAGCACGATGATGGCGGTCACTGTCGCGACGTTGAGGCTGGGATTGATCGCGGCGATGAAAGCGAGCGGCGCCACCGCCAGCACCAACACCGCCAGCAATGCGCCTTCATTGGTGTGCGGGATCAGGATCGCCACCGCACCGCCATAGATCGCACCGCCGATGGTGCCGACCAGGTAATCGCGCGTCGCTTTCAGCGAGCGGCCGACGCTCATCTGGGTGACGATGATTGCCGTCAGCACGGCCCACAGCGGCAGCTTGAGCCCGAAGGTCAGCGCCACGATCAGCGCGGCCATCGCCGCCACGGTCACGCGCACGCCGAGACCGAGCTCGACCTTGCGGGCGCGGAAAAACGCCAGCAGCCGCTTCAACATTGCAATGACGGGCCTGATGACAGCCATGTCGGAAAACCGATCTTCCCGGGGATTTGGCATGGCTGCTGCCCGCCTTGCCGTGGTCCATCGGCTTGAAACGCCGATTCAGCCCGCCTAAGGCTATTTCAACAAGAGTGAGGAAACACAATGGCCAATGAGACCGCAACGCTCGCCGCCTATGTCGCAGGGCTGAATTTCGACGACATCCCGGCCGACGTCCTGCAGCGCGCCAAGGTGCTGACGCTGGATTATCTCGGCAGCACCATCCGCGCGCGCAGCGAGGCCGAGTCGACCCCCGCTCTGCTCAAGATGCTGGAGGCCCTCTCGCTCGACAATACGGGTGCATCCACGGTGTTCGGCGACAGCAAGACCTGGACGCCGGCGGTCGCGGCCCTGCTCAACGGCGCGCTCGGCCATTCGCTCGATTTCGACGATACCCACGCCGACTCCTCGCTGCACCCGAGCGCCCCTGTGGTGCCCGCCGCCTTCGCCGTCGGTGAGATGGTCGGCGCTTCCGGCAAGGACGTGCTGACCGCCATCGTCGCCGGCTATGAAGTGTGCTGTCGGCTCGGCAACGCGCTCGACCCGACTTCGCATTACGCCCGCGGCTTCCATCCCACGGCCACCGCCGGCACCTATGGCGCTGCCGCGGCCGCGGGAAAATTGTTCGGTCTCTCCGCGGAGCAGCTGATTTCGGCCTTCGGCGTCTCCGGCAGCCAGGCCGCGGGCTCCCTGCAGTTTCTCGTTAACGGCGCCTGGAACAAGCGCTACCAGGTCGGCGCCGCCGCCATGAACGGCGTTATCGCCGCGACCCTGGCGCGCAATGATTTCGTCGGTGCCACCGAGTCGGTCGAGGGCAAGCATGGCCTCTTGGTCGGCTACAGCGACGACGCGCATCCGGAAAAGGCCACTGCCGATCTCGGGGCCGTCTATGAGACCATGAAGATCGGCGTCAAACCCTATCCGAGCTGCCGCTATACCCACGCTGCCATTGATGCCCTGCTGGCGATGCGGCGCGAGCACAACCTCACGCCGGACCAGGTCAAGCGCGTGGAGATCGGCCTGCACCGCAACGGCATCACGCTGACCGGCGATGCCGCAACCAAGCGGCACCCGACCTCCATCGTCGGCGGCCAGTTCTCGATGTTTTTCACCGGCGCACTGGCCCTCGACCAGGGCCGCTTCGGCTGGGACGACTACAAGCGCCTCGGCGACGCCGCCATCAACACGCTGGCCGACCGTTTCGACGTGGTCCAAGACGACCGCCTCGAAGGCAAGCGCCACCCCTTTGGAGCGCGGGTCAGCATTACGACGGAAGACGGCGTGCTCGAACGCATCTATGCTGATCCCTCCGGCGAGCCGGACTCCTTCCCAGATGCCGCGGCGATGCAGCAGAAGTTTTTGCAGCTCGCCCGGCCCGTGCTGAACAACCGCGCCGAAAAATTCTCCGATGCAATCCTGTCGTTGGAGCGTTTCGACCGCGTGGCGACGGCGACGGCACTCGGACGCTGACGCGCGGCGGCCCCTGCGACAGCGGGGGTCGTTAATTGCCCCGGTCGTTGACAATCTGGCTCACCAAAAGGTCGATGCGCGCCTCCCGGCCTGCCGGCGGAATGCGGCCGCTTCGGCCGAGCACCGTCAGACCGTGCAATGCAGCCCAGGTGATCTCCGCCCGCGGATCGGGTTGTGCGTCAAACGGCGAGAGCGCGCGGACCAATTCACCGAACGCCGCCCTGAGCGATGACGGCGTGTCGTCGCTGCCGAATGGCACATCGATCGGCAGCACGAACATGGCTTGATACAAGGCCGGCCGCTGGTCAGCGAAGCTCAGATAGGCGCTGCAGACGGCTCGCAACGCCAAAACTGGATCATCCACCATTGTCTGCGCTTGTCGCAGATGAGCCGCGAGGTCCGCAAAGCCCTCGATTGCGACAGCGCGCACGATCGCGTCTTTCCCATCGAAATGGCTGTAGAGCACGGGCTGGCTGTATTCCACGATGGCGGCGAGCCGTCGCGTGGTTACGGCCTCCCACCCTTCGGATTCGGCAAGATCACGTGCAGCGGCCACGATCAGATCATGGCGGACGGCGCGATCGCGGAGGCGTCGGTCTGAAATGGGCATGGTCCCCGTTTTAGGAGAGCCCGGACACGTGTCAACACGAATTCTGCCATTGACAGATAATCTAGCAATGCTAGATATACGCCGTCAATCTGAGGAACTGCCATGCTCACTACCATCGCTTCAATCGTTGCCGGCGCCATCGGCGTCGCCATCATCTTTATCGGCGGGCGATTTCTCATCGCCCCGCGGACCGCTGCGGCTGGATACGGCCTTCCCCTCGATCCCGATCTGCAGACGCGATCGAGCAGCCCATACCCTTGGCTTTACGTAAAGGGGGTGCGCGATATCGCATCCGGGATGTTCATTTTCATTTTGCTCGCCGACCGGTCGCATCTGCTCGGCCCCTTCATGGCCGCCGCCGCACTCATTCCCGCCGGCGACGCGGTCATTGTTCTACGCAATGGCGGAACGCGCGCCGCGGCTTTCGGCATTCACGGTGCCACCGCAACAATCATGCTCGCCGCAAGCGCGGCGCTGCTCCTGGCGTGACGTCGCACAGCAATTGCGCTGATCATCGCCAATGACATCATGAGCTCTACCGCAAAGCACAATCGATTTTCATCGATGTTGCCATCTCGAACTATTTGAAGGGTTTACCCGCTCGCCGTCCCGTTGCTACGCTTGCGCTACAAATAAAAAACAAACGGGAGAGACTACCATGAAGCGCATCACCGCGATCACTGCCTGCGTGGCGATCGGCCTTTCCGCGATAAACATGATCCGATCAGCGTCGAGTCAGTCGGAGAGCGGCTGGGTCACGCTGGTCGACGGCAGCAAGATGGGCGATTGGGACCGCGTCGGCGACGCCAACTGGGAACTGAAGGACGGCGCGCTGTTCGCCGACAAGCTCCTCTCCGGCAAGGACCTCGCTTATCTTGTCAGCAAGACGCCGTACAAGGACTTCCAGATCAAGGCCGAGTTCTGGGTCGATGACGAGGCCAATAGCGGCATCTTCATCCGCTGCGACAATCCCAAGGTGATCGACGGCAAGACCTGCTACGAGGTCAACATCTTCGACAAGCGCCCTGATCCCTCCTACGGCACCGGCGCCATCGTCGATGTGGCCAAGGTCGATCCAATGCCGAAAGCCGGCGGCAAGTGGAATAGCTACGACATCACCGCCAAGGGCACGCATTTCACAGTGCTGCTCAACGGCCAGAAGACCGCCGACGTCGACGACACCAAGCACGCCACCGGGCCGATTGCCCTGCAATACGGATCCGGCGTGGTGAAATTCCGCAAGGTGCAGATCAGGGAGCTGTAGGGCAACGCCGCTTCACCTCTCCCCACCGGGGAGAGGTCCGATTGCGAGCGCAGCGAGTAATCCGGGTGAGGGGGCTCTAGTTGCAACGGAAGAGCCCCCTCACCCGCCCTCGCTTCGCCGGGTTGACCTCTCCCCGATGGGAGAGGTGAAGCGGGCGTCGCGCTTGGCGCGACGGTGCATCGCCCGTCCCGGGACTCCACCCCGCATCAAATCCTGCTAAGATGCCACCCATGAGCTGGCACCCTTCCAACGACCCCATTCTTGGCGACCCCCAATCCTGCGACGCGCTGGAACTGGCGATCATTCCGCGCACCCGCGATCTCGGCGACGGCTTTGCGGTCCGCCGCGCGCTGCCCCATGGCCGGCGGCAGATGGTCGGGCCGTTCATCTTTTTTGACCATTTCGGGCCGATGCAGTTCATGTCCGGCAAGGGCATGGACGTGCGGCCGCATCCGCATATCGGCCTCGCCACCGTGACCTATCTGTTCGACGGCGCCATCATGCACCGTGACAGCGAGGGCAATGTCCGCGAGATCCAGCCCGGCGCCATGAACCTCATGACCGCCGGCCGCGGCATCGCCCATTCCGAGCGCACGCCCGACGTCGAGCGCGCCAACGGCCAGAAGATGCTCGGCCTGCAGAGCTGGATCGCGCTGCCCCAGGGCGCCGAGGAAATTGCGCCTTCGTTCCAGCATTACGGCGCCGACAGCCTGCCGACCGTGACCGACACCGGCTTCACCGCGCGCGTCATCGCAGGAAAGGCCTTTGGCGCGGCGTCGCCGGTGGCGATGGTGTCGCCGTGGTTCTATGCTGAGGTGGCGGTCCAGGCCGGCGTAACCGTGCCGCTCGATCCCGACCACGAGGAACGCGCAATCTATGTGGTCGACGGCGAGATCGAGATTGCCGGCGACCGCCATGAGGGGCCCAAGCTGCTGATCTTCCGTCCCGGCGACGCCATTACCGTGCGCGCGTTGCGCAACACCCGCATGATGTTCCTCGGCGGCGACGCGCTGGAAGGGCCGCGGCACCTGTGGTGGAATTTCGTCTCCTCCAGTCAGGAGCGCATCGAGCAGGCCAAGCAGGACTGGAAGACCGGCCGCTTCGCCCATGTGCCCGACGAGCACGAATTCATTCCGCTGCCGGAATAGTCTTTTACGCATCACCCACGTCGCCGCCGGCGCAGCGCCGGACGGCATCGCTTTCGAAAGTTCTGACATGACCGCCATGGCCACCAGCGACCTGCCCCTTCCGAAAATCGGCCGCGGCAAGGTGCGCGACATCTACGCCGTCGGCGACGATCGCGTATTGCTGCTCACCACCGACCGCATCTCGGCCTTCGACGTGGTGATGAACGAGACCATCCCAATGAAGGGCGCGGTGCTGACGCAGATTTCGGCCTGGTGGTTCCACCAGCTTGGCGGCGTGGTGCCGCATCACATGATCTCGGCCGATGCCGACGAGATCATCAAGGCGGTGCCGGAGCTGCAGGGCCACCGCGCGGCGCTGGCCGGTCGCGCCATGCTGTGCCGCCGCACCACGGTGTTTCCCATCGAGTGCGTGATCCGCGGCTACATCTCCGGCTCGGCCTGGAAGGAATATGCGGCGCAGGGCACGCTGGCCGGCGAGACGCTGGATGCAGGCCTGCTGGAAAGCCAGAAATTCGCCACGCCGGTGTTCAGCCCGGCGACCAAGGCCGAGACCGGCCATGACGAGAACATCACCATCGCGCGGATGCGCGAGATCCTCGGCGAAGACGACACCTATACGCTCGAGAGCATGACCCGCGCGGTTTACACCCAAGGCGAGGAAATCGCGCGCGAGGCTGGCATCGTCATCGCCGACACCAAATTCGAATTCGGCCGCGAGGCCGACGGCCGCATCATCCTGATCGACGAGGTGATGACCCCGGACAGCTCGCGGTTCTGGGCCGCCGATGTCTACAAGCCGGGCCAGCCGCAGCCAAGTTTCGACAAGCAGCCGCTGCGCGACTATCTCGACGTGGAGCGCCGCGCCGGCCGCTGGAACGGCGAAGCCCCGCCCCCGCCGCTGCCGTCCGAAGTGATTGAAGCGACGAGCAAGCGCTACCTCGAAGCGTATCGACGGCTGACCGGCAAGGAATTGGTGATCACGTAAAATAGCCGCGCGGCAGCGTCCCCTCTCCCCCCAGCAAAGCGAAGCTTAACCCAGCGGAGAGGGTGCCGTTGCTGCCCGAGTGCAGAAGATATCGCAGCTGCAAGGCGCGGAACTTGTAGTACGCAAACAACCACATACGATCCGCCATGCGATAAAATTAGTCTTGCGTTGATGTAACCGTCGTCTACCAAAGATGACGGTCATTGCGCCTGTTGCGCGATGCCGCGACAGGTCTGTACGTGACATTCTTGCCCGCTTTCTTCGTGGCCCGCCGTGGGAAAAACGCCGCGCATGCCCGTCGCCTTGTCAGCCCGGCACGCTTGCGCCTGTGGCGCAACGATGTGTTTGCCGGTCTGGTTGCCGCCGTCCTCACCATCAGCTTTGGTTTGTCCTATTCGGTCCTGATCTTTTCCGGGCCGCTGACGTCGCTGTTGCCCTACGGCATCGCGATGACGTTCATCTCCGCCAGTGTCGCCGCCGCGATCGTCGCGCTCGGCAGTACGTTTCACTTCGCCGTGGCGGGTCCTGAAAGTTCCGTCGCTGCGGTCACTTCGATCCTGTCGGTGGCCTTGGCCGACCGGATCGTCGCGGCGGGCATGCCGATGCTTGGCCCGGTGCTGCTCACGCTGGCCGCATCGACCATCGCCACTGGAATCGTCTTGTGCGGATTCGGGCTCGGTCGCATCGGCCGCGCCATTCGTTACGTGCCCTATCCGGTGATCGGCGGCTTTCTCGGCGCCACCGCATGTCTGATGGTCTGCGGTGCATTTCAGGTCACGATCGGGCAACGCATTCTCTGGGCGGACCGGGTGACGCTCACCAGCGCCATCACCTATTACGAACTCGCCGCAGCGAGCGCCGTGGCGTTGACCATCTATGTGGTCTGGCATCGCTCGCGAAAACCGCTGGCGCTGCCGGTGATCCTGCTGGTCGGAATCGTCGCGGGCCATGTCGGCTTTCGCATCGCCGGATTGTCGGTCGCCGACGCCCAGACCATGGGCTGGACCTTCGCCTCGCCGCCACGCGCCAGCCTGACCCTGCCGTGGGCGTTCCTGACGGACCGCTATCCGTGGGAAGCGCTCCCGGCCCTGCTCGGCGATGTCATCGGCGTCATCTTCGTCACCGTGGTGAGCGCACTGTTCAACACCACAGGCATCGAGGTCGCCGTCCATCGCGATGCCGACATCGAGCGCGAACTCACCGTCACCGGCATCGCCAACATCGTCACCGGCGCGCTTGGCGGCTATGCCGCTTGCACCTCTATCAGCCGGTCCATGCTTAACCTCAACAGCGGCGCCACGGGGCGGCTTTCCGGCCTCACGGTCGCCGCAGCCGCCGCCCTGATGCTGGTGGTCGACCCTGCTTTGCTGAGCTACATGCCGAAATTCGTGCTCGGCGGGCTGCTGATGTATCTCGGCCTCGAGCAATTGCATCGCTGGATCATCGACTCCCGCAAGCGGCTTTCGCCGCTGGATTACCTGTCGCTGCTGGCGATCATCGTCATCATCCTGAAATGGGGATTTGTGGCCGGCGTGTTGATCGGCGTGATCATCGGCTGCGCCACCTTTGCGCTTAGCGTGTCCCGGGTGTCGTCGATCAAATACGGCTTCGACGGCTCCGAATATCGCAGCTCGCTCGACCGGTCGCTCGAAGAGCAGCGCACTCTGGCTGCCCACGGCCGCGAGATCCACGGCCTGCATCTGCAGAGTTATCTGTTCTTCGGCTCGGCCAACCGGCTGTATCTGCACGTCAAGGCGCTGCTGAACCGGCACCCTGAATGCCGCTATCTGGTGTTCGACTTCCGTTTGGTAACCGGCATCGACTCATCGGCAGTCCACGGCTTCGCCCAAATCCGGCGTGCGGCCGAGGCCCACGGCGCCATGCTGGTGCTCGCTCATCTGCACCCGTCCGTCGACCGCAGCCTGCGCGCCAGTCAGTTCATTAACGACGGGGTCAAGGTCACGGCCGAACTCGACCATGCGCTGGAGTGGTGCGAGAACGCGGTGATCGCTCAGCATCGCGATCTCGCAGAAGAAGAGGGCAGCCTGCGCCACTGGTTCACCCGGATCCTGCGCACGCCCGACGAAGCCGATGAATTGATCCGGCGCTGCCAGCGCGTCGAAGTGGCCGCCGGCGAGATCGTGGCGCACGCCGGCGATGCCGCGGTCGCGATGCATTTCATTCTCGACGGCCGTCTCGGCATCATGGTGCCCGCCGGCGACGGAAAGCTGACGCGCGTGCGCAGCCTCGGCCGATATACGACCGTGGGCGAGATGGGCCTGGTCTCGGAAGCGGCAGACAGCGCCACCATCCAGGCCGAAACCGCCAGCGTCCTTTACATGCTGCCTGCCGCGGCGTTCGAGGACATCAAGCTCAACCATATCGCGCTAAGCCAGAAGCTGCTGACCTACCTGGTCTCCGTGATGGCGGAACGGCTGGCGTTCGCGAGCCGGACCATTGCTGTGCTGCGGCGATAGCAAGCGCTCTGTCCTCCGTCGCAGCGTCACCATGTCAGCCGCTGCGCCACTATCAGTCCGCAGGACATGCCCGTAAGACGCCGAAATTTGTAGGATTGGCCGCCGTGCGGTCGATCACCGACCAAGTGGCGTGACGCGGCCGCAGCGGAAGCCTTGCTTGTGGCCTCCCCTCTCCCGTCAGCTATGTCGCTGTTTTGCTGACGCCCAGAGTGCAGCGAGGTTTGTTCGACTCCGCGGCGAGGCGCTTTTCACACCCGCGCAGGAACAACCGCGCGCATTTGGCGACGCGGGCTTCGATCTCCTGACCTGACGGCAGCGGTGCGCCGTCGAAGATCGCGGCGCGTTGCGGCGCTGAGGCCAGCATGCCAATCAGC
>JBEVEC010000152.1:0-6840 GCA_040512975.1 Tardiphaga sp. | reverse complement strand
CGGCGACACGGCGAAGGAAGCAGAGCTGATCGAAAAGATCGACGGCTTCCAGACCCATGTCGTGCCCGTCATCGCGGACATCGATGCCGGCTTCGGCAATGCGGAGGCGACCTATCTTCTGGCCAAGAAGATGATCGAGGCCGGTGCCTGCGCGTTGCAGATCGAGAACCAGGTCTCGGACGAGAAGCAGTGCGGCCATCAGGACGGCAAGGTCACCGTGCCGCACGAAGTCTTCATCGCCAAGATTCGCGCCTGCCGCCACGCTTTCCTCGAGCTCGGCGTTGAGGACGGCGTCATCGTCACCCGTACCGATTCGCTCGGCGCCGGCCTGACGCAGCAGATCGCGGTCAGCCACAAGCCGGGCGACATCGGCGACCAGTACAACAGCTTCCTCGATTGCGAGGAAATCACTGCCGACAACGCCCGCAACGGCGACGTCATCATCAACCGCGGCGGCAAGATGCTGCGGCCGAAGCGGTTGCCGAGCAACCTGTACCGTTTCCGCGAAGGCACCGGCCAGGACCGCGTCGTGCTCGACTGCATCACGTCGCTGCAGAACGGCTCGGACCTGCTGTGGATTGAGACCGAGAAGCCGAATATCGCGCAGATTGCCGCGATGGTCGACCGCGTGCGCGAGGTGATCCCGAATGCCAAGCTCGCCTACAACAATTCGCCGTCGTTCAACTGGACGCTCAATTTCCGTTGGCAGGTGTTCGACGAGATGAAGGCTGCTGGCAAGGACGTCGGCCAATACAACCGCGCCGAACTGATGAAGGCGGACTACGATGATACGCCGCTGGCGAAGGAGGCCGACGAGTTGATCCGCACCTTCCAGGCGGATTCGGCCAAGCGCGCCGGCATCTTCCATCACCTGATCACGCTGCCGACCTATCACACGGCCGCGCTGTCCACCGACAACCTCGCCCGCGAATATTTCGGCGAGCAGGGCATGCTCGGCTACGTGAAGAACATCCAGCGCGCCGAGATCCGTCAGGGGATCGCCTGCGCCAAGCACCAGAACATGGCCGGCTCGGATATCGGTGACGAGCACAAGGAATACTTCGCCGGCGAAGCCGCGCTCAAGGCGGGCGGCGCCCACAACACGATGAACCAGTTCGGCTAACGGCAACGGCAATTCACAGCAAGGAGACGACCATGACACACGGCAGCAATTTTTGGGTGATCGGCGGCGAGTTCGGCTCGATGAACTTCCACAAGCTGGTCGAGGGTTCGGCCCAGGTGCAGGGCCCGTTCAAGACGCGCAAGCAGGCCGAGGAAGCCTGGAAGAGCGTCTCGGAGGAAAACCGTCACAAGGCCGGCGTGCGCTTTTCCATCGTCGAAGAGCCAAGCCGTCAGGTCGCCTGAGGCATCGCCGCGAGCGAATGTCGGGCGGGCGCGTGCCTCCCGCATGTCGCATCTTGATCACTTGAAGATGCGGCCTCGTCCGGTCAACCGGGCGGGGCCGCACGCGTTTGCGCGGTCATTTTTCGGTGCATGGCACAAGCTACTGGAAACAAACGTGCTTTATGGTGCTTGTCAGTACTGATAGGTTCATACCTGTGAATGCCGGTATCGACGGTCAGAAGCAGGCCCGACGTGTCGTGCAGGGCAGTACTGGTCGAGGATGCCAAGCCGATGCGACTCCGCGATGCGCTGCGCCAGGCCCGGATCGAAGCCGCTGACCGTAATGGCGTGCTGGTGGAGTTGCGCGACGCCGAGGTGGCGCGGCTGGAGATTCTCAATGATGCCCTCGACCCGCTGTTCGCCGAAGTGCCGCAGGGCGTCGATCTGTTCGATCGCGGCATCAGCCAGGGCGATACGCCGCGGCTGTGGATCGATATGGTCGCCCATGTGCTGATGGGCCGCGACAAGCGCATGTACCGCTTCGTGCAGGACACCCGCTACGGCCGCGTGGTGATCGCCGAATCGCATGACGTGGCGGCCATCGTAAAGGCTGTCACCGATTACATCGCCCGCCGCATGATCGAGCGCGAGCACGCGCTGGTGACGACACCGGCGCCGGCAATGCCCGAGCCGCAACGCCCACGCGGCCGGTTATGGCCGTTCCTGTTCGGCGTCGTGGTCGGCGCTGTCGTGCTGTTCGGCACCGCGCTGTTTCTGGCGCTGAGAGGGCATTAGGCCGAAGACGGCCTGTAGGCTGGGCAAAGGCGCGCTTGCGCCGTACCCACCGTTTTTCAACGCGCCGCTGTGGTGGGCACGGTTCGCTTGCCCACCCTACAACAAAATTGTGCGCGCCGTTTCTCGGACAACACCGCCGTCGATTCCGCGCACCGTCTTCTCGCAGCGCCAGCCATTCTCATCTCGTTGGATGGCGAACAGGTTATATGCCGCTGCCGGCTTGTGTCCGTGGGCGATGGCGGAGGCCGAGGGCACGCCGATGGCAGGGATGCGGTGCGTCGGGCCGTCGAACCACATAATTGAGTGGACGTGGTCGTGGCCTTGTAGGATCAGCTCGACGCCGTGACGCTTGAGAATGCCCTGCAGCGCCTCGGAATCCGTCAGGCGCTTATGGCGGTGCTTCGAGCGCAGCGGATGATGGATCAGCAACACGCGAAACAGCGATTGACCGGCGAGGCCGCTCAGTAAGCGGTCGAGGGCGTCGAGTTGCTCTTGCCCGAGCCAGCCCGTGGCCATGAACGGCGCCGTCGCCACGCTGGACGACACGCCGATCAGCGCCAGCGGCCCGCGCTTCTGCAGGAACGGAAACGCAGGCTTGGCCGCGCCGTCGCCGCGCATGTAGTCGCCGAAGGCTGCGGCGAAGCGCTGCGGAGATGCCCGCACATACGCGTCGTGATTGCCGGGCACCAGCGTGACCCTGTCAGGCGCGCCCACGCTTTCGAGCCAATGACGCGCCGGCGCGAATTCGGCGGCCAGCGCCAGGTTGACCAGGTCGCCAGTCACCGCGATGTGGTCGGGGCGCTGCGCCTGCATGTCGGCGACGATGGCTTCCAGTACATCGCGGCGATGAAAAAGATGGCGGTTGCGCGTCCAGTTGATGTAACCGAGCAGCCGCTTGCCGATCAATTCCTGCCATTGCGGCTTCGGCAGCGGCGGGATGTGCGGATCGGACAGATGCGCGAGGGTGAAGGCCGTCATTTGTTTGATCTGCCGTGCGTCCGACCGTCACTGCGCGCGCGCGCCGTCGCGACGGGATGGATTGTTGTTTCGGACGGCGGCAATCTCTGCTCCCTGTGAAATCCCCGGATGTTTTGGCAAGCTGCATCCCTGGACGCAAGGACCCCGCATGAATCCCGTGGACGCCGCCGAGCCCGTTCGACCGACATTGCGGCAGCGGCTGGAGCCGGCCTTGCGCAAAGTCGTCCATCTGTATTTCCGCGTCGCGCGCGGCATGACACTGGGCGTGCGCGCCGTGGTGCTCGACGCCGACAACCGCGTGTTCCTGGTCCGCCACACCTATGTCAGCGGCTGGTATCTGCCCGGCGGCGGGGTCGAGGTCCGGCAGACGTTTCGGCAGGCGCTCGACATGGAGTTGCGCGAGGAGGGGCTGATCACGCTCACCGGCGAGCCGGTGCTGCACGGCATCTATCTCAACAGCCACGTTTCGATCCGCGATCACGTGGCGGTCTATGTGGTCAGGCAATTCCGCCAGGAGCGCATGCCCGCGCCGAACCGGGAGATTGCCGAATGCGGCTTCTTTGCCCTGGACGCGCTGCCAGGCGACACCACCGAGGGCACCCGGCTGCGGCTGGCCGAAGTGCTCGACGGCCGGCCGATCAGCACGACCTGGCGGGCGTGATGGACCGCGTCGCCGCCAGATGCTATCCCGCCTCCCGACATGAATGACCTCTCCTTGACCATCCTGGCGGAGACCGCCAACGACGCCCAGAGCATCGAGCGCCTGACCGCCCGCACCTTCGGCCCCGGCCGCTATGTGTTGTCGGCCTACCGGCTGCGCGATCACATCGGCCATCTGCTCGACCTGTCCTTCACCGCGCGGGTCGGCACGCTGCTGGTCGGCTCGGTGCGGCAACTGCCGATCTGCATCGGCGAAACCCCGGCGCTGCTGCTCGGCCCGCTGACGGTAGAGCAGCCGTTCCGTTCCCGTGGCATCGGCCGCAAGCTGCTCGACCGCGCCATCGCCGAGGCCCGCGCCAGGGGGCATCGGCTGGTCGTGCTGGTCGGCGACGAGCCCTATTACAGCCGGGTTGGTTTCAAGCGGATTGCGAAGGGCACCGTCACGATGCCCGGCCCGGTGGACCAGAACCGCCTGCTGGTGCTGGAGCTGGTAGAAGGTGCCGCGGCCGGCATTGCCGGGGCGATCCGGCCGGATTGGGCCGCGGGGACGTAAGGCTCAAATCGTCATTCCGGGGCGGCCGCAGCGCAAGCTGCGGGCGAACCCGGAATCCCGGCATGTTCTGCGATGTTCTTGTTTTGCCGGATCAGGATTCCGGGTTCGCAACCGCCTTGCGGCGGTTGCGCCCCGGAATGACCAGCTAGAACTTCAGATTTGCAAACGCCCGCACGTCGAGGCCCGGCAGCAGCACCTCGTCCTTGTTGTAAGACGACGCGTTGCGGATGTTCTCGTTGAGCAGGTTGTTGCCCACCAGCCCCAATGTCATCTCCTTGGCGCCGAAGCTGCGCGGGTCGAGCTTGGTGTTGTAGCTCACTTCCGCTTTCAGCAGATTGTAGCCCGGCGTCGGCGTCTCGCCGATCGGGGCGATGTCGTTCTGCGCGAAGGCGTGCAGCAGGTTGATGCGGGTCAACCAGTTGGCGTCGCGCCAGAATAGCCCGCCACCGGCGCGCATCGGCGGGATGCGCGGCACGTTGGTGCCGTCGGCAAAGGTGGCGCGGACGATGTCGAACTGGTCCTCAATGCCCCAGGTGCCGCCGTAAAACTGCCCGACATCGAGCTGGCTCTGGAATTCGGCGCCGCGGAAGGTGGCGTCGCGCTGCGAATACACCGCCTGCCGGCCCTCATTGGTGGGATCGCCATTCCCGCAGGAGGCGAAGTCGTCGCCGCACATCACGCCGGTCAGCCGCCGATAGATGAAGTTGTTGAACTTCGTGTAGTAGGCGGTGGCCTCGAAGCGCAGCGGGCCTGCGGCCCGGCGTAGCCCGACCTCGACCGACTGCGCGGTCTCGATGGTGAGCTTGGGATTGCCGATGTCGAAGGTGCCGGTGGCGTCATGGGCACCGCGCGAAAACAGCTCGGCGGCCTTTGGCGCACGTTCGGTGTACTGCCCTGTGATGCTGGCGACGAGGTTGCCGGGCAGGTCCTGCAGCAGGCCGACGCTGCCGCTCACCGGTGTGAAGGACGGGTTGCGGCCGATGGCGACCTGCGCGCTGCCGTTGGGCAGGAAGTCCGCCGGGAAGTCCGGCGTCGTGCCGTTCAATTCGACATGCTCGATGCGGCCGGCCACCTGCGCCTTTGTGGTGTCACTGAATTTCAGCTCGTTGAAGACATAGCCGGCGACGCGCGAATTGCTGTTCGGATCCCACAGGCCGTTATACAGCGTGCCGGGATTGTCGGGGCTCGGCGCGGTCAGTTCCTGGTGGCCGCCCGATAGGCCGAAGGCCGTGGTCACAGCAGCGAAGCGGGCGTCGAACGGCATCATCTGCACCTCGACGCGGGCTTCCTGCTCCTTGTTGGTGAAGGTCTGGCGCACGCCGTCGGTGGTGGGGTCGTTGACGTCGGCAAGGCCGATCTCGTTGTGGCGATAGTCGGTGGCGCTGGCCCAGAAGCGCACGGCTTCGATCGCCGCGGAGTCCGGACGGTACTCGCCCTTGGCGGTGATCTTGGTCTGGTGCGCGTCGATCCGGGTCTGGTGATCGGCGCCGTCGAGGCCGGGAATGTGATACAGCGCATCGTTCTGCGTGATCGCCGCACCAAAATAGCCGCCGGTGAAGAAATACGACGCACCGATCGACACGCCGTCGGTCTGCGTCGCGGAGTTCGGCTGGCGGCCGTTCACCGCGCGACCGGGTTCGGTGAGATAGGGGTAGCTCGGGATGCTGTAATCCGAGGCATGGCGGCCGGCCACGTCGGCATGTACGGCGACATTGCCGCCGGCGGCATCGAGCAATATGGCGCCGTCGACGCCGCGATCGGCCGAGCTGACCGAGGTGCGGGTTTCCGCGTTCATGCAGTTCGCAGCAGCAAGATTGGCGGCCGGCGCCTTGGCGGGCAGGCCGTAGCTCTGGAAGGCCGGCGCGACGGCGCAGGGCGGCAGCGCGTCGGGGATGCGGTTGTTGGTCGCCGAGACAACGCCGCCGATCGAGGTCGAGCCGTAACGCAGCGCGGCGGGGCCGCGCACCACCTCGATCTGGTTGGTCGACAGCGGGTCGACCGGCACGAAGTGATCCTCTCCGAGATCGGAGGCGCCGCCGGCGCCGGTGCCGTTCTCGACGATGCCGACGCGGTTGACGTCGAGGCCGCGGATGATCGGCCGGCTCGACGCGCCGGGCGCGAAGCTTGATCCGGTGATGCCGGGCTTTGAGAACAGTACGTCGCCGAGGGTCGCGCCGGCGGAGCGGCGCAGTTCGTCCGACGGCACCACTGTGACCGTGGCGAACTGGTCGGTCACCACGGGCAATTCGCCCTGCAGCGGCGCCGCCGCGGGCGCCGGCTCGGCCTCGACCGGCACGGGCGCGCGGTTCGGTGCAGCGCGGGTGACATGGACATGGGCGCGGGTCGGCACCACCGGCTTGTGGCGGACGATGGGGCTCGGCGCGGTGACTTCCGCGGCGGGAAGCTGGGTCTGCGCCCATGCGACGTCGGGAAGGCTGCTGCAGCCGAGCGCGGCGCTGCCGAGCAGCAGGGCGCGTGTGAAACGGAATGACATCGGAAGGTCCTGACTG
>JBEVEC010000132.1:0-12845 GCA_040512975.1 Tardiphaga sp. | reverse complement strand
CGCGAAGGCGGGGACCCAAACGCCGTGAGCTTTCGGCATTTGGGTGGGGCGATGCTGTTCCTTGCCACAGACCTCAGGGGTTATGGGTCCCCGCCTTCGCGGGGACGACAGCGGCTGTGCTCCCGCCGAAGTCCCATTGGCAGGTCTCGACGGCCAGATCGACGAACGCCCGCACCTTCGCCGACAGCAGCCGCGAGGTCGGATAGACAATATGGATCGGCAGCGCCGGCTGTTCGAATTTCGCAAGCACGGTCTTGAGCCGCCCTGCGGCCAGTGCGTCGGCGGCCTGATAGGCCAGCACGCAGGTCAGCCCGCCGCCGCGCTCGGCGTGCCAGATCGCGGCGTCCGCGATGTTGGTGGTGAAGCGCGGCGCATGGGCCACGCGGATGTCCTGCCCGTCCACGAGGAAGGGCCATTCCGGCGGCAGGGCCGCATTGCCGAACTGGATGGTGTCGTGCTCCGCCACGGCCTGCGGCGTCTTCGGCGTGCCGCGTTGCGCCAGATACTCGGGCGCGGCGACCACGATGCGCCGCATGCTGCCGAGATGGCGCGCCACCAGCGAGGAGTCGGCGAGATGGCCGATCCGCACCGCGGCGTCGACGCCGTCGTCGATCAGATTGACGATGCGGTTGCTGAGCCGCAACTCGCCCGCCACATCCGCATAGCGCTGCAGATAGGCGGACATCAGCGGCGTGACATGGATGCGGCCGAACCCGACCGGCGCCGACACCACCAGGCGGCCGGTGGGCTGGGTCCGCTCCGCCTGCGCCGCGCCCTCGGCTTCGCCGACATCGGCGAGGATCTGCCGGGCGCGCTCCAGAAAGCGGGCGCCGACATCGGTCAGCATCACCGAGCGCGTGGTCCGCTGCAGCAGGCGGGCGCCGAGCCGATCTTCCAGCATCGCCACCAGGCGCGTCACCACGGACGGCGACAGGCCGAGTTTTCGCGCGGCGGGGGCAAACCCCTTGAGGTCTGCCACCGCGACGAAGGCCGTCATGGCTTCGAGCCGGTCCATGCCGGCATTTCATAATCTGCAATAATGAAGTGTCAATGGATGCAATTGTTGCCCTTCGGGGTGCGACCTATTTTAAGCCCACCGGGAGCAAGGCCTCCCTGTCGAAAGGTCGCACCATGTCCGACATCCATATGCCCACCAGCGACGTCGCCTTCACGTCTTCGGTCAAGGCCATCCAGACCCGCAAGGGATCGCGCGAAGCCTATGCGCGCGTCGAACGAAACGGCGGCTGGCGTTCCGAGGTCGATGACAATCTCGCCGCGTTCCTCGCCGAGACCAACAGCGTGTTCCTGGCCACCGCCAGCGCCGACGGCCAACCCTACATGCAGCACCGCGGCGGCCCGAAGGGGTTTATCAAAGTGCTCGACCCGCACACGCTGGCCTTCGCCGATTACGGCGGTAACCAGCAGTTCATCACCCAGGGCAACCTCGCCGAAAACCCCAAGGCAAACATCTTCATCATGGATTACGCGCATCGCCGGCGCGTGAAGTTGTGGGGCACCGCGCGGGTGGTCGAGGATGACGCCGCCCTGCTCGCATCACTGATGCCGCAGGGCTACAAAGCGCGTCCCGAGCAGGCGATCGTATTCGCCATCGCCGCGTGGGACACCAACTGCCCGCAACACATCCCGCAGAAATTCGATGCGGCGGATGTCGCCGCGGCGCTGGCCTCACGGGATGCGCGGATCGCCGAACTGGAATCGGAGCTGGCCCGGCTGAAGGGCCAGTCCGATCCCTCGCACTAAGCCGGTGATAAGCAGGCCTGGCGCGGCGCCCAGGCGTGGTCCGGATAGAACAGCTCCATGTTGCGCTCGACGTATCTGGTCAGGTTGTCGAGCGTCAGCGCGTGTCGCCGCTGCGGCGTATCGAAGAACGGCGTCGTCAGTCCGGCCAGCACCGCGAAAGCCGTTGCGTCGGCGCCGCACGGCGTGTTGCCCATCAGATAGAGCTTGCCTCCGAGCAGGGCCGAAAGCGCATCCAGCGAACGCGACGCAAGCACGAGCGCCTCGTCGGGCGCGTGCCGGCCAAGGCCGTTGATGCGGTGATTGCTGGTGACCGCGGCACGCGCGCCGTCGCGGATGGCCTGTTGCTGCCCGGCGGGTGCATCGTCGAAAAAATGCGCCGGCCCCTTGGCGAAATTGGCGTCGTCGAGCCACCGCCCGCCCACCAGCGACCAGTAGATGTGTTGCTCGACCATGCGCTCGATCGCCCAGGCCTGGGCGCGCTGCGCGGCGTCGAGACCTTCGTCGAAGTCGAAGCCGTATTTGCGCTCGATATGCGCGCGGATGAAAGTGGAGTCTGCGATGCGTTCGTTGTCGTCTTCGATGAACGGCACCTGTCCCTTCGGCGAGGCCTGCGGCGCAGCCCATCGCGTCTCGTAGTCCAGCCCTGCCATTTTGAGCTGGACCTCCGTCTTGGTGACGAACGGACTGATCTGTGGCAAGCCGAAGCCTGCCTTTGCGCCATAGAGGGTAATCATGAAGTGCTCCGACATCGGTGTGCGATGGGGGCAAGCTAGTGTCCCCCTGCTGCCACCATGGTGTCAGCATCGAACCGCCGATCCCGGAAAAACCGATTCGAATGAGACTTCTCCATGCGACGTGCCGACCGTCTGTTTCAGATCATCCAGGTGCTGCGACGCGCGCGAAAACCGTTGACGGCGGATGCCATCGCTGCCGAGCTCGAGACCTCGAAACGCACGGTCTATCGCGACATCGCAACGCTGATGGCGCAGCGGGTGCCGATCCGCGGCGAGGCCGGCATGGGCTACGTCCTCGAACGCGGTTTCGACATGCCGCCCTTGATGCTGACGCCCGATGAGATCGAGGCCGCCGTGCTCGGCGCGCAATGGGTGATGGGGCACGCCGATGCGAGCCTGGCCAGGGCGGCGCAGGATCTCATCGCGAAAGTCGCCGACACCGTCCCCGAGCGGCTGCGTCCCTTCGTTCTGGAACCGGCAAGCCGCGTCCGCCCGGACCTTCAGGGCACCTTGGACAGCGTCGACATGGCGCAGATGCGCGCGCACATCCATGCCGGCAAGAAGGTCCGGCTGCGCTACCGGGACGAGGGCGGGCGCGACAGCGACCGCGTCGTGTGGCCGATCGCCGTCGGCTATCTCGAGGCCGTCCGCCTGCTGGCGGCGTGGTGCGAGTTGCGCGCGGACTTTCGGACTTTCCGCACCGACCGCGCGATCGAAGCGGTGTTTTTGGATGAAAAATACCCGGAGCGCCGGGAAACCTTGCGGGCCAGATGGCGGAAGACCCTGAAATGGGAGCCTCGGCCGGAGCCGACGGCGGCGTCGCAAGCCTGTATCCTGCCCGCCAATCGCGCTACAAAGGGGCGATGACCGTTTCGCTTGCCACCCCATTGGACACCGCCAGCCCCTGTCAGGCCTGCGGTGCGTGCTGCTCCTATTCCAGCAACTGGCCCCGTTTTACCATCGAGGAAGATGCGGAGCTGGACCTGATCCCGCCGGAATTGGTCAATGATCGTTTGTCGGGGATGCGGTGCGAAGGCGACCGCTGCTCGGCGTTGACCGGCAAGGTCGGCGAAGCCACGGCGTGCGGGATCTATGCGATCCGGCCGGACGTGTGCCGAACGTGTCTGCCCGGCGACCCGGAATGCGCCATGGCGCGACGCCGGCACGGGCTGCCGGTACTCTAACTTACCCACCTCCAGGGGAGGGTAAGGAAAAATTTAGGCCGTGATGGCGTGGGCGATCGGCGCGTCGTCCAGTTCGTCGTCGAGATCGTCCATCGGTGCCAGTGTTGACAGCGGCTTGGTCGACAGTGTGATCGCCTTGCGGCTGCTATAGGCCGACGGCGTTGCCGGCCGCGCGGTGACAGCCTCGTGCGACAGGGCATACAGCGCCGAGCCGACGCGGCCGCCGAATTCGACCAGTTCGCGCTCGCTGCAGCTTGCGGCGATCGAGATCGCCAGGCCGTGCAGATGGCTGCGGCGGTAGCAGAACAGCGCCAGCATGGCGCGGACGTCCGACGAGACGCTCTCCACCAGCAGCGACAGACCGTTCTCGTTGGCGCGATACATTGCCCCGAGCAGGTCCTCTTTGACCGGGCAAAAATCGTTTTCGAAAGCTTGGCGGCTGGACCACATGGGTGCGTTCTCCTCGATGCAGAGGATGCGGCCCAATTTGCTAACGCGCGGTTAACCAACAGCATTAATGCCAGGATGGCACTATTGAACTCCGCCCTTAAATATGCAAGCCGGCGCCGCATTTTCGCCGCGTTGGAACCTAGGGTTTAACATCAGGCATTGGCGACGATGAAGACGGCCAGGAAAAAGTCGGTCAGGTGATGCAACGCCTGATCGATACCGATCAGCCACCAAAACCAGCGGTGCCCCAGGGTCACACCGCCATGGGACGCCAGGATGCCCTTGATGCGGTCGATGGTGATGTGGATGGCGAAATCCACCAGCCCGAGAAACCACAGGCTGGGATGCGCGGCAGCGACCAGGACGGTGGTCAGCATGCCGTGAACGGCGCAATGCGCCAACAGTGGCAGCGCCCAGCCGGTCCTGCGGTCCTTGCCCTTCGCCATCCAGTTGGTCTGCAGAAAGAAGTCCGCGGCCACGTGTTTGACCGTGAGGACCAGCATCCAGCCGACAAGTCCGCCCAGCGAAACCGACGACGACATTGCGGGAAACGACAAGCTGACGTCCTCTTCACCGGTCCTGCGGCCGCAGGCAGCGCATCCGAAATCCAATCACGACGCCGATTATGACATCCGGATTTCGCGATTGCACGTCGCGGAACCTGCAAACCGCCGCTTCCTTCCGATAAATCATACGCCCGCCTCCGCCGGCCATCACGTCAACACGACGTGCGCGCGAATATCCCCGATCGCCTTGCGCAGCTGGTCGCCCTTGGGGTCGCGCGGCACGGCCCTCGCCCGCGCGATTGCGCCTGAAAGGTCGGCGATCGGCAGCGTGCCGTCCAGCGCCGGCTTGACCAGCCCGTCGACGATCTGGTGCCAGGCGGCCATGCCGTGGCGATAGCCGGTGCCGTAGCCCTCGATCATGGTGGCCGTCTGCAGGATGGCGCGGGTGGCGTCGGGCCGCCTTGTGATGGCGCGATCGACCATGTGCAGCCAACGCGCGACCCAATCGCGCTCGCCGGCGTAGCGCACCGAGAGCGGCCGCCAGCGCCGCAACGAGGCTTCGATCCGCAGCCGACCGACGCCCCATCTGTTCGCGGCGGAGAAGCGGATCGGCACCGTGCGATGCGAGCAGCTGATGCAATCCAGCGTCCACATCAGCGGTTCGCCGACAATTTCCGGCAACGCCGACACCAATTCGTCGAGCCGGAAACGCCTGATATCGACCACCGGCGGACGGCCGCGGCTGACGGGCTCCTGCAGCTTGAGCTGTGCGATCCGGATCGCGTCGAGATAGCTCATGCGCACGGCCAGCAACTCTGCAATCTCGCAAAACAGCTCGTCGTCGACGCCGCGCCGTCCGACGAATCGGCGCAGCCGGTCGCAATAGAGCTGCGCGTATTTCGGCCCCTGATAGTCCACCAGCAGCGCCGCGCCGTCGCGCGCCACCGGCTGCACCGCGTCGGGAATCCCGGGTGGCAGCACGGCTGGCGTGACGTCGTCACGACCGGCCATTTCGGCCAGTGTCGCGCGGATGACGGTGATGAAGCCTGCCACTTTGACGTCCTTGGGTTCAGGCCGGCTGCGCCGCCATCGGCATCCCGGCGGCGCGGTCGTGCTGCGCCAGCCGCGCCTCCAGCGTGTCGATGTTCTGGAACAGCCGCGCGCTTACAAGGCGCAGGAAAAAGAAGCCGAATTCCGGATTTTGCACGTAGAGCTCCTCGACCTGGCGATAGCTGACTGACAGCACGGTGCCGGCCTCGATGCATTCCAGCGTCTGGGTGCGCTCGTTGGTCGGCGACAGCATGCCGAATTCGCCGACGATGGCGCCGACGGGCAGTTCGATCTCCGACTCCACCAGGCGATAGCGGCCCGACACGATGTAGAACATGTCCTCGGCCTTCTCATCCTTGTAGAACAGCGCCTCACCCGCGTGGCAATGGCGCTCGGTCATGAACGGCTTCAGCCATTCCATCGACAGGTCCGAATTCACCGACTTCTTCACGTCGCGCACCAGCTGCAGCATCTGGTGCAGCCGGTAGGCGTTGAGCGGCAGCAGCACGGCGTGCAGCACCAGGGTGGGATAATTGTGGGTCGGGAGCGAGATCGCGATCAGGATCACATTGGTGAGGATGCCGAACACGCGCAGCGGGATCATCGTCCGCATGGTGCAGGTGGCGACCACGAAGATCGTGGCGAAGGCGGCGCCGGCGTGCTGGAGGTGGGTCATGTCCATGGGAGCCAACCAAATTCCTGGATGCCGTGTAACGACCGCAAGTTGCCTGCGGTCCGTCCCGGCCGATCAACGCGCAATATAGTCGATCCTGACGCAGTTTCAGCCTACATCATCACGCAGCAGTGACCCTCGCCGCCGTCACATTGACGTGCCGGGGTGGCGCGGGCACGGTCCGGCCGACATTTGCAAGGAGATCGATATGCCGGACACGACGGGCGCCGCAGCGGCGCATGAGGGCGAGCCATCCATCCCGGTCCTGACCGTCGCGGATGGCCGCGCCACCATCCGGCTGAACCGGCCGGCCAAGCTCAATCGGCTATCCCAACTGGACCTGGACACGCTGATGGCGTTGTTCGACAGCGTCGAGGCCGATCCGGCCGTGCGCGTGCTGATTCTGACCGGCACCGGCCGCGCCTTCAGCGCCGGCTTCGACCTCAACGCCATTTCCGAACGCGCCGCCGGAGCAGCGCAGGCCGGCGCGCCGAAGCCGGCCGCCGAGGGGACGTCCGGCTCCGCCTTCGAGGCGGTGGCCAACCGGCTGGAGGACCTGCCGCTGCCGACCATCTGCCGGCTCAATGGCGGCGTCTATGGCGGCTCCACGGACCTGGCGCTGGCCTGCGACTTCCGCATCGGCGTCGACAATTGCGAGATGTTCATGCCGGCGGCAAGGCTCGGGCTGCATTATTACAAAGGCGGCATCAAACGCTACGTGACGCGGCTCGGCGTCGACAACGCCAAGCGGCTGTTCCTGACCGCGCAGAAACTCGAAGCACCGGAGCTGCTACGCATCGGCTATCTCACCGCCATGGTGCCGGTTGAGGCGTTGGACGAAGAGGTCGACCGGCTGGCCACGATCCTCGCCGGCAACGCGCCGATCGCGATGCGTGGCATGAAGCGCGCCATCAACGAGTTTGCGCGCGGCGAGCTGGATGAAGCGGCGGCGGACCAGCGCGCGCGCGACAGCATGCGTGGCGACGAGATCAAGGAAGGCACGAAGGCGTTTGCGGAGAAGCGTGCGCCGCGGTTCTAAGACGCGCTCCCTCCCCAGGTCGTCCCCGCGCAGGCGGGGACCCATACGCCGAGGACTCGCATATCAGGCAGTGCGGCCGACGCCTTGCTTCCTCACTGAGCTCAGGGGTTATGGGTCCCCGCCTGCGCGGGGACGACGTGGGTGGCCGCAACCCTACTACACGAACGTCGCCACATCGCCCAGCGCCGCCCGGCTGGTGCGATAGCTGTTCACCTTGTTCTCCTCGTCCGCAAACCCGAACGAGATCCCGCACACCACGCGGCGATCATCACCCAAGCCGAAATGCTTGCGCACCACGCCTGCGTGAAACGCCAGCGCCGCCTGCGGCACCGTGGCGACGCCGAGCGCCTGCGCCGCCAGCATGAAATTGCCGACATAGCCGCCGCAATCCACCGCGCCATAGACGCCGAGCGCCTCGTCCGAGGTGACGATGGCGACATGCGGCGCGCCGAAGAAATTGAAGTTCTGCAGCGCCTGCTGCGCATAGGCGGCCTTGTCGCCGCGCGCGATGCCCAGGGTGTTGTAGAGCTGGAAACCGCTCTCGCGGCGGCGGTCGAGATAGACGCCGCGATATTCGCGCGGGAAGTCGAAGTCACCGGATGGCGGTGTGCCGGCGGCGGCGACCGGATACAGCGTGTCGCGGAATTTGGTCGTGGCTTCGCCTGAGGTAATCGTCACCTGCCACGGCTGACTGTTGCACCAGGAGGCGGTGCGTTGGGCAGCGGCGAGGATGTGGTCGATGGTAGCGCGCGGCACAGGATCGGGCTTGTAGGCGCGGCAGGAGTAGCGGGAGGCGAGGAGGGATTCGAGAGTGGCAATCGGTGTGGTCATGAAGCCTCAATGTGGTGCGCTCTTCCTTCTCCCCTTGTGGGAGAAGGTGGCACGGCCGAAGGCCGTGACGGATGAGAGATAGCGGCAAAAGGCTGCCTTTGCGGCACCCCTCACCCGTCCGCACTTCGTGCGGCCACCCTCTCCCACAAGGTGAGAGGGCAGCAAGACAATCACCGCCCCCGCGTTGGAATCTGGTTGAACGGCACATCCTTGTCGACGCGGATGTCGCCGGGCAATCCCAGCACGCGTTCGGCGATGATGTTGCGCAAAATCTCGTCGGTGCCGCCTTCGACGCGGGTGGCCGGCGAGCGCAGCAGCATCGCCTGGAACTTGCCGGCGGCTGCGGCGTCGTCGGGGCCGTTGAGCACGCCGGCTGCGCCCTGCAGATCAAGCGCGTAGCTCGCGATGTCCTGCAGCATGGAGCCCGCCACCAGCTTGCCGATGGAGTTTTCCGGCCCCGGCCGCTCGCCCCGGGACAGCGCTGAGATGGCGCGGAAGCTTGTGTATTTGAGGCCGCTGGCGCGCACCGCCCAGTGAGCAAGTTTCGTCCGCACCGCGGCGTCGTCGATGGCCAGGCCGTCATCGAGCATCAGCCCGTTGCAGAACTCGAACAATTCCGGAAAGCCCGTCGCCATGTTGGCGCCGATGGCCATGCGCTCGTTCATCAGCGTGGTGAGCGACACGTTCCAGCCGTCGCCGACGGCGCCCAGACGCTGCGCATCGGGAATGCGCACGTCGGTGAAGTACACCTCGTTGAATTCGGCTTGGCCATTGGCCTGCTTGATTGGCTTGATCTCGACGCCGGGGCTTCTCATGTCCAGGAAGAACATGGTGAGACCCTTGTGCTTGGGCACATTGGGATCGGTGCGGGTGATGAGGATGCCGTAGTCGGAATAATGCGCACCGGAGGTCCAGATCTTCTGGCCGTTGATGACCCAACCCTCGCTGTCCTTCTCCGCGCGGGTGCGCAATCCCGCGACGTCGGAGCCGCCGGCCGGCTCGGAGAACAGCTGACACCAGATATGCTCACCCGACGCCAGCGGCGGCAGGTAATGCCGCTTCTGCTCCTCCGACGCATAGGCCATCATGGTCGGACCGCACATGCCGTGGCCGATGATGAACAGCGCACCCAGCTTGCCGAACACGCCCTCCTCCTGCTGCCAGATCACCCGCTCGATCGGCGACGCGCCGCGGCCGCCATAGTCCTTCGGCCAGTGCGGCACCGCCCAACCGGCCTCGGCCTTCTTTTTCTGCCAGGCTTTTGCGACTTCGAGGATATTGGCCGAGCGCAATTGGATGCGGCCAAGCGCGGCTTTCCTGAGTTCGTCCTCGTATTGCCTGGGTGCGTTGGCGGCGATCCAGGCGCGGGCGAGGCTGCGGAATTCGGCTTCCTGGGGCGTGTCGTCGAAGTTCATGGCGCTCTATCCATCCTACGAAGACTAAGCGGCGTTCTTGCTGCGCAGGCAATTGACCAGCTGCTTTTCCCAATAGGACAAAGAGCCGAGCCCCACCGCCAGCGCGTTGGCGCGGCGGTAGTACAGATGACAATCGAATTCCCACGTAAAACCCATGCCGCCATGCACCTGGATGTTGTTCTTCGCGCAGTGCTGGAAAGCCTGTGTCGCGCTGATGCGCGCGGTGGCCGCGGCTTCGGGCAATTCGGCGGCGTTGGTCGACAGCGCCCAGGCGCCGTAATAGCAGTTCGACCGCGTCAGCGTGGCCGAGACATACATGTCGGCCAGCATATGCTTGATCGCCTGGAACGAGCCGATCTGGCGGCCGAAAGCGATGCGGTCCAGTGCGTAGTCGCGGCCCATTTCCAGCGCGCGATCGGCACCGCCGACCTGTTCGAACGCGGTCAACACCGCGGCGCGGTCGAGCAACTGCTCAATGATCATCCCATCATCGTCGATCGCGCCGAGCGGTTCGGCCTTGACATTGGTGAAGGTGATCTCCGCCTGGTTGCGCGACGGATCGATCGAGGTCAGCGTCCTGGTCTCGATGCCCTCGCCGGTGAGGTCGACAAGGAACAGGGCGGTGCCGGTGTCGCTTTCAATCGCGTGCGCGACGACGACGGCGAAATCGGCGATGGCGCCGTCGGGCACCGGCATCAGGCTGCCGTTGAGCACGCCGTTGTCGGCCGTCACCTTCATCGACCGCCTCGGTGGATGTCCCGATCGCTCGACCATCGCCAGCGTGCCGATGGCGTGGCCCTGCGCAATCGCCGGCAGCCACTTCTGCTTCTGCGCCTCGGAGCCGGCCAGCAGCAGCGCTTCAGCGGCGAGATAGACCGTGGACGAGAACGGCACCGGCGCCAGCGCGCGCCCTATTTCCTCGGCAATCACGCAGAGCTCTAGATAGCCTGCGCCCGACCCGCCGTAATTTTCCGGGATCGCGACGCCGAGAAAGCCCATCTGGGCCAGGCCCTTCCACAGCTCGCGGTCATGGGGCGCCGCACCGTCGATCACCGTGCGCACCGCCTTCGGCGGGCATCTTTCCGATAGAAAACGTCTCGCTTCGTCGCGGAGTTGTTTCTGTTCGTCGGAGAAATCGAAATTCATCGCGATCTCCCTGGCCGCTAGCGCGGCGCCATGCGGATGGCGCCGTCGAGGCGGATGGTCTCGCCGTTCAGCATCGGGTTCTCGACCATGTGGACGGCGAGGTTGCCGTATTCCGAGGCGTCACCGAGACGCGCGGGGTGCGGCACCTGCGCGCCGAGGCTGGCACGGGCTTCTTCGTTGAGGCCCATCAACAGCGGCGTCAGGAACAAGCCAGGCGCGATGGTGTTGACGCGGATTTTTTGCGAGGCGAGGTCGCGCGCCGCCGGCAGCGTCAGGCCGACCACGCCGCCCTTGGAGGCCGCATAGGCGATCTGGCCGATCTGGCCTTCATAGGCAGCCACGCTGGCGGTGTTGATGATGACGCCGCGCTCCTCGCCGATCGGCTCCTGCGTCACCAGTTGCTCGGCGAACAGACGGAGGCAATTGAAGGTGCCGATCAGGTTGACCATGATCACATTGGTGAATTTTTCGAGCGGATAGACGCCGTGCTTGCCGACGATGCGCTGCGAGCCGCCGATGCCGGCGCAGTTCACCAGCACGCGCGCAGTGCCGTGCGCGGCGGCGGCCTTGGCGAGCGCTGCCTTGACCTGCTCTTCGCTGGTAACGTCGCCGACGGTGGCGATGCCCTTGATCTCGGCGGCAACCGTTTCGGCATTATCCTGCGCGCGGTCGAACACCGCGACCTTGGCGCCCTTCGCGGCCATCGCCCGCGCCGTCGCCGCGCCAAGCCCCGAGCCACCGCCGGTGATGAAGACCGCGACGTCTTGCAGCTGCATGGAGGGAGCCTTTCCTTGGGCGTTTCCTGATCGTTTTGATTGTTGTCGAACGGCTCTTTGCGAGTCCGCCTGGTCAAAATCCTTGGGCGCTTCCTGTCTGAATTCCGAAAGCTGTTGTTTTTGTAGTTTGGAGCTCTTGGTCTTGAATGAGGCTCCTTGGGCGTTTCCCGACTTTTCTTGTTTTACTACGCGCGTCCTTGGCCGTTTCTTCTTAGCTCGTGACGTCTTGTATTTCGGCCGTTGACCGGCCTGTCGTTTATTTCATGTTGCCGCTGGTCAGGATCCCGTTCAGCATCATGACCTCCAGATGCGCGACATAGTCGCGGCAGACTTCATCCGTGACGGGACCGACGCCGGTGGCCCGGGACATCGCATCGCGGCTGAAGAACAGGTTATCGCAGGCACCGATCAGGCTGGTGTAGAACAGCACTGGATCGACGCTGCGGAATTCGCCGGCCTCCTCGCCTTCCCTGAGCAGGCGGCGATGGAAATCGAGCAGCGGCCCGATGAAGAATTTCGAGACCTCGTCGGCGGCATTCTGGCTGCTTTCATGCAGCAGGAAATGGATCAGCCGGTTCATGTAGGGAAACTGGTGATAGGCCCTGATGACCCCGGCGATGTGCAGCCGCAGCTTGGCGGTCGCCGAGATCGGCTGCGCCATCAGGTAATCGAGGTTGGTCATTTCGGTGGCGGCATCGCGCGCCAGTAGCGCCAGCAGCAGCCCGTCCTTGTTGCCGAAATGATATTTCACCAGCGCCGCATTGACCCCCGAGCGCTGCGCGATCTCGCTCAGCGACACTTCGATGGAGTTGCTGGCGATCATCAGCTCGCTAGCCGCGACCAACAGCTTGTCGGCCGTCGCATTCTTGACGACGGCGACGCGGCTGACAGTGGCGGGGTTCGAACTCGGTGTCATTACGCGCGCACATAACCTCATCAGACGCGACAGCTCAAGAGTTAATTGAGCGATTGACTAAGCTTCGTGCAATCATTTTAATCCACCACCAAAACAAGTCGCGAAAATAAACAAAAACGGGGAGAGAGCGCATGGCCGAGGCCTATATCGTCGCCGCTGCACGCACCGCTGGCGGTCGCAAAGGAGGCCGCCTCTCCGGTTGGCATCCCGCCGACCTCGCCGCCTCGGTGCTCGATTCGCTGGTCGCACGCTCCGGTGCTGCGCCGGATCAGGTCGAGGACGTCATCATGGGCTGCGTGATGCAGGCCGGCGAGCAGTCGAA
The DNA here is from genome assembly GCA_040512975.1 of Tardiphaga sp. Lineage (GTDB taxonomy): Bacteria > Pseudomonadota > Alphaproteobacteria > Rhizobiales > Xanthobacteraceae > Tardiphaga. The sequence goes on along the minus strand of JBEVEC010000132.1, from coordinate 42 downwards.
CAACATCGCGCGGAATGCGATCATGGCCTCGTCACTCCCGGA
>JBEVEC010000131.1:0-4062 GCA_040512975.1 Tardiphaga sp. | reverse complement strand
CGCGGGGTGTTCTATCCCGAGAAGCTGACCCAGGCGAAAGAGCTGGCCTATGCCGCGTCGAAGCTGACCTCGATCGAGATCAACGGCACCTATTACGGCTCGCAGAAGCCCGAGAGCTTCCGCAAATGGGCCGGCGAGGTGCCGGACGACTTCATGTTCTCGCTGAAGGGTCCGCGCTTCGCGACCAACCGCCGCGTGCTTGCCGAAGCCGGCGACAGCGTGTAGCGGTTCTACGACTCCGGCGTGCTCGAACTCGGCGACTAACTTGGCCCGGTGTTGTGGCAATTCGCCCCAACGAAAAAATTCGACGAAGCCGACTTCGGCGCCTTTCTCGAATTGCTGCCGCAGGAGATCGACGGCCGCAAGCTTCGCCACGTGGTCGAGGTCCGCCACGACAGTTTTCGCGTGCCGGACTTCGTGACCTTGCTGCGCAAGTTCAACACGCCCGTCGTGTTCTCCGAACATGCCACCTTCCCGGCCATTGCCGACGTGACCGGCGACTTCGTGTATCTGCGGCTGCAGAAGGGCGAGGACACCATCAAGACCGCCTACCCGCCCAAGGCGCTCGATGCCTGGGCCCGGCGTTTCGAAGCCTGGGCCTCCGGGGCCGAGCCGACCGACCTGCCCCGCGTCGACGACGCCAAGCCCGGGAAGGCGCCGCGCGACGTGTTTGCCTATGTGATCCATGAAGCCAAGGTGCGCGCGCCCGCCGGCGCGATGGCGCTGATCGAACGGCTGACGTAGCACCGTCATCTGTTTCAATCGCAGCCTGAGGATTTTTTCAGCCGCCCGCTTTTCCACACTGGACACCCGGTTAGCCACAGTATTAATCTACCTTAAGTTGCGTTTGTTGTTGTTGTGTCTCTGTTGCGTTGGGTGGGGGCTCGATGCGTTGGGAGCGGCTAATTCGCGCGGCATGCCTGGCTGCCGCAATCACCGGCGGGACCATCGGGTTGCGCAGCGTGGCGGCGCGGGACATGGACGATTTCGACGTCCAGATCATCCCCGCCGCGGATTCCTCGTTCTGGTCTACGCTGTTCGACACCCGGATATCCATCCAGCGACCGACCTTCGATTTCCTCAGCGGCGGCATGCCCGATCGGCTGATCTACCATGCGGGCCTCGACGTGACGTCCTGGAGCGTCGGCGCGCATGGCGTGGTGCAATGGGCGGCCAATGGCTTCGACAGAGACGGCTTCATCATGCGGTTCTTCGTGTCGGAAGGCTTCGAGCGCTATACCGACGGGTATCGCAACTACGACACCCAGATCACGCGTGGTCATGTTCTGCCGGGCTACATGATTCACATCGGAGGCCTCGAACTGCAGATGCTTGCCGGTTTCGATGGTGAGACCGACCTGCTGTTCATCAACAACGCTCCGAAGAAGTGGCGCTCCAATATCGGCGTCCGCGGAACCATCGATGCGTGGTTTGAGGCGACGCGCTTCCTGATGCTGCAAACGGCGCTGTCTGCCACCACCATCGACAACGGCTACAACACGCGCATCGCCGCGGGATGGCGGCTGTACGACTGGTTCTGGGTCGGGCCCGAGGCCGCACTGTCCAACGACTTTTTCAGCCAGCAGACCCGGTTCGGCGCCCACATCACCGGGCTGCGGACCGGACAATTCGAATGGTCGGCCGCGGCAGGTCATGTCCAAGACAATTTTCAGCGCGAGGGACTGTATGCCCGCTTCGGGCTGACGATCCGGCCACTGCGTGCGCCGTTTTTCGAAGATTGAGCGGACTAGCCCTTGGCGTCACAGGCCCAGGCGCGAATGACGCATTGCTTGCCGCCGAACTCGTAGCATCTGCGCGTCGCCTCGTTGAGCGAGCTGGAAATCCGCGGCGCCACCGCATAGCCGTGCGCGCCGCAGGGATTTGCCATGTCGACGGCAAAGGCCGCGCAGGCCCGGTTCATCGCCACGGCGGTGCACTCGCCCTTGCACTGCTTCTTGGCCGCGGCCATCGCGAGGCCGGAGGCGGACTTGTCAAAGGCCTGGCCATAGGCGCCGCATTTGCCGATCGCCAGCGCGCCGGCGGCGACAGCAGGCGCCGATGATGCGCTTCCCCAGATGCAGACGGCGGTAATGATCGCGCAAAGACGCGCGGTAATGGTCGACGACAAATTCCCCTCCCCCGAGGTGCAACGCAGAGGACACTACCGAAGGGGCGTTTCAACTTGGTGAATGTAGTAGCGGTGCAAGTCGTCCCTGCGAACGCAGGGACCCATAAGCCGTGAAGTCGCGGTATTGTCACGCGGCAATGCCTTCGTCCACCACTGGCTTCAGGGGTTATGGGTCCCCGCGTTCGCGGGGACGACGCACGGCTAGCCGCTACGCGCATCCGCCAGCGCCTGCGGCGTGTCGATGTCGAGGAACGCGCCGGCGCCTTCCACAGGCACATCAGCAACGGCCTCTGCATGCTTCGCGATCAGATGCCGCGCGCCGATATCACCGTCCAGTGTCATCAACTCGCCGAAGAACCGACGCGACCACAACACGGGATTGCCGCGGCGGCCGTCGCTGACGGGCACCGCGATGAGATGGCCGCGATCCGGCGCAAAGGCCGCGATCAGGCGATCGATCAACCGCGCGTCGATCAGCGGCATGTCGCCGAGGCACACCACCGCGCCGTCGGCGTCCTTCGGAATCGCGGCGATGCCGACCTTCACCGACGTCGCGAGACCCTCGGCAAAATCCGGATTGCGCACAAAGGTCACCTTGAGCCCGGCCAGCGCCTTTTCGACCTCTGCGGCCTGATGACCCGTCACCACCGTGACGCTGCCGGCCTTTGAGGCCACCGCCTGCTCGGCCACGATGCGCACCAGCGGCTTGCCGTTGAGTTCGGCGAGCAGCTTGTTCGGCCCGCCCATGCGCGTCGAGCGGCCGGCGGCGAGAATGACGGCGGCGACGTTGCGGTTGCCGTCGGTGGCCACCGGCAGGCGCGGTTGCGGGCGCGTCACGATTTCCATCAGCAACCCGCCGACGCCCATGCCGACCAGATCCGCGCGCGTCACTTTGATGCCGGCAAGCAGGCGCATCAGCACCCAGTCGAACCCGTTCTCCACCGGCGAGCGCGCGCAGCCCGGCGCGCCCAGCACCGGGACGCCGCCGGCGCGACCGATCAGCAGCAGGTTGCCCGGGTCCACCGGCATGCCGAAATGTTCGATGACGCCGCCGACCTGCTCGATTGCGGCAGGAATCACGTCGCGGCGATCGGCAATGGCCGAAGCGCCGAACACGATCACCAGTTCGGCGCCGAGCCCGAGCAATTCCTGGATCGTTTTCGCGAGCACACCCTCGTCATGGGGGATGCGGCGCTCGGCGATGATCTTTGCGCCGGCCGGTGCGAGGCGCTCCTCGGTGACGCGCAGCGTCTTGTCGATCACCTTCGGCGACAGGCCCGGCAGCAGCGTCGACACGATGCCGACCTTCTTCACCGTATACGGCGCGATCCGCATCGCGCCGCCCGTGGCGGCAGCCACCGCGGCGTCGCGCAACGATCCGGCGACGCCGAACGGGATCAGCTTCACGGTCGCGATCATCTCGCCTTCGACCACCGGCTTGTAGGCCGCCAGCGTGGCAAAGGTGATGGCCTCGTCCACGGCATTGATGCGATCGACGATGTCGCGGCTCACCACCAGCACGCCGGGCGTCGCCGCGAACAGATTCGCGCGGCCGGTGAAGGCGCGCTCGACGGTGACGCCCTCGCCCGCCACCGCCTGGGCGATCGAGGCGGCCGCCACGTCCTCGGAGACGTCGCCGTCTTCGAGCCGCACCACGACGACGTCCTTGACCCCAGCGCGCTGCAGCGCCTCGACCTCGTCGGGGCCGATGGCGGTGCCCTTCTTCAGCGTCAGCGCGCCCTGCCGCAACGTATGGACCGTGACGCCGCCGAGCGCATCCGCCGGGCTGGCGGGACCGAACTTCATGCCGCGACCGCCTTCGCATCCTTCGGCATCCGCAGCACCGCGGTGATCTCGGCCATGATCGACACCGCGATCTCCGACGGCGACACCGCGCCAATGTTGAGCCCGATCGGCGCCTTGATGCGGGCGAA
>JBEVEC010000134.1:0-20496 GCA_040512975.1 Tardiphaga sp. | reverse complement strand
CCCGCGCCTGTTCCGCTTCGGAAAGCGGCGGTTCGTCGGCGTTCCCTGCGGTCCGTTTGCGCCGGCGGAGCAGCTGAACGAACCCCATGATCCCCAGCAGCAAGACCGCAACCGGTGCGAGCCACAGCAGCGCGGTGTCCCAGCCGAACCGCGGCTTCAGCAGCACGAATTGCCCGTAGCGCGCGGTGAGAAAATCGAGCACCTGCCGGTCGCTGTCGCCGGCCTTGAGCCGGTCGCGGACCAGCAGCCGCAGGTCGCGCGCGAGCGGCGCGTCGGAATCGTCGATCGACTGGTTCTGGCACACCATGCAGCGCAACTCGCGCGACAGGTCGCGCGCGCGGGTTTCGAGCGCCGGATCGGTCAGGATTTCGTCGGGCTGGACCGCGAGGGCGGGCGTGCCCACGAAACAGAGCAGCGCCACCATGATGCCCCGAAGGACCCGGATGCCGCGAAGCGTTTGGCCGGCCGCCGGCATCGGTCACTCCGCCGGCTGCATCGAGGGCTTGTCGGCCGGCCGGGCGGCGGGCTTCGGCGCGCCGATACGCAAACGCCGGTCGGACAGCGACAGCGCGCCGCCGATGAACATCACCAGCGCGCCGAGCCAGATCAGCAGCACCAGCGGCTTGTGGTAGACGCGCACCGCGATCGCGCCGTCGGGCTCCGGATCGCCGAGCGACAGATAGAGCTGGCTGAAACCGCGCGTCAGCAGCGCCGCTTCCGTGGTCGACATCTGCCGCGTCTGGAAGGAGCGCTTCGCCGGCTCCATCGTGCCGACGACGTCGCCACCCTGCCGCACGGTGAACCGGGCAATCAGTTCGCGATAATTCCCGCCCTGCCGCTCCACCATGCCGTCGAATGTCAGGTCATAGGAGCTGAGCGATACGCTCGCGCCGGGCTTCAGCGAGACGATCCGCTCGGTGCCCCAGGTCGAGGCGCAGACGATCCCGAGCAGCGACACGCCAAGCCCGAAATGGGCAACGCCGGTGCCCCAGACCGAACGCGGCAGGCCGCGCGCGCGGGCGAGCGTCGTAGCGAACGAGCCCTTGAACAGCGCCAGGCGTTCAGTCAGGTCGGTCAGCGCGCCGGCCATCGAAAATACGGCGAGCCCGATGCCGAACGGTGCCAGCACCGGGCCGCCCGACGTCAGCGCGAAGGTCGCGGCGATGGCTATGACCGCGAGCCCCGCGGCGCCGATCACGCGCTGCGCAACGCCGAGCAGATCGCCCCGCTTCCACGCCATCATCGGCCCCAGTGGCGCCAGCAGCAGCAGCGGAATGAACAGCGGGCCGAAGGTCAGATTGAAGAACGGCGCGCCGACCGAGATTTTCTCGCCGGTCAGCATTTCCAGCGCCAGCGGATACAGCGTGCCGATGAACACGGTCGCGCAGGCCGCGGTGAGGAACAGGTTGTTGAAGACGAGCGCGCCTTCGCGCGAGATCGGCGCGAACAGCCCGCCCTGCTTGAGCGACGGCGCCCGCCAGGCGTAGAGCGCAAGCCCGCCGCCGATGAAGAACACGAGAATGGCGAGGATGAACACGCCGCGCGCCGGATCGCTGGCGAAGGTGTGCACCGAGGTGAGCACGCCGGAGCGCACCAGGAAAGTGCCGAGCAACGACAGCGAGAAGGTCAGGATCGCGAGCAACACGGTCCAGACCTTCAGCGCGTTGCGCTTCTCCATCACCACGGCAGAGTGCAGCAGCGCGGTGCCGGACAGCCACGGCATCAAGGATGCGTTTTCCACCGGGTCCCAGAACCACCAGCCGCCCCAGCCGAGCTCGTAATAGGCCCAGTACGACCCCATCGCGAGGCCCAGGGTCAGGAAGATCCACGCCACCAGCGTCCACGGCCGCACCCAGCGCGCCCAGGCGGCGTCGATGCGGCCTTCAATCAATGCGGCGACGGCGAAAGAGAACGCGATGGAGAAGCCGACATAGCCGAGATAGAGCATCGGCGGATGCACCGCGAGGCCGATGTCCTGCAGCACCGGATTGAGATCGCGGCCTTCCATCGGCGGCGGCACAAGGCGCAAAAACGGGTTCGAGGTCAGCAGGATGAAGATATAGAACGCCGAGGCGATCCAGCCCTGCACCGCCAGCACATGGGCGCGCAACGACAGCGGCAGGTTGTTGCCGAAGGCGGCGACGAGGCCGCCGAACAGCGCCAGGATCGACACCCACAGCAGCATCGAGCCTTCATGGTTTCCCCACACGCCGGTGATCTTGTAGAGCAGCGGTTTGGTCGAATGCGAATTCTCGAACACGTTGGCCACCGAGAAATCCGACGTCACATGCAGCGTCACCAGCGCCAGGAACGACAGCCCGCAGAACAGCAATTGCGTCAGCGCCGTCGAGCGCGCCACGTTCATCAGCGCGGGATCGCGCAGGCGCGCGCCGAGGATCGGCACCGTGGACTGGATCAGCGCCAGCGCGAGCGCCAGCACCATCGCGTAGTGACCGGCTTCGGCAATCACTGCAAAACTCCTTGTTTTGCTTGCGTCACCACGGGCTTTGCGGCGTCCTGCGACGCCACCGGCTTGCCGGCCTCGCCCTCCTGCCAGCGGCCCTGCTTCTTGAGCGCGTCGGCGACTTCCTTCGGCATGTAGTTTTCGTCGTGCTTGGCGAGCACGGTATCGGCGACGAAGACGCCGGCGGGATCGAGCGCGCCCTCGGCGACCACGCCCTGCCCCTCGCGAAACAGGTCCGGCAGGATGCCCTTGTAGGCCACCGGCAATGTGGCGTTGCCGTCGGACACCTTGAACGACACCGCGAGATTGTCGCCGCGCACCAGCGAGCCCTGCTCCACCATGCCGCCGAGCCGGAACCGCTTGCCGGGTGCGATGTGTTTCTCCGCCGCCATCTGCGGCGTCGAGAAGAACACAATGGAGGAGCTTAACGCGTTCAACACCAGGCCGGCCGCGATCGCGAGCACGGCCAGCGCGCCCCCGATCATCGTCAATCGCCGCTGCCTGCGCGTCATGCTTGGTTATCCATCGAGCCCGATGCTCTTCAGCCCGTCGTTCAATTGCCGCAGTCGCTCGCTGTCCGCGCCGACCGCCTGCCGCGCATCGGCCTGCGCGCCCCGGGCCTTGTCGCGGTCGCCGAGAACCATATAGGCGCGGACCAGCCGCAGCCATCCCTCGACGTCGCTGCCGTCCTGCTTCAGCCGCGTCGCCAGCCGGTCCACCATGCCGCGCACCATCGCACTGCGGTCGTCGGCGGCCATGCCCTGCGCCGCGGCCATGGTGTCGTCGGACAGCGCCGGCATGCCCAGATTGGGCGCCGTGCCGCCGACCCGCGCCAGTGCCGCGCTGACCACCGGCCGCCATGGCGCATCCGCCGGCGCCTTGGCCAGCATGCCCTGCCAGATCGACGCGGCCTCGCCGCCGCGGCCGTCCTGCTCGGCGGCGAGGCCGAGGAAGTAGCGCGCCTTGATCTCGTTGGCATCCAGCGCCACCGCGCGTTCGAATTCGGTCTTCGCCTCCGCGGTGACCACGCCGTTCGCCGCCATAATCATCGCCTCGCCGAGATCGGCGCGCTGCGCCGCGCCGTCGCCGCCATAGGCGATGGCGTTGCGGAAGGCGCGCACGGCATCGTCGTAGCGGCCGATGCGGCCGAGCACCGGCGCCAGCACGGTCCAGCCGCGACCGTCGGTCGGATTTTGTTCGAGATGCTGCTCGACCTGCGCCACCAGATTGGTCAGCGGCTCGGTGGCGTCCGGCTTGCGGCTGCGTTCGGCGAGCGGGAAATCCGGCATGCGCGGCGAGCCGAGCGGCAGATAGACGGCGACGGCGAGCAGCGGCAGGCCGACCAGCGCCCCCACCGCCACGGCGCGGCGCACGCCTGCGCGCACCGGCGGCGGCGCTTCGCTCTCCGCATCCACCGCGGCCAAAAGCCGGCGGCTGATCTCAACGCGCGCGGCATCGGCTTCCTGCGGAGGGATCAGACCCGCGGCCGAGTCACGGCCGACTTCGGCGAGTTGGTCTTTGTAGACGGCGGCCTCGGTGCCGCCGGCGCTGGCCTTATTGCGGCCGAGCGGCCACAGCACGGCGAAGATCGCCGCGGCAGTCATCAGCGCGAACACAAACCATAAGGCCATCAACGGGTTCCGGGAGACCCTGGAGTCGATCTAAAGGGTATCGTCGGCCGGTTTACACCATGGCAGGCGGGCCCACGCAATTGACATTTACGACACCCGTCTCACCACCCGATCAAGCAAGCAGACAGCGCTGTCCCGTGCGGTGCAACCGCGTCAGACCGCCGCGGTCAGCAGATCATCCGGCAGGTCCAAATCGAGCAGCGCCGAACTCAATCCCTTGCCATGGGCGTCGATCGCCAGCGACCGCGTCACGCCACCGCCGAGCGCGCCGGTCATGACGAAGTTCATCGCCGCGATCAGCGGCATCTCGTAGCGCGTGACGTGGCCGGTGATGACACCAGCGAAATGCGTCTGCACCCGTTCCGCGGTGAGATAGCCGCGCAGCGCATCATAGGTCTTCGGGTCATAGGCGATGACCGAGATGTTCGAGGTATTGCCCTTGTCGCCGGTGCGCGAATGGGCGAGGTCGCGGAGTTTCATGGGTTCACCTCTGCCGTCAGGCTTCGAACATCTGGACGCGCGTGGTCACCATGCGCTCGGGGATCAGCGCCGAGGCCACGGCAATGACCTCCCGCGCCGACTTCCACGCCCCGCCGCCGCCGGCCGGGCCGTTGGTGTAGAGCGTCTCGACCTCCTCGCCGATCCGCGCCGCTTCCGCCATGCTTTCGGTGCGTCCGGCGACGCGGACGCGGACCTCGTAGGGTGTCAGGCCTTGCGTCTGCGACAGGGCATCGCCGTGCAGCGCATTGACGCCGATCAGGTCGGCGCGCAATTCGCTTACCGCAACGCCGGTCAGCGCCAGGCGACCGCGCACGATCTCGAGCGCCAGCCGGCCGCGCTCGACGGCGCCGGGACCGGCATAGGAGATCTGTCCCTCGCCGATAAAACTGTCGACAGAGCCGACCGAGACCTTGAGCTCGCCGGTCTTCGCGGCCCCCGTTGCGCCGGTGACGTGTACGCGGTCATGACCGATCTCCTCGACGCGCACCTGCGAAAAATCCGCGATCACGTCCGGCTGAAAGTAGCGCGTGGGATCATGGATCTCGTACATCAGCTGTTCCTTGACCGTCAGAGCCGTCACCTGCCCACCCGACCCCGCCACTTTTGTGACGACCAGGTCGCCGTCGGCGCGCACCTCGCCGATCGGGAAGCCGAGCCGTTCCAGTCCCGCAACGTCCTTGAAGCCGGGATCGGCGAAATAGCCGCCGGTGACCTGCCCCGCACATTCGAGCAGGTGGCCGACCAGGATGCCCTTGCCCAGCAACGGCCAGTCGTCCAGTGCCCAGCCGAATTCGTGGATCAATGGCCCCAGGAACAGCGACGGGTCGGCGGCGCGGCCGGTGATGACCACATCGGCGCCGCCGGCCAATGCCTCGGCGATCGAGGCTGCGCCGACATAGGCGTTGGCGGAGATGATCCGGTTGCCGAGGTCGTTCATGGTGCCGCCGATGTCGAGCGGCATCGTCGAGGTCTTGGTGTCGGCGAACACGTCGTCGCCGGACACGGCCGCGATCTTCAGCCCGTGCAGGCCGAGCTGCTGCGCGATGGTCCGGGTCGCCTGCGCCGCGGCCTCCGGATTCGCCGCGCCCATATTGGTGACGATCTTGACGCCGCCCGCGCGGCATGCCGGCAGCACGGCCTTCATCCGCGCCGCGAGCAGCGGATCGTAGCCGGCGTTCGGATCCTTCATCTTCGCCGCCTGCGCCAGCGCGATGGTGCGCTCGGCCAGGCATTCGAACACCAGATAGTTTAGCGCGCCTTTTTCGGCGAGTTCGACGGCGGGTTCGATGCGATCCCCCGAATAGCCCGCGCCTGCTCCAATCCTGATGGTCCGCATGGTGTGCCTCGCTCTACAGCGTGAAGATGCCGAATATCACGCAGGCCAGTGTCATCACCAGCGATGCCGCGAACAGGAAGGGAATGGTGAACTTCTGATGGTCGGCGAGATCGATGCCGGTCAGTCCGACCACCAGGAATGTGGCCGGCGTCAGCGGACTGACGGGAAAGCCCGTGGTCATCTGGCCGAGCAGCGCCGCCTGCGCCAATTCGACCTTGACCACGCCGAGATGGCCGCCGACCTCGGCGATCACAGGCAGCACGCCGAAATAGAACGAGTCGGGATCGAACAGCAGGCTCAGCGGCATCGACACCACGCCGAGCGCGACCGGCATGTATTTGGCCGCGCTCACCGGGACGAAGCCGACGGCGGTCTCGGCCATCGCCTTCAGCATGCCCGAGCCCTGCATGATGCCGGTGAAGACGCCGGCCGCGAGCAGGATCGACGCCATCAGCAGCGCCGCCTTGGCATGGGCATCGATGCGCTGGCGCTGCATGTCGACGTTGGGATAGTTGATCAGCAGCGCGAGGCACGTGCCGACCATGAACACGATCGCCGGCGCCAGCTTGTCGCCGAGCGCGACCATGGTGCCGAGCACGATCACGGTCAGCACGATATTGATCCAGAAGTTCTGCGGCCGGCGCAGCGCGAGTTCGGCCTCGCCGATCTCGCGCTGCGCCATAAGGTCGATGGACGCGCCCTTCTCCAGCCCGAGCCGCTTCTCCTCGCGCCGGCCGAGCCAGTACGACACCGCGAAAATGAAGACGATGCCGACGATCTGCACCGGCACCAGCGGATTGAAGATCTCGGCGATCGACAGTTTGAGCGACGCCGAGGCGCGGATCATCGGCCCGGTCCAGGGCAGGAAATTGACACCGGCTGCGAGCGACGCCGCGCAGGCCAGGATGCGCCGGTCGATGCCGAGGCGAATGTAGAGCGGCAGCATCGCGGGGATGGTGATGAGGAAGGTGACGGCGCCCGAGCCGTCGAGATGGATCAAGAGCGCCAGCAGCGTCGTGCCCATCACGATCCGCGTCGGCCGCGTGCCCACGGTGCGCAGGATGCGGTCGATGATCGGATCGAGCATGCCGGCATCGGTGACGACGCCGAAAAACAGGATCGCGAACACGAACATGCCGACGACGGACGCAAGATTCTGCAGGCCGGTGACGATGAACTTGCTGGTGTTCCAGCCGAAGCCGCCGACCAGGCAGGCGATCAGGGGGATCAGGATCAGCGCGATCAGCGGCGACATCCGCTTGGTCATGATGACCAGCAACAGAAGTCCGATCGTCGCGACGCCGAGCAGTGCCAGGTAGTTCATTCCCTCACCTGATGTTGTGGCCGGCTGGCGCCAGCTGGTTGTGATCAGGTGAGCGTCGCAAGGCGTATTATGCAATTGAAATGATTCAATTTCAGAAATAGACGTTCTCTATGGATGTCAGCGTCAGGCAATTGCGCGCGTTCGTGGCCGTGGCGAAGCTGCGCAGCTTCACCCAGGCCGCGGCGGCGCTGCACGTGTCGCAGCCGACGCTGACGGTGCAGATCAAGCGCCTCGAGGAGACGCTGCGGCTGCGGCTGTTCGACCGCAATCCGCGCTCGGTCGAACTGACGCGGATGGGACGCGACCTGCTGCCGGCGCTGGAACGGGCGCTGCAGGAGCTCGATCTGGTGCTGGACGACGCCCGCGACGTTGCGAATGAGAAACGCGGCGTGGTGAGGATCGCGGCCCTGCCCTCCTTTGCCGCGGGCGCGCTGCCCGATGCCATCCGGCAATTCCGCGACAGGCATCCCGGCGTGTCGTTCGCGCTGAAGGACGTTATCGCGAGCCGCGTGCTGGCGGCGGTCCGCTCCGAGGACGTCGACCTTGGCCTCACCGGCGGCGACGTCGCCTTCCCCGACATCGAGACGCTGTTCACCGCGCGCGACGAGATGAGCGTGATCTATCCGGCCGACCATCCCATCGGCGACGCGCCGCGGGTCACCGCCGCCGTGCTTGCGCAATGGCCGCTGGTGCTGATGGACCAGGGCACCAGCGTCCGCGCCGTCACCGACATCGCCTTCAACAAGGCCGGCCTGATGCCGCTGCCGGCGTCGGAAGCGACCTACATGATGACGGCGATCGGGATGGTGCGCGCCGGCATCGGGCTGGCGATCCTGCCGGCCTCGGCGCGCGAGATCGTGGCGGAGCCTTCTTTGCGCAGCCGCAAGATCAATGACGGCCATTTCTCCCGGCCGGTCGCGCTGATCAGGAAGGCCGGCCGCACGCTGCCGCCGCTGACCCAGGCCTTCGCGGATTTCCTGGCGAAGCAGAAGAAGAGCCTGGTAGGTTCTTCACCGCAGGCGCGCTAGCTCAGCCCGCCTTTTTCGGCTTGCGGTCCACCACCACCATGGCGTTGTCGGCGGCGCGCGTCATTAGCGCGGCGTATTCCTGGCCGAACAGCACCTGGCAGAACCGGATCGCCGCCTTGGCCTGCATCTGCCGGTAGGCGCGCACGCGGGCGTCGCCGGCGCGCAGCGACTGCACCAGCGCCTCGGTGGATTTCTCGACATATTGCTGCAGGTCGGAATAGGTCCGCAGCGTCACCTCGTTGATGGCCAGTTCGCTGGCATAGGTCCGGCACACCGCGACGAAATCGATCAGCGCCACGGTCTCCTCGACATCGGCGGGATCGATGGCCGCGCTGGCGGCGATGTCCTTGTCGGGGCGCTGCCGCAGCAGGCGGCGGACCCGGCCGGGCACGCTTTCGATTTCGGACTGCAGCGTCGAGGAAATCTCGACCCGGATCGCGGCCATCTGCCGGCCCCAGGCGGAATCGTTGCGCATGTCGAGTTCGGTGCGCAGCCCGCGAACGCCGTCATGGGCGAGCTTGAGCAGTTCGGGCGCGCTGTCGAACTTGCCGCGCCGGATGTCGGTGCGCAGGTTGTTGGCCACCGTGGTGAGGTCGTGCAGCGCCATGGTCACGGCGACGCCGTAGGGCGTGGCGGCGACGCGGATCTCGTCGTCGGAGGCGGCGATCTTCACGGCAAGGCGGATGATCTGCCAGGGCTGCGCCAGCCGCTGCATCACCAGCGACAGCGCGAAGGGCAGCACCTGCGGCGTGGTCAGCGACGGCACGTTCAGCGCGGCATTGACGGTGCTGATCTGGGCATCGCCGAAGGCGCGCAGCACGCTCGGCAGCTTGCCGCCGAGGGCGTCGAGCTGCTCGCGCACCCGCAGCACGGCGCCGATCGCTGGCAGGTCTTCCACCGCATGGGTCGGGCCGATGCGCGCCGCGCCGCGGCCGCTGGCCTGGTTGGCGACCACGGTGGCGATGGCGGCGGCCGCGGCCTGCTGGAATTTGCGCACCGCGCGTTCGACCTCGGCCATGCCGGGCTCCGGCACGGCGGTGACCGCGGCCTCGAAGTCACTGACGGATCCCGGCGCATCCCGTTCCAGCCATTGCCAGATCGGCAACAGCGAGGCGCGCCGGATCTGCCCCGGGCGCACCATGCCGGTGCCCTCCGCCAGAAACGGCTCGAGCGACTTGAACACCAGCCGGGTCGGATCCTCGACCCGCGGCCGGACCGCATCGACATGGCCGCGGACCACGCCGCGCAGTTGATCCAGCACGAAATGGGCGACCTTGACGTCCTCGCCGCGGGCGATCGATCGCTCGTATTCGCGCATCAGCAACATCTGCGACTGCTCGGGCAGCTGCTGCAGATAGTCCCTGAGACGGTCGATCGAGGTCTTGTTCATGCGTCAGCGATCCGCGCGCCCGGCCGTGCGGGGAAGGACGCGTCCACCGGATTTTCTAGCAGGGCCGGTATTAAGAAGCGGTTGAGGCGCACCTCAGGCTGCAGCGGCCCAGGCGCCTTCCGGGCTGCGACAGGCGGTGCCGCGCGCACCCTTGAGCTCACCATTCACCGTGATGGTGTGCGAGAAGCCGCGGCACTGCTGGCCCTTCTGGTCGTAGACCGGACCGGGGACGATGTTGCCATAGTGGCCGGAGGCGGCATTGCGCCACGGCACCGGGGCCCCCGGCGCGCCGCGGTCGAGGGCGGCCAGCTGCGCGTCATAGGCCAGCTTGCGGTCCTCGTCGTTCAGCGCCGCGGCGAGCTTGGCGCTGATCAGCCCGCCATAGGCGGCGCTGGTCACCGCCGCCGCGGCGGCATCGTCGGTGAGGCCGACGGCCGATTTGCTCGAGGTATAGGCCCGAGTCAGCGTCCCGGCGCCAAGCCCCAGCCCGCCACCGTCCGACGACGTCACGTCACAGCCACCCAGCATCAGCGCGGCGGCGACGGCAATGGTGGCGTGGAACTTGAGCATGAACAGCGGACCCCGAACGCGATGGCGCGAAGCAGATACGAAAGTCGTTACTGACGGGATAAATCGGGCGGGATCGGGGCGCAAGGCGAGAAGTTGCCACGGAACCAGGCGCGAAGGCCGCTTAGCCAGCAACCATGGCATCGAGAGCACAGTCTCAATTGTCACGCGCCGCTTCGCGGGAAACGAAGCGCGAATCGCGTGGGCCATCGAAGTCTCAGGCGGCGAGATCCAGATGACGTTCGTAGTCTCTCAGCCGACGTGCGAGCGTTTCCTCCAGCCGCGGCTCCAGCGACTGGATGGCCGCGTTTGCAGCCTTGACGGCCTCGGCTTCGATGGCTTTGTCCCGCGGCAGGTGATGATGCCTGAAAAGCCAGGTCGCCACCGACGCCCAGTCGTACAGCGAGGATTTCGACGTCACCCGGGCGACGGGACTCGGAAAATTTTCGGCCCGTTCGCCCTTGGCGTAATTGGTAATCGCAGCGCGCGTCAGCCCCGTCCGGTCGGCGATTTCGGACAAACTCACCAGAGGATCCGGCTCGATGCGGTCGACCCGCGCGCCGGCGCGTCCGACATCCCCGACGGCGGTGGCAATGGCCGCTTCGATCGATTCCGCCTCGCGGGTGAAGTCAGCGATGATGCAACCCTTTTGAAACGAGATGGTGGCGTCATCGCAGCCCGCATCGAAAAAACGGTCCGCGAAACCGTCAGCTTCCGGATCAAGTCCGGACGCGATGATGCTGAATTCAAACTGTTTCATCGTCATTGCTATAATCTTTATGAGGACAGCGATCGACCCCGCGCCGGATCTGCTTTGCGTGGTTTTCCGGGCTTCTCGGCGTCGACCAGACGAAGATGAAGCAGCCGTCCCGGTCGTGACGCGCACACAACAGCGTGCCCCATGCATGGCCCTTGACCTTGCGCCATCGCCAGCCCTGCGCTTCGGCATAGGCAACGGCTGCCTCGATCTCCTTGCTGGGATGAGTTGGCCTGCTCCCCACACACGCACCATAAATCTAGTTGCTTGTTAACAGTTGTCAACGCCAACTGGATATCGGCACTGCACCGGTGCAATGATACTCGCATAGGCGGCGCGATCGTCAATGCGGCGCCTCGTTCACACCCCCGGTAGCACCAGCTCCGCCCGCAACCCCCCGATCGGCGCCTGACCCAGCGTCAGGCTGCCGCCATAGAGCGCCGCCAGGTCCGTGACGATCGACAGCCCGAGCCCCGAGCCGGGCTTGGTCTCGTCCAGCCTTTGCCCGCGGCGGGCGGCCTGGGCGCGGTCGGTGTCGGACAGGCCGCGGCCGTCGTCGTCGACGGTGATGCGCAGGCGGGGCGACGGGTCGCCCGGCCCATCGCGTTCGCCCGCGACGGTGATGGTGACGCGGGCGTCGGCCCATTTGCAGGCGTTGTCGACGAGGTTGCCGGCCATCTCCTCGAGGTCCTGCTTCTCGCCGCGGAATTTGGCCGCGATGGCGTCGGGGGCGATGTCGAGGGCGATGGCGCGGTCGCGATGGATCTTCTGCATCGTGCGGCACAGCGCTTCCAGCGTTGGCGCCACGTCGGTGACGGTGCCGATCACGGTGACGCGCGCGGCGATGCGGGCGCGCTCCAGATGATGCGTGACCTGGTCGCGCATCACGTCGGCCTGCTCCAGCACCTTGGCGGCGAGCGGATCGGCGCCGCGCCCGGCGCGCGCCGTGGTGGCCTCGTTGACCAGCACCGACAGCGGCGTCTTGATGGCATGAGCGAGATTGCCGACATGGGTGCGCGCGCGCTCGACAATGGCGCGGTTGGCGTCGAGCAGCGCGTTGGTCTCGCGCGCCAAGGGCGCGATCTCCACCGGGAACGTGCCCTCGAGCCGTTCGGCGCGGCCGGAGCGGATATCCGCCAGCGCGTCGGAGATGCGCTTGAGCGGCGCCAGGCCGAAGCGGACCTGGAAGATCGTGGTCAGCACCAGCACGATCGACAGCGCGGCAAATGTGCCGCCGAGGTAATAGTCGAAGGTGCGGGTTTCCTCGAAGATCTCGGTAGCGTCGCCGGCGACGCTGATGCGGAATTTGCCGTCGGCGCCGAGATCCACCGGCCGCTCCACCATGCGCAGGCGCTGCTCCTCGGGGCCCTCGACATAGCCCTGGCGGATGCCCGAGGCGGTCAGCTCGACGCCCTGGTCCTCGAGCTTCGGCAGCTTCTTGTCCCACAGCGAGCGCGACGCCCGCACGTCGGACTTGTCGCTATCGACCGGCGCGATCTCCCAGTACCAGCCGGACAGCGGCAATTCGAACAGCGGCTCGCCCAGCGACGGCGTGTCGTGGTCGTTGGGGTCCGGCGGCTGCGCCGCCTCGGCCACCAGCGTGCGGAGATAGAGGTTCAGCCGGCGGTCGAAGGCGCGCTCGGTGGCCGAGCGGTAGACCGACGACAGGATAATGCCGGTGATCACCAGGATCACGACCACCCACCCCGTCGCGGAGAGGAACAGGCGTGTCGCCAGGGACGACGTGCGCATCATGGCGCTGTCCTGCGAAAAGGCAGCCGCAACGGCAGCCGGCTCCCTCCCCCCTCGTGGCGGAGGGTTGGGGAGAGGGGGAGCCACAGAACGAAGAGCTTCCTCACCCGCCCGCTGCGCGGTCGACCTCTCCCCGGCGGGGGGAGGTGTAGAAAGGGCGCCGCCGCCCTCATGCGGCCGGCGGCGGCGTCAGCAGATAGCCCAGCCCGCGCACGGTCTGGATGATGTCGACATCCAGCTTCTTGCGGATCCGGCCGACGAACACCTCGATGGTGTTCGAGTCGCGGTCGAAATCCTGGTCGTAGAGATGCTCCACCAGCTCGGTGCGCGAGATCACGCGTCCGGTGTGGTGCATCAGATAGGACAGCAGCCGATATTCATGGCTGGTCATCTTGATCGGATTGCCGGACACCGCGACGCGCCCGGTGCGCGTATCCAGCGTGACCGGCCCGCACGACAATTCCGACTGCGCATGCCCGGTGGAGCGCCGCAGCAGCGCGCGGATCCGCGCCAGCACCTCCTCGAGATGGAACGGTTTGGCCACATAGTCGTCGGCGCCGGCGTCGAATCCCTGCACCTTGTCGCTCCAGCGGTCGCGCGCGGTGAGGATCAGCACCGGCATGGTGCGGTGGTTGCGGCGCCACGCCTCCAGCACCGAGATGCCGTCCATCTTCGGCAGGCCTATGTCCAGCACCACCGCGTCATAGGGCTCGCTGTCGCCGAGGAAGTGCCCCTCCTCGCCGTCGAAGGCGCGGTCCACCACGTAGCCGGCATCCTGCAGCGCCGTGGCGAGCTGGCGGTTCAGATCGGGATCATCTTCGACGACAAGCAGGCGCACCGGGTGTTCTCCACGTTCGAGCGTCCCGATGTGATGCCGGGACGCGTGAACGCCAAATGAATGCCGGCGCCCTGCACGGGCAAAGGCCGGGTTACTTTTTCTTCACCCCGGCCACCGCCTTGACCAGCTTCTCCACCATGCCGGGCGCATCCTGCCCGGTGAGTGCGGAAACCTTTTCGCGGGTGCGGCCGGAGATATAAACGCCTAGCACGCCGAACCGGAACCCCCAATAGGTCACCAGCAGCGCGGTGGCGTTGACCAGCGCCGAGATGGTGGCGATGTCGCCGGTCCAGAACTCGTGCATCATCACCGCCCACAGCGCTGCGCATTCCACCGTCAGCTCGATGGCATAGGCCGGCCGCCACCAGCGCTGCAGCGGATCGGCGCTGACGATCTCGGCGCGGATCGTGGCCTGGGTCTCGCTGATCGCGGCGCGCTGGGTCTCGGCCTCGGCCTGGATCATCTGCGCCCATTGCACCTCGGCCTCGGCGAGCTTGGTCGGATCGGCCGCCGGCAGCGCCGCCTGCACCGCGGCCGGCGTCAGCGTCACCGAGCCCACCGCCGTGGCCAGAATCTCTCCGGCGACGCCGCCGAGCGGCCCGCCCAGCGCGGTGCCGAGCATCGGCGCGCCCAGTCCGATCACCTGTTTGGCAAGATCACCCCAGTCCATGGTCAGCTCCTCCGGAAGGCCGCGACCAGCGCGGCGATGATGGATGCAAAGACGGGCCGCGCGGCGCCCGGCGCCGGCCCGGCCGGCGGCGCGACGTCGGGCACCAGCGGCGGCGCCGCGACGGTCCACACCAGCGGCGCCGTGCCGAGCGCGGCCTTCCATTTCACAAGCCACGCCTTGCGCTCGGCGAGCCCGACGGTGCCGCCGTTGAGCCGTCGCGTGACGCCCGCCACGTCGTCGCGCTCGGCAAACGGCCGGCAGCCGCAGACGATGAAATCGGCGACGCCGCAGGCGAGGAAATGCCGGGCATCGTTGACCAGGTCGGGCTGCGCCACGAGGTCGAGCCCGGTCGCCTTCGCCAGCCGCGCATAGCCCTCGCGCCCGGTGGTCTGCGCCGCCCCGCGGCCGCGGAACGTCCAGCCATCGTCGGAGCCCGTGCGGTTGCCCATCCGCCCGTTATAGACCTTGTTGGCCAGCGCCTGCGGCCGCCCCGCATAAGGCTGCGCACTCGCCATCGTCGGAAACCGCGACGGCCACACCTGCATCATCCGCCCCGCGGAATAGTTCAGCTTCTCCACCACATCCTGCCCTGCCCCGCATTCGTGGCTGATCTGCGCCATGACATGCGCGACGACGACGGGCGAGGTGATGCCGTGCGAAGCGAAGACCGACGGCGCGGCGGCGATGATGCCGGCGCGGAGGTGGGCGATCTTGGCGTCGGCGTTGGGCCACAGGCGCGTAAGGGCAGCGTCGAATACGATGGTCATGATGCTCCTCCGTAGCGAAAGGCAGCGAAATTGAGTGGGATCCGACGGCTGCCGCGACAGGTCGCTGAACAAGACCAAACCAGCTGCCAAAACCACGAGGGCATTTGCGAATGTCGTGCGTCTGCCAAAGCGGGTGGATCTCGTCCGCGGACATCACCACCGATTGTAAATCCAGATTGGTGTCGCTATGAGCAAAGCCATGGGACCTATCGCGGAATCGCCACAGATCGTTCGGGTATCGGAAACGCCGATAAGCGCGGGCTTTGATTGGAGAAATGCGGTCCAGATCGCCGTCGTCACCGTCGGCATCGTTGCGCTGCTGTTTCACCGAAATGCGACGCTCTTCACCCATCCGCAGTTCTGGGCCGAAGACCTGTTTGTCTATTTCATCGACGATCGTTTATTCGGCGCTTCGGCACTGGTCGAACCCTATAATGGCTACGTTCAGATTTCATGCAGATTGATCGCGTTCCTGGCTGGTTTTGCGCCGCCCGAATGGGCACCAAGTCTGTATGCAGCAATGTTCGTCGGGGTGGTCGCTGCAACAGCCGCAGTCGTCTACACGTCGCCCGCCTTTCACGGCTGGTGGAAATGCGTTGCGGCTCTGGTGCTGTTAGCGTCACCGACCGATTCCGAGGTCTTCTTCGGGATGTGCTACACCCAGTGGGTCATGGCACCGGTCGTCGCGCTTGCCTTGTATGAAACGCCGAAATCCGCGACCCGCATGGTCGTGCTGCTGGTCTGGTTTGCGTCCGTGGGATTGTCCTCGCCCTTCACGCTGATCGCCACGCCGTTCGTGCTATATAAATGGGCGACGGAAAGGACACGCTACGCGACGGTTTTGTCGGCGGCCGCGGTAGCGATCGCCGTGATCCAGTTGCACGATGTCTGGCAACGCTTTGCAGAGTCACCAAGGACTGGCAGTTCGTTCGAGCGCGGCTCAGCCGCCTTCACGATGCTCTACCGATGGGCGGTCGGGTCTCAGTATCCTGGGGTCGTCACTGCGGTCACGATTTCGACCATCGTCGCCATCGTAGCGGTCTGCTATCTCTGGCTCTACCGGCGAACCGGACAGCGCGCCATCATTTATGTTCTTGTCTACGGTCTCGTCCTCCTTGTCACGGGATGCCTGCCCATAGACCCGGCCTTGCAGCCGAACCAATTCGGAGCCGGCGCGCGCTACTTCTATCTGCCGGCCGTGTTCATCGTCTGGACGATCCTGATCCTGCAGCAGACCGCACCGCGGCACGGCACCATCAGCATCGCCGTCGTGGTTTTCGGTTTCGCGGCCATGTATCTCGCACACGTCAAGCCCGCGAGCATTCACTATAAGGACACCGCCTGGCCGGCGACGGCGGCGTGTCTCAAAACCGAAACGATCTGCAAGTCGGGGCTCAACCCGTACATCATCGGATCCGTATACGTGCCCACCGACCAGCAGCTGCGGGACATGACTTTGAACCAGCGGCGCAGTTTCCAGAAAACCGCGAGAATCCCGTGACCCTTCATGCGCCGTCCGTCGACGATCCCCGTCTGAACCGCTTCGCATTCTGGCTCTGCGCCGTGATCGTCTTTCTTCAGGCCTATGTCGTCCCGGCAAACCCGGCGTCTCCGGGATTGGATGGCTCCTTCCCCCACATTCTGAATCTGGCCACCTTCGCCTCCGAGAAATTCGGCCGCGACATCATCTACACATACGGGCCGTTCGGCTTCCTGCTGCAGGCGGAAGACATAGGGCTGCATCTCGGGCTCGCCTACGCGTTCTGGACGGTGACCTATGCGTGCTTCGCGCTGACGGTCGCCTACATCGTCGTCAGCCGCACGACGGGCTGGTCGCTGGTCGCTGCCATCGTCTTTGCCGGTGCGGTCGCGAGTTTCGTCGATCCGGATCGGCTGCTGACCTGTTTTGTGATGCTGCTGCTGTTCATCGGCTACGACCATCCGCGGATCCGCACCAGCCTGATCTTCTGCTGCGGAATCATGGCGGCGTTCGGCCTGCTGATGAAGGTGACCATCGGCGTCGGCTGCATGGGATCGATCTTCGCCAGCCTTCTGTTCCCGTTGCGCGCGCCCATCGCCATCGTCGCCCGCGCTTGCGCCGCCATCGTCGCCATCGGCGCGACGCTTTATATCGGCTGGACCGTGGCCACGGGCTCCCCCGACGGGCTGGGGCCGTACTTCTACACGTCGTCGCAAATGTCGCAGGCCTATACTGCCGTGATGAGCCACGGCCGCCCCCGCGAAGCGATCAGCCTGACGTTCTTTCTCACCGCCATGGCTTCGCTGATTGTCTTTGCCGTCAAGCTCCCGCGCGGCAAGGTGTGGCACAGCCTGGCCGTGATCGGACCGTCGGTGGCCATCGCCTGGAAGCACGGCGTGGTGCGATACGACGGACACGTCGCCTCGCTGGTGATCGTGCTCGTGTTCTCGACATTTTGCGTTGCCTGCCTGCATCGCAACCTGCCGGGCAACACCGCCAAGGCAGCGCCGGACCGCCCGACTGTCAGCATTTACGGATCGATCGCCGTCCTGTTCCTGACGGCGACGGGCCTGATCACCGCCCATCTGATCGACGGCACCCGCTACAGCGGCGGCTTGCTGGCTGGACTGGCGCCGCTGTCAAAGCTGATGACATTTGGCGCCTACAGGCAGGGCATAGCGCGCGAGTCGGAAGCCCGCCATGTCAACTACCGGCTCAGCCCCGAACTGCTCGGCCGCATCGGTGACAAGACCATCGACGCCTACACCTATGATCTCGGCTTCGTCGCGGCGAATCCGCAACTACACTGGCGGCTGAAGCCCGTTTTCCAGCATTTCAACGCCTTCACAGACTATCTCGACACGCAAAACGCCCGGTTTCTCGCGGCCGAGGATGCGCCGCATTTCCTCCTGACCTTCCAGGACACCAGCGGCTCGATGGCCGGCGTCGATGAGCGACATCAGTTGTTCGACGACCCCATCGCCTTCCCCGAGATCATTCGCAACTATCACATTGTCTACACGGAACAGGACCCTTCCAAACCGCAGATCGGCTTGCTGGAGCGCCAGCCGAACGACAGGTTCGCCAGCCCGCGGATTGTGTCGACACAAAACGGCGCCTGGAACACGGCGATTCCACTACCCGACACCGGCACCCGATCGCTGCTTCGCGCGCGGGTCGAACTCACAAAGACCCGCTTGGCAGCCATCGAAGAGATGCTGTTTCGCCTGCCCGAGATTTATATCGCCTATGTGTTTGTCGACGGCTCGGAGAAGAAGTACCGGCTAATCCCACCCCATCTGAAGAGCGGAGTTCTGGTCTCGCCTCTGTTCGAAACCTACACGCAATTTCATCATTTCCTGGCCGGCAAGGAATGGTCCGGCGCAAAAGTCGCCGCCATTCGTTTCGAGACACAACGACCCGGCGACTACGCGTTCCCGTTCACAATATCCTGGGAGGCCATCGACTGCCACGGCGACGCCCCTTGCAGCCCGACCACGTCCCGGTTCTACGCGCGCGGCTCCGATGGCATCAACCGGACCCCCGTGATGCTGACGGCGCCACTGGACACGAGCATTACTTCGCCGGCCGCCGAAATTCGCACCATCGAAGTGCGGCTATCGACCTATGCCCGGATCAGCAAGGGCACCTTGACCATCGACGTTCTCGGCGATCGCGACGAGACCCTGGCGCACGCGTCGATCGACGCGGCCGACGTCAAGGATAACGGGTATGCGCCGTTCAATCTGGACGCGCCGCTGCGTGTGCCCGCAGGCAAGGTCAGATTTCGGCTGTCCTATATCGCCCAGCCAGGCGGCACCATTGCTGCGTGGCTATCGTCTGGAACCGCAAGCGATTTTGATCTGCGGCTTTATGGCGAGACTAAATAAAACCGGTTCGCCGTGCCCCTTTGACCAAAAGTAGTATCAGGGGCGGTCTTGTGGCATAACTGTATGACCGGCGATCGTAGATAACAGCCCATCATCGGACCCCAACATCAACTAGCTGAACCAAGCGGGCAACTCTCGCTGTTTTTAACACCAAATCATGACACAGCCATACCCTTGACTAAATCACCTGAGTAACAAATTATCTAAGCTAGCTGTTACGATACGTGTCAGGGATCTTAGCCATGTTCAACCGTGCCCGAACATTGATCGACGCGTTTTATCTTCACTTGCCTAGATATAATTACATCAACAATCTTAGACTCGATGCGGAAGGTCGTCTTCGCGAAGCCTACAGTAAGTTAGACGCTACAGAGGCGGAACTACAATTTGCCAGAGCTGCTAATGTGGCGCGGCGAGCGAAGCACGCGCCTAGTCAATCTATGGTCCAACATCGATCGTTCGAGGACATTGAAGTTAATTCGGCGATAGTCAGCGATGCACCGTTTCCGTCGACCGACTTGGTAACCCGCATCCGCCAAGCTTACCTGAAAAGTTACCAAATAGACCTTGGCCCGACGGACAACCAATGGCTTGGGACCATATCGGACCAGAAGCGTAGTTTTCACGAAATTTTACTTAGCGGTCGGGAAGACGAGATTTTATATTTGCTCCGTGACCCTACGGGAACGTCTCTGTTTTATGGATTCGATTCTATTAGTTCATTGGATCCTGACTTAAAAAGTGCGACCGTCCAGGATTGGCGTGCAAAGTGGACTTATGATAACTTGCTGCGCCTTGCAGAGGCCATGGGAATCATTCGGTTAGAAAATCCGGAGGCTCCACATACGCGCTCCATTCCGGCCCTCGAGGAGATACTCGTTAAGCTAGACGACGCTTTGGGATTCCGCGTTTCTTTCCCAAATCCGTTTGTCAATGAGCCCGGCTTAAAGACTAGCAGAGGTGTTGCTACATATCGCGCCACACAGGCTCTCTATCAAGCGTGGAAAATTTCGCGACTTGCCCCCGAAGGCGCGAAAGTGGCTGAGATCGGCGCGGGAACCGGCCGCACTGCCTTCTATACGCGACAAATGGGGATAAAAGACTATACAATCATAGATCTTCCAATGACAAATATTGCGCAGGCTTACTTTCTTGGAGCTTCCCTTGGTGTCGAATCAATCGGCCTTCATGGCGAGACTGCATCATCAAGCCAGATTAAACTTCTTACCCCGTTTGACTTCGATAACACGGGAAGCTTCGATCTGATTGTCAATATCGATAGCATGACGGAGATGTCGAAATCGACTGCCGTCGAATATTTCAGGGCAATTAAAAACAAGACATCCACTCTTCTGTCCATCAATCACGAAGTAAACGGATTTACCGTTCGTGAAATCGCAGGGGAACTCGGCATCAATGCTATTTCGCGTGAAGCGCACTGGATGCGAAGGGGATACACCGAAGAGATTTATAAATTTTGATCGTCAGCACATCTTAATAGCTTTTCTCTTAAAGCCGGGCCTCTGATTTGTAGTGCCAGCGAACGAGATCCGCTGTGGATAATGTGAAGTACATATTGAAACCGGTCTCGCCTTCTTCCT
>JBEVEC010000103.1:0-29229 GCA_040512975.1 Tardiphaga sp. | reverse complement strand
GGTCGGGGTGGCGGGGAGGGGCGGCGACCTCCTCCCCGCCCGCGCCGCCCGCGGCCGCCCGAGCCTCCCCCCCGCCGCCAATCCATTCAACTATTCACATTTCGCCTGGAGCGAGGCCTATGCCAGCTTCCCGTCGGGCCACGCCACCACCAGCTTCGCGCTGGCCTTTGCCGTCGCAGCGGTGTGGCCGCGGCTGCGCACGGTCATGATCGTCTATGCCGTGGCGATCTGCGCCAGCCGTCTTGTGCTGCTGGCACATCACGCCAGCGACGTGGTCGGCGGCGGGCTGGTCGGCTGGATCGGCGCCATGACCGTGCGCTACTGGTTTGCCGCCCGCCATCTGGCCTTCACCATCCACCAGGACGGCACTATCGACCCGCTGCCGGGGCCGTCCGCAGGGCACCTCAAAAGGGTTGCCCGTGAGGCGCTGGCCCCATAGAAAGCGGTCTCCGCAAGCGGGGCTGCGACAAGTTCCCGCAGGCCATCGTCCGAACGTCCGCCAACCAAGAGCTCGTCATTGTCCGGTTCCGATGCTGCCCCCGTCGACGTGTCCATCGTGGTGCCCGTGCGCAACGAACAGGACAACATTGCGCCCTTGATCGCCGAGATCACGGCGGCGCTGGATGGCCGCTGGGCCTATGAGATCGTCTACGTCAATGACGGATCGACCGACGCCACACCTGCGCGGCTTTCTGAACTGATGCAGCAGCGCGGCAATCTGCGCCGCATCGATCACGCCGCGTCGTCCGGCCAGTCGGCCGCCGTCCGCTCCGGCGTGCGCGCCGCCCGCGGCGGCATCGTCGCCACCCTCGACGGCGACGGCCAGAACAACCCGGCCTTCCTGCCGGACCTGATCGCCGCGGTCGCCGATGGCGGCGCGCGCATCGGGCTCGCGGCCGGGCAGCGCGTCGGCCGCAAGGACACCGAATTCAAGCGGATGCAGTCGAAGATTGCCAACCGCGTCCGCAACATGATCCTGAAGGACGGCACCCGCGACACCGGTTGCGGCATGAAGGCGTTCCGCCGCGACGTGTTCCTGTCGATGCCGTATTTCGACGGGCTGCACCGCTTCCTGCCCGCGCTGGTGCGCCGCGAGGGTTTTGACATCGCCTATGTCGACGTCATCGACCGGCCGCGCCATTCCGGCGTCTCGAATTACGGCTTCTTCGACCGGCTGTGGATCGGCATCATGGACCTTGCCGGCGTGTGGTGGCTGATCCGCCGCAAGCGCCCGACGCCGACGGCCACCGAGTTCACCGCATGATCATCCAGTACGGCCAGACCCTCGGCAATTATCTCTACGACGTGTTCGTCGCCAAATTCGATTTCTGGCTGGCCTTCGGCCTGGTCGCGCAACTGCTGTTCACCGCGCGCTTCATCGTGCAGTGGATTTCCAGCGAGCGCGCAGGCCAGAGCGTGGTGCCGATGGCGTTCTGGTTCTTCTCCATGGCCGGCGGCTTCATGACGTTGGTCTACGGCATCGCCAAGCGCGAGCCGGTGATCATCATGGGGCAGGCCTTTGCCACGGTGATCTATGTGCGAAACATCATGCTGATCATCAAGAACCACGCCGGGGGTTCGAAGACGCTGGATAGCTAAGCGGCCGCGCCGTAGCCCGCATGAGCGCAGCGACATGCGGGGCCGATGGCGCGGCGTTCCGAAAATCCCGCATATCGCTTCGCTCATGCGGGCTGATTCCGCTCAAAGCGCCGCATTGAACGCCGCGAAACCATTCGCCAGATCCGCCTTCAGATCCTCCACGCTCTCGAGCCCGATATGCAGCCGCAACGCCGGGCCGCCGGGATTCCACGTGGTCGCGCTGCGATACTCCGCGCAGTCGAACGGGATCACCAGGCTCTCGAAGCCGCCCCACGAATAGCCCATGCCGAACAGCTTGACCGTATCAAGAAAGGCATCGACAGCCTTCTGCGGTGCGGGTTTCAGGATGATGCTGAACAGGCCGGACGCGCCGGTGAAATCGCGCTTCCAGATGGCGTGACCGGGATGGCTCTCCAGCGCCGGGTGCAGCACCGTCAGCACTTCGGGCCGTGCCGCGAGCCAGCGCGCCATCTCCAGGCCCGAGCGCTGGTGATGCGCGAGCCGCACCGACATGGTGCGCAAACCGCGCAGCGCCAGGAACACGTCGTCCGGTCCGGCGCAGGTGCCGAGCAGCTTGATGCCTTCGGTGATCAGCGGCCAGGCGGCTGCATTGGCCGAGATGGTGCCGAACATGATGTCGGAATGGCCGCCGATATATTTGGTCGCGGCCTGGATCGAGATGTCGACGCCCTGCTCGAGCGAGCGGTGATACAGCGGCGTCGCCCAGGTGTTGTCGTCGAGCACCAGCGCGCCGCGGGCATGGGCGATGCCGGCGATGACGGGAACGTCGGGCATTTCGAACGACTGCGACCCCGGCGCCTCGACCATCACCGCGCGGGTGTTGGGCTTAAACAGCGCTTCGATGCCGGCGCCGATCAAGGGATCGAAATAGGTGGTCTCGACGCCGAACCGCGCCAGCATGCCCTTGCAGAAATTGCGGGTCGGGCGGTAGGCGCTGTCCGAGACCAGGAGATGATCGCCCGCCTTCAGCACCGACAGCAGCGCCGTCGAGATCGCAGCGAGGCCCGACGGCACCAGCCCGACGCCGGCGCAATGCGGACCCTCGATCGCCATCAGCGCCTCCTGCAGCGCCTTGGTGGTCGGCGTGCCGTGGCGGCCATAGGAGTATTCGCCGCGATGGGCGTGCAGATCTTCGGCGGTCGGATACAGCACCGTGGAGCCGCGCACCACGGGCGGATTGACGAACCCTTTTTGCGCGCCGGTGTCGCGCCCTGCGGTGACGATCACCGTGTCGGTGTCGAGGGTCGTGGTGCCGTGATTATTGCTCGAAGCTGTCATGGGTGCGTCCATCTGAGATCTGCACCCCGCCACTGCCGGACGAGGCCGCCCATGCACTAACAGGAGCGCCCGGATCGTCGTCAACCCTTGATCTCGGCGGCGGTGGCGGGCACACACCGGCGGATCGCATGTCGCCGGTTGCACTGCCTGTTCGATTCGCGACACCTGCCTGCAATCAATGCGGCCTGCTGATCCCAAGCGCTCTTGGCGGTTCCGGAACAGATAGGTACGTTGACCATTCAATTCCCGGGGACGGCCGACGCCGCCCGATGATGATCGAGAGGCCTTGCCATGAAACGCGCAACCATGATTTCCGCATTCGCTGCAGCGGCCGTCCTGTCGGTGCAGCTTCTGTCGCTGCAGGGCGCGGCGGCGCAGACGCTGAAGACCGTCAGGGATCGCGGCATGCTGTCATGCGGCGTCAGCCAGGGCCTGCTGGGTTTCTCGGCGCCCGACGACAAGGGCAACTGGGCGGGCCTCGACGTCGACCTATGCCGCGGTATTGCGGCGGCGATCTTCAATGATCCGACCAAGGTGAAATACGTGCCGCTGTCGGCCAAGGACCGTTTTACGGCGCTGCAGTCCGGCGAGATCGACGTGCTGTCGCGCAACACCACCTGGACGCTGTCGCGCGACACCTCGCTTGGCGTCAATTTTGCCGGCATCGTCTATTACGACGGCCAGGGTTTTCTGGTGCGCAAGTCGCTGAAGGTGAATTCGGCGCTCGAACTGAACAGCGCCTCGATCTGCGTGCAGACCGGCACCACCACCGAGCAGAACCTGGCCGACTACTTCAAGGGCAACAACATGAAATACGAGGTGATCGCCTTCGCCTCGGCCGACGAAACCGTGAAGGCCTATGAGTCCGGCCGCTGCGACGTCTTCACCACCGACATCTCCGGGCTCTATGCCGAGCGCCTCAAGCTCGCGGTGCCCGCCGATCACGCCGTGCTGCCCGAAGTGATCTCCAAGGAGCCTCTCGGGCCTTTGGTGCGCCATGGCGACGACCAGTGGCTGGATGTGGTGAAATGGACGCTGTTTGCCATGATCGACGCCGAAGAACTCGGCATCACCCAGAAGAACGTCGACGAGATGGCCAAGTCCGACAAGCCGGAACTGAAGCGCGTGTTCGGCGCCGACGGCAATCTCGGTGAAACCCTCGGCCTGACCAAGGACTGGGTGACGCGCATCGTCAAGGCGACCGGCAATTACGGCGAGGTGTTCGACCGCAATGTCGGCGCCAGTTCCAAGCTCGGCATCGCGCGCGGCCTCAACGCGCTGTGGAATAAGGGCGGCATTCAATACGCACCGCCGATCCGCTGAGCGCGCCGACGCCGACTGCGATGTCAGGTGAAGCCAGACAGCCGCCAAGGCAGCTCGGCGCGAAACTGCGGCGGGCGCTTGGCGGGCAGGCGGGGTGGCGCGGCCTTGTGCTGCAATTGCTGTTCACGGCGCTGCTGGCCTGGGTCGTTTACGAGATCGTCGCGAATGTCCGCATCAACCTCGCCAACCAGCGCATCGCTTCCGGTTTCGGTTTCCTGTTCAACACCGCGGGTTTCGGCGTCAGCCAGGCCCTGATCCCGTATTCGGAGTCCGACACCTATACGCGGGTGTTCTTTGTCGGCCTCGCCAATACGCTGGTCGTCTCGGTGATCGGCATCGTTTTCGCCACGCTGATCGGCTTTGTGGTCGGGCTCGGGCGACTGTCGCCGAACTGGCTGCTGGCGCGGATCGCTGGCGCCTATGTGGAGCTGATCCGCAATCTTCCCATCCTGTTCCAGATCCTGTTCTGGTATCTCGCGGTGCTCGCTGCCTTGCCGTCGCCGCGGCAGAGCATCTCCGTGATGGGCAGCTTCTTCCTCAGCAATCGCGGCTTCGGCCTGCCGAAGCCGATCGGCACCGAGGGGCTGCTGCCGTTCCTCGCGGCGCTGCTCTTGGCGGTCATCGCCATGGTGTTGTTGAGCGTCCATGCGCGCCGCGAACTGTTCAATAAAGGACACAGGCTCATCGTCTGGCCGTGGATGGTCGCGGTGCTGATCGCACTACCGCTGCTGGCAATCCTGATCTTCGGCAAGCCGCTGACCTATGAATATCCGGAACTGCGCGGCTTCAACTTCTCCGGCGGCCTGCGCGTGGTGCCGGAATTTGTCGCGCTGACGCTGGCGCTCTCGCTCTATACCGCGGCCTTCATCGCCGAGATCGTGCGCGCCGGCGTACAGTCCGTGCAGAAGGGGCAGATGGAGGCGGGCGCCTCGTTGGGTCTCGCGCGGGGGGCGACGCTGCGGCTGATCGTGGTGCCGCAGGCGCTGCGCGTGATCCTGCCGCCGCTGACCAACCAGTATCTCAACCTCACCAAGAATTCGTCGCTGGCGGTGGCGATCGGCTATCCGGATCTGGTCTCGGTGTTCGCCGGCACCACGCTGAGCCAGACCGGGCAGGCCATCGAGATCATCGCCATCACCATGGCGGTTTATTTGGTGCTGTCGCTGATCACCAGCGCGCTGATGACCGCCTATGGCTGGCGCATCGACCGGAGCATGCGCGCATGAACGACGGGCCGTTCATTGCGCAAAAGCTGATCCCACAGCGCGCGCCGCCGGTGCTGCGGCGTGGGCCGCTCGCCTTCGTGATGGCGCGGCTGTTGAACTCGCCAACCAACATCCTGCTCACGCTCGCCAGTATCGCGCTGCTCTATGTCACGATCGTCCCGGCGGTCAGGTTTCTGCTGGTCGATGCGGTATGGCACGGGACCGACCGCAATGCGTGCCTGGTCGAGAATGTCGGCCGCGCCGTCGGCGCGTGCTGGCCGTTCGTGCAGGCGAAATTCACGCAGTTCGTCTACGGCTTTTATCCCGCAGACCAGCGCTGGCGCGTCAACCTCACCTTCGCGCTCGGCGCCGCGCTGTTGCTGCCGCTGCTGATCCCGCGCGTCGGCGGCAAGGTCATCAACGCCGCGCTGTTCTTCGTGGCGTTTCCCATCGTCGCGTTCGTGCTGCTCGTGGGCATCGGAGGCAACACCTTGCCGATCGTGCCGACACGTCTGTGGGGCGGGTTGCTGGTGACCGTGGTGGTCTCGGTCACCGGCATCGTGGGCTCGATGCCGATCGGCATTGCGCTGGCGCTGGGGCGGCGCTCGACCATCCCGTTGATCCGCGTGTTCTCCATCGCTTTCATCGAATTCTGGCGCGGCGTGCCGCTGATCACCGTGCTGTTCTTCGCCACCTATATGCTGCCGCTATTTCTGCCCGGCAATTTTAATGTCGACGGGCTGGTGCGCGTGCTGATCGGCATCGCGATCTTCTCCGGCGCCTACAATGCCGAGGTGATCCGCGGCGGTCTCAACGCCGTGCCGCGCGGGCAGGCGGAGGCGGCCAGGGCGCTCGGGCTGTCGTACTGGAAGATCACCGGCTTCGTGGTGATGCCGCAGGCGCTGCGCCATGTGATCCCGGGACTGGTCAACAGTTTCATCTCGCTGTTGAAGGACACCTCGCTGGTGTCGATCGTGGCGCTGTTCGATCTGCTCGGCCAGTTGCGCGCGTCCTTCGCCGATCCGGCCTGGGCGACGCCGACGACGCTGTTCACCGGCTTTGCCTTCACCGGGATGATCTATTTCGTGCTGTGCTTCGGCATGTCGCGCTATTCGCTGTTCGTGGAGCATCGGCTCAATGCTCATCGCCGGAATTGAGGCCTGATGTCATCCGCAAATCCCATCGTTGCGATTGCCGGCCTCAACAAATGGTTCGGCGAATTCCACGTGCTGCGCGACATCGATCTTGCGGTAGGCCGCGGCGAGCGCATCGTGATCTGCGGCCCGTCGGGCTCAGGCAAGTCGACGCTAATCCGCTGCATCAATGCGCTCGAGGAATTCCAGGAAGGCCGCATCATCATCGACGGCATTGAGCTCGGCCCCAATCTGCGCCGCGTCGACGACGTGCGGCGCGAGGTCGGCATGGTGTTCCAGAGTTTCAACCTGTTCCCGCATCTTACCGTGCTGGAGAACTGCACGCTGGCGCCGATCTGGGTGCGCCACATGAAGAAGAAGGATGCCGAGGCCGCGGCGATGCAATATCTCGAACGGGTGCGGATTCCCGACAAGGCCAACAGTTTTCCCGGTCAGCTCTCCGGGGGCCAGCAGCAGCGCGTCGCGATCGCCCGCGCGCTGACGATGACGCCGAAGGTGATGCTGTTCGACGAGGCGACCTCGGCGCTCGATCCCGAAATGGTCAAGGAGGTGCTCGACACCATGGTCGACCTCGCCCGCGAGGGCATGACCATGCTGGTGGTGACGCACGAGATGGGGTTCGCCAAGGAAGTCGCCAGCCGCGTGGTGTTCATGGATGCCGGGCAGATCCTCGAGGCCAACACGCCGCAGGAGTTCTTCGCCCATCCGCAGCATGCGCGGACAAGATTGTTTTTGAGTCAGATCCTGCGGTAGTTCGTAGCCCGCATGAGGGCTACGTCTTCGGAGTCAAACGGCTTCGAACGGCGCCTTGATGTCGCTCTTCTTCTCCAGCCATTCCGGCACCGGCAGATTCTTCTCGCGCATGAAGGCCGGGTTGAACAGCTTGGACTGATAGCGGCTACCGTTGTCGCACAGGATGGTCACGATGGTGCGGCCCGGGCCGAGATCCTTGGCGAGGCGGATCGCGCCGGCGATGTTGATGCCGCTGGAGCCGCCGAGGCAGAGGCCCTCGTGTTCGAGCAGGTCGAACACGATACGGACGGCTTCGTCGTCATGAATCTGATAGGCGTCGTCGATCACGATGCCTTCGAGATTGGCGGTGATGCGGCCCTGGCCGATGCCTTCGGTGATCGACGAGCCTTCCGACTTCAGCTTGCCGTGCTTGTAATATTCATAGAGCGCCGAGCCCATCGGATCGGCGAGCGCGATCCTGATCTTGTCGTTGAGTTTCTTGAGCCCGAGCGAGACGCCGGCCAGCGTGCCGCCGGAGCCCACCGAGCAGACGAAACCGTCGAGCTTGCCTTCGGTCTGCTGCCAGATCTCCGGCGCCGTGGTTGCGATATGGGCTTCGCGGTTGGCGATATTGTCGAACTGGTTGGCCCAGATGGCCCCGTTAGGATCGGTCTTGGCCAACTGCGCAGCGAGGCGGCCGGACAGCTTGACGTAGTTGTTCGGGTTCGCATACGGCACCGCCGGCACTTCGATCAGTTCGGCGCCGCACAGCCGCAGCACGTCTTTCTTTTCCTGGCTTTGTGTCTCCGGGATTACGATCACGGTGCGGAAGCCAAGCGCATTAGCCACCAGCGCCAGGCCGATGCCTGTGTTACCCGCGGTGCCCTCTACCACGGTGCCGCCGGGGCGCAGCGTGCCCTGCCGGATGGCGTCCTTGATGATGAACAGCGCCGCGCGGTCCTTCACCGACTGGCCGGGATTCATGAATTCGGCCTTGCCGAGAATGGTGCAACCGGTCGCGTCCGATGCCCGCTTCAGTTTGATCAGCGGGGTGTTGCCGATCGCTTCGACGACGTCTTGGTTGATCTTCATGGGCTCGAGATTCTTAATCTGGGTTGCCGGTCAGTCGGCGACCCTATGGCAGGGAAGGGGCATCCACAAGGGAACGCGCGACCCCCGGCATGGTGCCGCCGTCGCATCAGCCAGCCGCCGCGTTAAGGCGCCTTGGCAAACACCACTTGGCGGACGTCGATATTCCCGGACAGAAAGCCGGCCTCGCAATAGGCCAGGTAGTATTCCCACAGCCGGCGGAAGCGGTCGTCGAAGCCGAGCGGGGTGAGGTTCGGCCAGGCGGCCCGGAAATTATCTCTCCAGGTCGCCAGCGTCTTGGCATAATCCAGTCCGAAAATGCGCTCCTTGATGACAGGCACGCCGAACTTGTCGCCAAAGGCCTTCAAGATCGCCGGCGACGGCAGCATGCCGCCGGGGAAGACGTAGCGCTGGATGAAGTCGACCTCGCGGCGATAGGTCTGGAAGAACTTGTCCTGGATGGTGATGGCCTGGATTCCGACCAGGCCGCCCGGCAGCAGCCGGTCGCGCAATTGTGAGAAGTACTGCGGCCAGAACTGTTCACCGACTGCCTCGATCATCTCGATGGAGGCGATG
The DNA here is from genome assembly GCA_040512975.1 of Tardiphaga sp. Classification (GTDB taxonomy): domain Bacteria; phylum Pseudomonadota; class Alphaproteobacteria; order Rhizobiales; family Xanthobacteraceae; genus Tardiphaga. Next base: position 20,252 of record JBEVEC010000103.1, on the reverse strand, counting down.
CGGTCATATTGCCCGCGCTCGTCGCGATAGTCCTGGAATTTAATGTCGACCTTGTCATTGAGACCCGCGTCCTGGATGCGCTTGCGGGCAAAATCGCGCTGCTCGGTGGAAATCGTGAGGCCGGTGACGTGAGCGCCGTAGTGCTTGGCGGCGTATTCCGCAAAGCCGCCCCAGCCGCAGCCGATTTCCAGCACCTTGTGCCCGGGCTGCAAGTCGATCGCTTCGGCGAGGCGGCGATATTTGTTGTTCTGTGCCGCGGTAAGATCCTGGGTGCCGTCCTCGAAGATCGCCGACGAGTAGGTCATGCTCGGGTCGAGCCAGGCGGAATAGAACGCATTGCCGATGTCGTAATGGGCGAAGATATTTTTGCGCGCCTGCCGCCGGGTGTTGCGGTTGAACCAGTGGCGGACGATCTGCACGAAGCGCATCATCGGATTGTTGCCGAGCATGATCTGGATCAGGTCGTGGTTGACGCAGAACAGATACAGGAACGCGGTGAGATCCGGGGTGTCCCACTCGCCGTGCAGATAGGCCTCGGCGATGCCGATGTCGCCGCCGTTCAACAGGCGCGCGGCGAAGGCGTAGCTGGTGATGGTCATCGCGGCGTCGGGGCCCGGTTCGGCGCCGCCCAAGCGGACGCGGCGCCGGTCAGGGAGCGTCACCGTCAAGGTGCCGCGGCGCAGCCGCGAGCCGAAGCCGAGCGCCAGGCGCACGATCCGCGGCAGATCCGGCAGCGCCTTGTCGACATTGTCCGGGGTGAGAATGATGAGTTCAGACATGGTCGAAACCATCGGGCAAATCCATCGGGTCGCGGTTCCGTGTCCGACTGCAAGGCGCCATTGAACGACAGACCGCGACGTGTGAGTTAGCCCGCCGATCACGCCCGCAACGGCATTTTGCGTTGCGATACGTCAGCGAGCAAAAAAGAACATGGGAGTATAAGCGCGGCCCGGATCGCTCGCCAAGCTGCTATTTCTAGGCGGGACCGGCCGGACGCGGCACCAGCCGGGCTCCCTTGATCCAGAGCCGAAGAGCTTCCCAGTGAATGGCGGCCATGATCTTGAAAGTCACCAGTGGCAGGCCGAAAAACACCCGCAGCAGCGCCGCCGATGTCAGCGCGCGGCGGCGGCCGTTGAAGGTCGCCGCCAGGACGGGGCCCTCCGCATCAGTTTCCAGGATACGCAGCTTGACGCCTTCACCGGGCGGCGACACCCGGAAATGATAGCGCATGGCCATCTCCAGGAACGGCGAGACGTAGAACAGCTTGGCCTGTTGCTGCCGAATGCCGGCCTGGCTGTGCTCGCCCGGCCGGACCGGCAGGGCGTACGCATGGATCGCGCCGAATGTGTTGCGGACCTCGTAGATGATCAGCGCCAGCTCGCCGTCGGCGCGATAGCAGAAGAAGGTCGACAGCGGGTTGAACGTATAGCCGAGCAGGCGGGGGTAACACAGCAGAAGCACCCGGCCGCCGGTGAGGTCGATATCGTGCTTTGCGGCGCATTGCCGGGCATAGGCTCGCAGCGGCGACCCGTCGCGCGGGCCGTGATCGCTCTCGTAAAACCCGTACAGGGCCGCCCGGTTGACGCCGAACAGCGGCGTCTGCGCGTCGGCCTCGTCGAGCCGGTCGAGGTCGATCAGCAGGCTCATGACGCGGTAGCTGAAGCGATGCCCCATCGGCTTTAGCCGCGCATGCATGACGTCGCCGACATACAGCGCGGCGGCGTCGGACGGTGTTTTTCTGACAGGAGGCCGAGCCATCGCTACTCCGCGGCTTCCGCCAATTCAAGCGGCGGGGCGCGCCAAGGCACCGTGCCGCCGAGCGCTTCGGCGACGTCGAGCCCGGACCGCAGCCCGTCCTCGTGGAATCCATAGCCGGTCCATGCGCCGCAGAACCAGGTGTGGCGCTTGCCCTGGATCTCGCCGAGCCGCTTTTGCGCGGCGAAAGCGGCCTTGTCGTATTGCGGATGTTCGCACAGATAGCGGCCGAACGTCAGTTCAGCGGCCGGGGGCACCGGCGGGTTCAGGCTGACAAACAGCGGCTTGTCGTCGCCGATGCCCTGCAGGCGGTTCATCCAATAGGTCACCGCAACGTCGTTGACCGGGGTGCCCTCGCGCTTCCAGCGCAGGAAATTCCACGATGCCCAGGCATTGCGCCGCTTGGGCATCAGCGCGGGATCGCGGTGCAGATAGACCGTATTGGGGGCGTAGCGAATGTCGCCGAGGATCTCGCTTTCAGCGGGGCTCGCGTCCGACAGCATCGCCAGCGCCTGATCGCTGTGCGCGGCGAGCACGACGTGGTCGTAGAGTTCGCGGCGTCCATGGCTGTCGTGCACGACGACGCCGTGCGACGTCCGTTCGATCGAGGTGACCGCGCAGCCGAGCCGCAGATGGTCTCCGAAGGTCTCAGTGAGCTTTTGCACATATTGCCGGCTGCCGCCCTTCACCGTGCGCCACACCGGGCGGTCATATTGCAGCAGGCGATGGTTGTTGAAGAAGGCGACGAAGTTCTCGGCCGGGAAGTCCAGCATGCGGTCGGCAGGCGCCGACCAGATCGCGGCGCCCATCGGGGCCAGATAGTCGGTGAGAAGGCGCGGTGCGAATTTGCGCCATTTGAAGTACTCGCCCAGCGACATGTCGCCAAGCACGCCGGTGGCCTGGTCCTTCACGCTCTGCTCGTTGAAGGTCAGGATGTCGCGCAGCATGCGCAGATAGGACAGCGAGAACAGGTTCTTCTTCTGCGCGAACAGGCCGCGTGCCGTCTCGCGCCAGGTGTTGCCGCCGCCCTTCCACTCGAATCGGCCGCCGTCGGCGGTGACGGCGAAGCTCATGCAGCTTTCGACCGTCTCGACGCCGAGATGGGCGAACAACTGGGTGAGGTCTGGATAATTGACCTCGTTGTAGACGATGAAACCGATGTCCACCGAGAGCGGCGTGCCGTCATAGTCGATGGTGACGGTGTGGCTGTGTCCGCCGGGGCGTTCTTCGCGGTCATAGACGGTGACGGGATAGCGCGTCGACAATGCCCAGGCCGCCGCATTCCCGGCGATACCCGTTCCAACCACAGCGACACGCATTCCAGAAGCCCCTTCGTTCAAACGACCTGCAAGCTACGATTGGTATCTGTCTGAGGTTTCAAGCCGGAGCCCTGGCAACGGGCGCTATGGAACGGACGCCCCCGGTAACGGACGAACACATGAAATCTTGGTAAGCCAAGCCATCGACCGATTCGGTCGATCGCCATTTATGCAGAAAACAACGGGAAAAGCAGGCGGGTCGCACCTCTAACGCGCGATGTCGCTTGCACGTTCCGAAACGCAAGAACACTGTCCGAAGAAGCATCGAGCCGTTACAATGGCGGTTCGATTTCGTCGCCCGAAGGCACCAAGGCATCACCGGTGAAGCTGTCGCAGGACATCCTTATCAAGCTCCAACGGACCGGCCCCCTTGGCCGGCCGCGGAGCCTTGCCTGCGGACGGCCTCAGTGATCGCTTGCCGTCTTTCCGCGATCGTTCGAGCGCTGCTGGGATTTGGCCTTGTCGCGGCGTCGGCGGGCTGCATCCTCACCAAGGACCTGCCTGACGCGGCGCTGGACCTGCCGCAGCGCTACAAGTTCGCGACGCCGGCCCATCCGAACGGCGCGCCGCCGCCGATCGACTGGTGGCGCGGCTTTAAGTCGCGCGAGCTGACCCAGTTGATGGAGGAGGCGCAGACCGTCAATCTCGACATCGCCGCCGCAACCTCGCGCATCATCGAGGCGGACGCGCAGGCGCGCATCACCGGCGCCGCGCTGCTGCCGACCCTGAGCGCGAGCGGGCAGGAGACCTATTCGCGGACCTCAGGATCGAGCGCCAGCGGCTTGAGCATCGGCGGGCGCGAGGTGGTCAACTATTCGGCCTCGCTGTCGGCCAGCTACGTCGTCGACCTCTGGGGCCGCTACCGCGACGCCGCCCGGGCCGCCGAGGAGACCGCCAACGCCAACCGCTTCGACCGCGACACCGTGGCGCTGACCACGCTGACCGCGGTCGCCAACGCCTATTTCCAGGTGCTGGCCTCGCAGGACCGCATCAAGACGGCGCAGGAGAACATCGCCAGCGCCCAGCGCATCCTCGATGCCATCCGGCAGCGGCTGTCCGCCGGCACCGGCACCGACCTCGACGTGGCCCAGCAGGAAAGCGTGCTCGCCAACCAGCGCGCCGCGGTGCCGCCGCTGCGGCTGACGCTGGAGCAGAACGTCAACGCGCTGGCGTTGCTGGTGGCGCGGCCGCCGGCCTCGGTGCGGGTTGCCGGCGGATCGCTGAACAGCGTGACCTCGCCGCGGATCACCCCCGGGATGCCGTCGGAACTGCTGACCCAGCGGCCGGACATCCGCCGCCAGGAAGCGCAGCTCGCGGCGGCGACCGCCAATGTCGGCAGCGCCCGCGCGCAATTCTTCCCGACCATCCAACTGACCGGCTCGGGCGGCTACCAGAGCTCGGCGCTGGCGTCGCTGTTCCAGCCGCAGGCGGCGTTTTTCAACCTGGTGGGCGGCCTGACCCAGCCGATCTTCGACGGCGGCGCCATCCAGGGCAATTTCGACCTCACCCGCGCGCAGCAGGACGAGTTGCTGCAGACCTACCGCAAGACCGTGATTTCGGCCTTCACCGACGTCGACAACGCGCTGATCGCCATCCGGCAGAACAGCGAGCGGCTGCGGCTGCAGCAGGAGGTCGTCCGGGCGTCGCGGCGGGCGTTCGAATTGTCCGAACAGCAGCTTCGCGCCGGCACAGCCGACATCGTAACTGTGCTAAATACCCAGCTGACGCTGTTTTCGGCCCAGGACGTGCTGTTGCAGGCGCAACTGGCCCGGCTGTTGTCGATCGTGAGTTTGTACCAGGCGCTGGGAGGCGGCTGGGAACCGAAAGTGGGAAGACCGGTCAATGCTCTTTAAGCCGGACTCGGAAAACGCCGCCAAGGTCGGGGTCGGGGACGGTTCAACGCCGGTCGCCGCACGGCCCCGACGCCGCATGGTCGCAACCATCGTCACGCTGCTGATCCTCGGCGGCCTCGGCTATGGCGGCTGGATGATGCTGCAGCAGCGCCAGAGCGCCAGTCGCGCCCCGCGGCCGGACCTTACGGTGCCGGTGCTGGCCGCGACGCCCGTGTTAAAGGACGTGCCGGTCTATCTCGACGGCGTTGGCTCCGTGAAGGCGCTGAACAACGTCACGGTCCGCGCCCAGGTCGACGGCAAGCTGATCAAGGTCAACTTCCAGGAAGGCCAGGACGTCAAGGCCGGCGACGTGCTCGGCGAGATCGATCCGGTGCTCTACAAGGCGCTGTACGACCAGGCCGTCGCCAAGAAGGCGCAGGACGAGGCGACGCTGGCCAATGCCCGCATCGACCTGACGCGCTACCAGCAACTCGCCCAATCCAATGCCGGTTCGAAGCAGCAGGCCGACACCCAGAAGTCCGTGGTGGCGCAGCAGGAAGCGTTGGTGAATGCCGACCAGGCGGCGATCGACAATGCCGCGGCGACGCTCAGCTACACCAAGATCACGGCGCCGCTGACGGGCCGCGCCGGCCTGCGCCAGGTCGACCAGGGCAACATCATCCACGCCGCCGACACCACGGGGCTCGTCATCCTGACGCAGTTGCAGCCGATCGCCGTGATCTTCAGCCTGCCGCAGCAGCAGATCGTGCGCGCCAACGCCGCCGCCGCCAAGGGCACGCTGGCGGTCGACGTATTCGGCAATGACGGCGTCACCGTGGTCGATACCGGCAAGCTGACCGGCATCGATAACCAGGTCGACATCACGACCGGCACGCTCAAGCTCAAGGCCGAAATCCCGAACGGAAAATTCCAGCTCTGGCCGGGCCAGTTCGTCAATGTCCGGCTCAAGGTCGAGACGCTGTCGAACGCCATGGTGGTGCCGACCTCCGCCGTGCAGCGCGGCCCGGCCGGCACGTTCAGCTACGTCATCGGAGAGGGCGACGTGGTCAAGGCGGTGCCCGTGACGGTGACGCAGCAGACCGAAACCGAAGCCGTGGTCAGCAAGGGCCTGACGGCGACGGACCGCGTCGTCACCACCGGCTTCGCCAATCTGGCTGACGGCGCCAAGGTCAGCATCGGCAGCAACACGCAGACGCCGACCGCGGACCTCGCGCCGCGCAAGCGTGGCGGCAAACGCGGCGAGGGCGGAAACCGTCCCGACGGCGAGCGCCGCAGCAAGCGCGGCGACCAGAACACCACCGAGGGCGACCAGAAGGGGCAGACCGGCCCGGCTCGGGCGCCGAACAATGCGCCGTCCGACGCATCCGCGACCGCCCCGGCACCGGCCGGGGCGAAAGCACCGTGATGACGCCCGCGCCCCGGGCCGGCGTGGTCCCGGGACACGGCTCATCCGCAGGGAACGCACAGCTATGAGCGTCTCGGAGCCATTTATCCGCCGTCCCGTGGCAACCTCGCTGCTGGGCGTTGCGCTGCTGATCGGCGGAGCGCTGGGCTATTGGGCGCTGCCGGTGTCGGCGCTGCCGCAGGTCGATTTCCCGACCGTGCAGGTATCGACGCAGCTGCCGGGCGCCAGCCCCGACGTGATCGCCTCGCTGATCACCGCGCCGCTGGAGCGTCAGCTCGGCCAGATCCCGTCGATGACCCTGATGAGCTCGACCAGCTCGTTCGGCGTCAGCTCGATCTCGCTGCAGTTCGATCTCAACCGCGATATCGACGGCGCCACGCAGGACGTTCAGGCCGCGATCAGTGCCGCCGCCGGCACGCTGCCGCCCAACCTGCCGTACCCGCCGGTCTACGCCAAGGTGAACCCGGCCGACGCGCCGGTGATGACGCTGGCGCTGACCTCCGACACCATCTCGCTGCGGGCGATGAGCGACGTGTCCGACACCCTGCTGTCGCAGCGGCTGAGCCAGATCTCCGGCGTCGGCCGTGTCGCCGTGCTCGGCGGCCTCAAGCCCGCCGTGCGCGTGCAGGCCGACCTGTCGCGGCTTGCCGCCTATGGCCTGGGCATGGAGGACCTGCGCACGGCGATCGCCGCCGCCAACGTCTCCGGCGCCAAGGGCTCGCTTGACGGCGCGTCGCAGGCCTACACCATCGCGGCCAACGACCAGATCGCCGCGGCCGACGCCTATCGCCCGATCGTGCTCGCCTATCGCAACGGCGCGCCGGTGACCATCGGCGACGTCTCGCAGATCGTCGATGGCCTCGAGAACGACCGCACCGGTGGCTGGTATCAGGGCAAGCCGTCGGTGATCATTGAGATCCAGCGCCAGCCCGGCGCCAATGTCATCGAGGTGGTCCGCCAGATCCGGGAGGAAATCCCGAAGGTGCAGGCGTCGATGCCGGCCGGCGTCAAGCTGACGGTGGTTGGCGATCGCACCACGACGATCAAGGCCTCGGTGTCCGACGTGCAGTTTACGCTGGTGCTGTCGGTGGTGCTGGTGACACTCGTGGTGCTGCTGTTCCTGCGCTCGCTGCGGGCCACGCTGATCGCCGGCGTGGCGCTGCCGCTGTCGCTGATCACGTCGTTCGGCGTGATGTATTTTGCCGGGTTCAGCCTCGACAATCTCTCGCTGATGGCGCTGACCATCGGCACCGGTTTTGTCGTCGACGACGCCATCGTGATGATCGAGAACATCGTCCGCCACATGGAAGACGGCGAGAGCCCGATGCAGGCGGCGCTGTCCGGCGCCAGCGAGATCGGCTTCACGGTGATCTCGCTGACGGTGTCGCTGATCGCGGTGTTCATCCCGCTGCTGTTCATGTCCGGCCTGGTCGGCCGCATGTTCCGCGAATTCGCGCTGACGCTGACCATCGCCGTCGTGACCTCGGCGATCGTGTCGCTGACCCTGACGCCGATGATGTGCTCGCGGCTGCTGCGCCACACCGGCGACGAGTGGCAGGTGCCGGGCCTTGCCGCGGTCAGCCGCGGCATCGACCGCATGGTCGCGTTCTATCACCGCACGCTGCTGTGGGTGTTGCAGCGCCAGCGCGCCACGCTGTTCGTCACGTTCCTGACGGTCGCGGCAACGGTCCTGCTCTATATCATCGCTCCAAAGGGGTTTCTGCCGCTGCAGGACACCGCTTCGATCACGGCCGTCACCGAGGCCGGTGCCGACGTGTCCTTCGCCGAGATGCAAAACCGGCAGGCCGAGGCGGCAAAGGTGATCCAGGCTGATCCCGATGTCGTCGGCGTGGTTTCGGTGATCGGCGGCGGCACCGTCAATCCGACCACCAATGTCGGCCGCCTGGTGCTGACCCTGAAGCCGATCGGCACCCGTAAGGACGGCGTCAGCGCCGTGATCGCGCGGCTGAAGGACAGCGTCGCCGGCATCCCGGGCATGACCGTGTACTTCCAGCCGGTGCAGGACATCCAGATCTCGACCCAGGCCAGCCGGTCGCAATATCAATACACGCTGACCGGTACCGATTCCGCGCTGGTCGCGCAGTGGGCCGGCAGGCTCGTCGACGAGATGCGCCGCAACCGGCTGTTCCGCGACGTGTCGTCTGAGGCGCAGCTCGGCGGCCTGCGCGCCGCGCTCGACGTCAACCGGCAGCGCGCCGGCCAGCTCGGCGTCAGCCTGCAGGGCGTCACCGACACACTGAACGACGCCTTCGCGCAGCGCCAGGTCTCCACCATCTACGGCCAGGCCAACCAGTACCGCGTGGTGCTGGAGGCACTGCCGTCGCAGCAGCGCGATCCCGACGTGCTGTCGAAACTGTATCTGCCCGGCGTCGCCGGCGCGCAGGTGCCGCTGTCGGCGGTCGCCACGCTAAAGCGCACCACGGCGCCGCTGTCGATATCGCACCAGGCGCAGTTTCCGGCAATCTCGTTGAGCTTCAATCTGGCGCCGGGGGAGGCGCTCGGCGACGCGGTCACGGAGGTCAAGGCGATCGAGACCCAGATCGGCATGCCGACCAGCATCCAGGGCGTGTTCGGCGGCGATGCCGCCGAGTTCTCCAAGTCGCTGTCCGGCCAGCCATGGCTCATCCTCGCCGCGCTGGTGACGATCTACATCGTGCTCGGCGTGCTCTATGAAAGCTACATCCACCCCATCACCATCCTGTCGACGCTGCCGTCGGCCGGCGTCGGCGCCATCCTGGCGCTGATGCTGTTCGGGCAGGACCTCTCGGTGATCGGGCTGATCGGCATCATCCTGCTGATGGGCATCGTCAAGAAGAACGCGATCATGATGATCGACTTCGCGCTGGAGGCCGAGCGACACCGCGGACTCTCCGCCTATGACGCCATCGTGCAGGCCTGCCTGCTGCGGTTCCGTCCGATCATGATGACCACGCTCGCGGCGCTGTTCGGCGCGCTGCCGCTGGCGATCGAGGGCGGCAGCGGCTCCGAGCTGCGGTTTCCGCTCGGCATCTCGATCATCGGCGGCCTGCTGCTCAGCCAATTGCTGACGCTGTACACCACGCCGGTGATCTACCTCGCGCTTGACGGCTTCAACCGCAAGTTGGAGCACGCGACGGAGCCCTCCACGACGCCGCCGACTCCGCCGATCGCGGGAGCGGCGAGGGGGACGCCGTAATGGCCTCCATCTCCGAGCCCTTCATCACGCGGCCGGTCGGCACCACGCTGCTCGGCATCGGCCTGTTCCTGCTCGGCGCCGTGGCTTATCATTTCCTGCCGGTTGCGGCGGTTCCCAACGTGGACTTCCCGATGATCCGGGTGCAGGCGACGCGCCCCGGCGCCGATCCCGCCATCATGGCATCGACCGTGGCCGCACCGCTGGAGCGTCGCCTCGGCGTCATCGCCGGCATTGAGCAGATCACCTCGACCAGTTCGCTCGGCACCACCAGCATCCAGCTGCAGTTCAACATCGGCCGCAGCGTCGATCGCGCGGCGCGTGACGTGCAAGCCGCGATCAACGCCTCGCTGGCCGATCTGCCGACCGACCTGCCGACGCTGCCGACCTTCCGCAAGGCCAACCCGTCCGCGGCGCCGGTCTTCATCCTGGCGCTGACCTCGAAGACGATGTCGGCCGGCGCGATCTACGACGTCGCCGACACGGTGATCGTGCAGCGGCTGTCGCAGGTGCCGGGCGTCGGCGAAGTGACTGCGTCCGGCGCGGACCAGCCGGCGGTGCGGATCCAGCTCAACCCGGTCGCGCTGTCCAATGCCGGGATCGCCACCGACGACGTGCGCATGGCGATCATCAACGCCAATCCGCTCGGGCCGGTCGGCATCTTCAACGGCGCGCAGCAGAGCGAAACGCTGTCGCTCAATCCGCAGATGCGCACCGCGGAGAAATTTCGCGAGATCATCGTCAAGAGCTCGAACGGCAATTACGTGCGGCTGGCGGATGTCGCCGACGTGCAGGACGCCACCCGCAACAGCCGCTCGATCGCCTGGTTCAACAAGCAGCCGGCGGTGCTCATCCAGATCACCAAGCAGGGCGACGCCAATGTCATCGAGACCGTCGACCGGGTGAAGGCGCTGATCCCCGACCTCAAGCAATGGATCCCGGCGGGTGTCGAGATCTCGGTGCTGACCGACCGCACCGGCACCATCCGTGCCAGCGTCGACGACATGCAGTGGACGCTGGTGGCCACGGCGCTGCTGGTGATGGCGGTGGTGTTCGTGTTCCTGCGGCGCTTCACGCCGACGGTGGCCGCCGGCGTCTCGGTGCCGCTGGCGCTGGCCGGCACCTGCGCCGGCATGTGGGCGGCCGGGTTCTCGATCAACAATTTGTCGCTGATGGCGCTGGCGATCTCGGTCGGCTTCGTCGTCGACGATGCCATCGTGATGATCGAGAACATGTACCGCAACCTGGAGGAGGGCATGACGCCGCTGCAGGCGGCGCTGCAGGGCGCGCGACAGATCGGCTTCACCGTGCTGTCGATCAGCCTGTCGCTGATCGCGGCCTTCACGCCGCTGATCTTCATGGACGGCCTGGTCGGCCGGCTGCTGCGCGAATTTTCGCTGACGCTGACCTTCTCGATCATCGTCTCCACCGTGGTGTCGCTGACGGTGACGCCGATGATCTGCGCGCAATATATCAAGACCGGCATTTCCAGCACCGAGACCCGGTTCGACCGCATCGTCGAAGGCACGCTGGGGCGGCTGGTGTCGTTCTACGAGCGCACGCTGCACATCGTGCTCGGCCTGCCGATCCTGACCCTGCTGGTGTTCTTCGCCACCATCGCCTTGACCATCACGCTCTACATCAAGACGCCGAAGGGCCTGTTTCCCAACGACGACAGCGGCTTCGTCATCGGCGCGACGCGCGCCTCGGCCGATACCTCCTTCCAGGCCATGCTGGGGCTGCAGCAGCGGCTGGCCGATCTGGTGCTGGCCGATCCCGCGGTGTCCGGCGTCGGCTCGTCGCTGGGCGGCACCGGTCCGGGCGGCGGCGGCGCCAACCGCGGCACCATGTTCATCAGCCTGAAATCGCCGGAGGAGCGCGACGGCGCCAGCACCGACGACGTCATCAACCGGTTGCGCCTCAAGCTCGCCGGCGTGCCGGGGCTGCGCCTGTTCATGTTCGCCGCCCAGGACCTGCGCGCCGGCGGCCGGCAGAGCGATTCGAACTTCCAGTACACGCTGACCTCGACCGATCTCAATCTGCTGCAGACCTGGGCGCCGATCGTCGGCAAGCGCATGGAAAGCATCGAGGGCATCACCGACGTCTCCAGCGACCGCGATCCCGGCGGCCTGCAGCTGACGCTGACCATCGACCGCAAGCTCGCCTCGAGCCTCGGCGTCAAGGTGCAGGACATCGACAATGCGCTGAACAACGCGTTTTCGCAGCGCCAGATCTCCACGATCTACACCCAGCGCAACCAGTACAAGGTGATCATGGAGATCGCCTCCCAGTTCCAGAACGACCCGGCGGACCTCGATCGCATCTACGTCGCCGGCGCCAATGATGCCCAGGTGCCGCTGTCGGCCGTGGTCCACGCCACCCGGACGCTGGCGGCGCTGGCGGTCTATCACACGCAGTCGTTCCCCTCGACCACGGTGTCGTTCAACACGCTGCCCGGCGTCCAGCTCGACGTCGCGACCGCCAACATCCAGCGCGCGGTTGACGAATTGCACATGCCCGAAGGCATTCGCGGCAGTTTTGACGGCAGCGCCGGCGACTTCGCCAAGAGCAGCGGGCGGCAACCGCTGCTGATCCTGGGCGCGTTCGTGGCGATGTATATCGTGCTCGGCGTGCTCTACGAGAGCCTGGTGCATCCGCTGACCATCATCTCGACGCTGCCCTCGGCCGGGCTCGGCGCGCTGCTGGCGCTGCAAGTCACCAACACGCCGCTGACGGTGATCGCCTTCATCGGCATCATCCTGCTGATCGGCATCGTCAAGAAGAACGGGATCATGATGGTCGACTTCGCCATCGAGGCGGAGCGGCATCGCGGCCTGTCGGCGGCGGAGGCGATCTTCGAGGCCTGCAGCGTGCGGTTTCGCCCGATCCTGATGACGACGCTGGCCGCGGCCTTCGCGGCGATCCCGCTGGTCGTCGCCACCGGCCCGGGCACCGAAGTGCGTCGGCCGCTCGGCATCACCATCATCGGCGGCCTGTTGGTGTCACAGATCCTGACGCTCTACACCACGCCGGTGATCTACCTCTTGATGGACCGCCTGCGCAGCCGCCCACGCGAAGTGCCGCTGGCGGCGCCCGCGGAGTAGGGCGGTCGCGCGGCAACGGCAGCCGGTCCCCTCTCCCGCTTGCCGGGGAGGGTTAGGGGGGAAGCCACAACGGCGGCCTCCCTTGTGGTGCCCCCACCCCAACCCTCCCCCGCAAGAGCGGGAGAGGGAGAAGAACAGCGGTCGCGGCAACGGCAGCCGGTCCCCTCTCCCGCTTGCGGGGGAGGGCCAAGGTGGGGGATGCCACAACGGCGGCCTTCCTTGTGGCGCCGTCTCCCCGACCCTCTCCCGCAAGCGGGAGAGGGAGCCCTCACCGCCGCGGTTGAAGCGCAGCGCCGCGCGGCGTATAGCGGGCAATGTCCAAGAAATCAGAATTGCAGGCCGCTGAGGCGCCAGAGGCGATCCCGGAATGCCCGCATTGCCACAAGCCGATGCCGCTGTGCATCTGCGACACCATCACGCCCATCGACAACAAGATCGAACTCCTGATCCTGATGCATCCGCAGGAGCAGGACAGGGCGCTCGGCACCGCCCGCGTCGCCGCGCAGCACTTCAAGAAAGCGACGGTTAAGATTGGGCTGTCATGGCCGAGCCTTGCCAAGGCGCTGGGCAAGCCGGTCGCCGATCCCACGCGCTGGGCGATCCTTTATCTCGGCTCGGCCAAGGTCGCCGATTACGACACCGACCGCGACATCCTGGCGATCGACCGCAAGGGCGAGGCGGAGGAGAATCAGAAGGCGCTGCTCAAGGACATCCAGGGGGTGGTGCTGCTGGACGGCACCTGGAGCCAGGCCAAGGCGCTGTGGTGGCGAAATGCTTGGATGCTGAAATGCCAGCGCGTCATCCTCGGCCCCGCCAAACCGTCGCTATACGGCAAACTGCGCCGCGAGCCGCGCAAGGACGGGCTCTCCACCATCGAGGCCGCCGGCATGCTGCTGGCCAGTCTCGAGCGCAATCCGGAGATCGAGACCACGCTGCAGGCGGGCTTCGAACGCATGCTGGCCGCCTATCGCGAAGCGCAGGCGACGATCCCGGAACTCGCGCCCAAGCCGAAGCCCAAGCGCGACTGGCGGCGCAAAAAGCACGCCTGAGCGGCTTCGCTAGCGGCCGCCGGTCGACGGGCCGACGCCCGACTCGCGCTCCACGGGGGCGGACGACCCCATCAGGGACGGGAAGGGGTTGCGGAACAAGCCGCCACGTTCTTCGGGCTCGGCTGCGGGCGCCACGGGGGCGGCCGCGGCGACCGGCGGCGCCGGCAGGTTGTCGCATTTCAGGGAATAGACCAGCTTGCCGTCGGCGGTGCGCCCGATCGGCGCGCACGGATCGGCGCGGCCGGCTTTGAAGCCACCTGCCTTGGGGACGCCTTGCGCCCAGGCGGGAGAAGCCATCACCACGAACGCCACCACGACCCAGCTTTTCATCTTGTCCTCGCTACCACGGCAGCATGCTACGATCATCGCGGCGGGCTTGCCAAGCGTCCGCTGCTGCCTGAAAACGCGCCGCCGCGGTCAAAGCGTTGCACGCCGGCATCGGCCGGCAATTTCCCGTCACGCGCGATGAATTAAGCGCTTCGCCACACTTCGCACGAATGGCTGGCCCAGCGTATAGATCGAGTCACCGCGACGCGCGGCGCAGACGGCATTCAATCGGGACAGGGCATGGTCAATCGGCAGACGACAACGCAACCGACCGCGATGACGCGGCGTCGGACCGCCCCCGTCATGGCCGCGCTGGCGGCGCTGGCGACCATGACCGCGCTGTCCGCCGGTGCCCAGGCCAAGCAGGCACGTCCGCCGCGCGTCACCGAGGCCACCGCGCCGCGGGTGGCCGGCGAGCCGATCATGGCGATCGTGTCCATCAAGAGCCAGCAGGTCACCTTCTACGACGCCGACGGCTGGATCGTCCGCGCGCCGGTATCGACCGGCGTGTCCGGGCGCGAGACGCCCGCCGGCGTGTTCGCCGTGCTGGAAAAGGACAAGGATCACCATTCCACCATGTATGACGACGCCTCGATGCCGAACATGCAGCGCATCACCTGGAACGGCGTCGCGCTGCACGGCGGGCCGCTGCCGGGCTATGCGGCTTCGCACGGCTGCGTCCGAATGCCGTTCGGCTTTGCTGAAAAGCTGTTCGACGCGACGCGGATCGGCATGCGGGTGATCATCTCGCCCACCGACGCCGCGCCGGTCGATATCTCGCACCCCTTGCTGCTGGTGCCGAACGCCCAGGCGCTCGCCGCAGCACCCGCCCGCGCCGAGACGCTGACCCTGGAAGCCACCGAAGCGACGAGCCTTGCCGCTACGGCGAAACAGGCCGCCGCGACCTCCGCACGCGAGACCAAGACGCTCACCGCCGATCTGCGCAAGCTCGAACGCGCCAAGTCGCGCGCCGACGCGGACCTGGCGCTCGCCGACAAGAGGCTTGCCGCCGCCAAGACCGACGAGTCGCGGGCACGCCTCGACGACGTCAAGCAGAAGGCCGCCGTCAAGGCTGCGGACGCCACCACGGCGCTCGAGGCCGCCAGAACCGACGGCAAGGACAGGCTCGACGCCGCCGCCTCCAACAAGGAAGCGGCCAAGGCGGCCGAGCTCAAGAAGGCCGAAGCCAACAAGGCCGCGACCGACGCCAGGCTCGCGCTCGAACCTGTGTCGGTCTATATCAGCCGCGCCACGCAAACCCTCTATGTCCGCCGCAACACCCACAAGCCGGCGCCGGACGGCGGCGGCGAGGTGTTCGACTCGACCATCGAGGTGCCGGTGACGATCCGCGATCCCGAGACGCCGATCGGCACCCATGTGTTCACCGCCATGGCGCGCGACGGCGCGGCGCTGCGCTGGTCGGCCGTCACCATCGACCATGGCGACACCGCCAAGGACGCGCTCGACCGCGTCACCATTCCGCAGGAGGTGCTCGACCGCATCGGGCCGACGGCCCTGCCGCGCTCCTCGATCGTGATCTCGGACGAGCCGCTCAGCAGCGAAACCAATTACCGCACCGAATTCGTCGCCGTGTTGAGCAACGAGCCCCAGGGCGGCTTTATCACCCGCAAGCCGACGCCGAAGCCCGACGTCGATATGGTGGTCAGCGGCAATGACGACGACGGCTTCGGCTCGTTCTTCGGCCGCGGCTGGGGCCAGCCCGCGGCGCCGCGCCGTGGTGTCCAGAGCTTCCGCCCGGTGCAGGAGGGGTTTTGGTAAGCGTGGCGGCCCGACGCAGGTCGGCGCAGACAACGCAGCATGACGCGGCATCTGCTTATCGCGACAGCCGAACGACCTCATAATCGGTCCTTTGCGCGGTGATCGGCACGAGGGACTGGATGCGCAGATCCGGATGGGCCTGCGCCAGCAGCCGCGTTTCGTCCGGCAGCAGCACCGCGGTCGCCGGCATGTCCAGCCGGGCCATGTCGTCGAGCGTGACAGCGCGGATCGGTCCGCGCACATAGACGAGCATGTTGTGTTCGGTCGTGGTCGCCACGACGTGGAGACGCCCGTCGGGCTGGGTGCTCAGCGCATTCGCGATCGCGGTGCCGGCGATGCGGCTTTCCTGAAACAGCTGCGGCCGGAACGGCATCGCAATCCAACCGCGCATGAGCAGGCCGCCGAAGATCAGGTCGCTCACCACCAATGCGACCACGGTCGCGCGGGCCTGGTGTTCGTGCCAACTCTCGAACATCAAGCCGCAGATGACGGCCAACGTCATGGTTGCCGGCATGGCGTAGCGCGCCGAGACGCCGCCCGGCCAGACGAGCAAAGCGAGCGTGCACATCGACGAATAGAGCAGGCAGGCCAGCAGCAGATCCGGTTCGTGCATATGCCGGCGGCGCCAGGCGACCATGACGGCCGGCACCAGCAGAATGGCGGCCGGCAAGGTTTCGATGATCAGGCTCTTCAGAAGATCGAGATGGTCGTGCAGCCAGTGCAGGTCCGCCGCCGCGGTCAATCGCGAATGCGCCATCCAGTGATGGGCATCGCCTTGCTCCAGCACCGCGACATACCAGCAGCCAATCAGCGCGCCGGCGGCCACGTTCGCCGCAAGAAACGCCGGAAGCTGTCGCCAGTCTTTCAGCAGGAGATAGGCGCCGACACCGAGCGTGAAATAGGCGACCGGTTGCGGTCCCTTGGTCAGCCCCGCCAGCGCCAGCAGGCCGGCGACGCCGAGCCATTTCGCGACGGTCATGTTGCCTTGGCTGTGACCTCGCCACCACAGACAGAACGCCGCAAACAGCAGCGTCGACAGCACGACGTCGGCCTCCGCATTGATGAATTTCGGCGCGACGAGCGGCATGGAAATCCAGACAAACGCGCCGAAGATCGCGGCGGCCTTGCCGGTGCTGGACCTGAGCAGACAATAGATCAGCAGGGTGCCTGCCAGGAAGAAGGCAAGATGCGGAATGCGGAGCGACCACAGCGTCACGCCGCCCGTCGCCTCGCCGACTAGTGCGGTTAGCCAGGACATCAAGACCGGGCGCTCGGCGAAGCGCTGCCCGTAGATGAACGGCGTGATCCAGTGGCCGTCCTCGGCGGCCCCGCGCGCCATGGCGATGATGCGTCCTTCCTCGAGATTGGATGCGCGGATGAGGGTGGCCGGAATCGCCTGTACGGCAAACAGGCCGATGACCCAGAGCAGCGGCCATGGAGAGGTGTCCAGACAGCGGACCTTGGACAGCCACCACTGGCCCGGACGGAAAAAGGACTGCCAGAACGAAGGTGCTGCGACGGCGGTTTGCATGGAGACGTCCAGACCGGCATTCAAGCGCAACCAGGGGGCGTCAGCAAGCCTGGATGCGCGTGCGGCTGGATGAACGTTTCATCGAAAGGGTCGTCAGATTGCATGCACCCCGACTGGCCAAAGCCGCAAAAAGGTGCGCGCGGAAACACGACAACAGGATCGATGATGTCAGATGGTTTGGAGGCCACGTCGGGAATCGAACCCGAATAAACGGTTTTGCAGACCGGCGCGTAACCATTCCGCCACATGGCCCCGTAGACGGTTAGTTACAGACCCGCGCCGGATTAGGCAATGGCGCGGGGCAAAACTTTCACGGCGGTCAGCATGATGCCTGCCAGCCACTTGGGAACGGAAGCAACGGCCAGGGGCCGTCGTTGTCGTTGGCGGCCACGGGAATCGGGGCGAAAAACATCGCCTCGCCGTCGAGCTCATGCCGGAAATCGGCCGTGAATTCGGCCCGGACCACGTCCAGAAGATCGTCAAGTTCGGCTTCGCTCATGATCAGGCTCCCTGTCTCGAGAGCAACCTGACGCAAAGCATTTGTCGGCGGCTTGCAGCAATCACTCAAATTGTACCAATCGCGGGACCGTCCGGTCCTTGGTTGACGGGGCGTTGCCGCAACGCGTCGGATGCGACGCATTTATTCATTGCCGCTTGTATGGTTCGCGTGGCGGCATCACAGGGGCAAGCCCGGTGATGACGCCGGAGATCACGGCGAATCGCCCGATCAGATCTCGATCGTGACCGCGAGACGGCCGATCAGCAGGGCGACCTCATCGAGGTGATCGCCGTCATGGGCCTCGACGGCCGCGGCCAGGCGCATCACGCATTCGTCGTCGCTGATATACGGCAGGGAGGCGAGATCGGTGGCGGTGTGGTTGGCGTGCTGGGCAGGCATTGGGCACCTCATGCGATTCGGGGACGGGGTCGGCGTCACAGAGGGCAGTCTCCCGGCCGAATGAGACGAATTGGCGATGCCTTCGTGATCATTGTCCGGCGGTACCGCCCACAGCCAACGCCAAAGCAACGGCACCAGTGCGAAAAAGCTCCCGTAAATGCAGAGCTTTCCAGCATTTTTCCACAATTGACGGAAGCACACGCAATCGCGAAATTCGCGCTTTCCAAGAGCGGATCGCTTTGTTATAGGCTGCGGCCTGCGGACCTGCTCCGCACGTTCCCTGGTAGCTCAGCGGTAGAGCATTCGACTGTTAATCGAATGGTCGCTGGTTCGAATCCAGCCCGGGGAGCCATTCACCTGCAATGGCTCAACACTGCTTTTCACGTTTGCCCGTGCGATCGCGCGTGAGCCACGTCGGGCCCACGCACTCCATCATGAATACATCACGCCTTTCGTGTGACGCTATGTCCGCTCACTTCCCCGCGCCCGTAGTCGGCTGCTGCGGCACGAATTTGAACAACGTGAAGTTCTTGTCGGTCCAGCCGGCGGGATGAAACCAGGGCGAGTCCTGGATGTGCGATGCCGTGATGTAAATGGCGCCGTCGGGACCCTGCGAGAAGGTGTCGGGCCAGCGCAGGCGGACGTCGGAGATCTCCGTCTTGAGCGAGCCGTCGGGCTGCAGGCTCTTCACGGCATTGTCGCCGATGGAGCTCACGAACAGCTTGCCGGTCTTGTCCATCCAGAAGCCGTCGACGGGCTCCGTGGTGGCAACCTTTTCCTGCTTGCCCTTTGCGGCGTCGCCGTTGCCTTGTGCCGCCTGCAACACGTCGGTGCCGATCTTGTACAGCGTCTTTCCGGTCAGCGCCTGCCAGTACAGCGTCTTGCCGTCGGGCGACAGCGCGATGCCGTCGGCGTTGAACATCGGCTGGCGGCCGTCGGGACGGCGCAGCGCCTTGCCGTCGACCATCACGGTGACGTCCTTTTCCATCTCCGTCGACGGATCGCCGCTGAGCACGCGCCAGGCCTTGCCGCTCTGCAGATCGGCCACGACGATGCCGCCGGGCAGGCCGGAATCCGTCATGTAGGCGAACTTGCCATCGGGCGAGAGGCGGACGTCGTTCAGGTAGCTCGCGGGGCCGGCGATATCGGCGCCGAACGGATACACCCGCTTCACCGCATTGGTGGCGAGATCGATCTGGACGAGTTTTGGTCCGCCCGTGACGGTCTTCTCGGAATTCGGCGCGGCGGGATCGACCACCCACAGCGAGCCGCGGCCATCGGCCACGACGCTCTGCACGGTGACGAAATGGTCCTGCGGCGTCTTCGCCGCCATCGACGCGTTGCGCCATGCATTCCATTCGGCGTCGGGATAGGGCGTGACCGAGCCGTCCTTCTGGACTTCGCCGACCGACACCGGAACGTCCTCCGACCAGCGCGGGAAGTTGACGAAGATGCGGCCGTTCTCGGCGACGCTGACGCCGGTGACCTGGTGGTCGAACGTCGCGACCTGCTGCAGCCGCTCATCCTTGGCCCCGGTCAATGGCGAGATCAGCCGCGCCGCTTTCTCCTTGGCGTCCTGCGTCAGGGTTTGTGCGGAAGCGCCGTAGCTCGCGGTGGACATCAGGACGGCGACGAGAACCGTCATCGGGAGGCTGCGCATGGTTATTCCTCTGCAGGTTAAAGCGATCGAATTGGCTGGATTGCGCGAAGAACGCTGCATGGCGCGCCGTGTTCCGAATTGCGATCTAAAGACCTTGTCGGCGCAGCGAGCTTTGGCCCGGGCATGAGGTCGTCTACATTCGCCGCGAAGCCGGGCAAGGCCGACCAATCTGTTTTAGCGTGAGGACACTATGATCGAGCCGTACAGCATCTCCATTTCCGACGAACGCCTGTCGGCCATCCGCGCGCGCGTCGTGGCGTTTGATTGGCATGCGGTCGCCGATGCCGGCGGGTGGCGCTCCGGCGTGGGCCTGGCCGATCTCAAGCGGCTCACTGACCACTGGCTGACGCGCTACGACTGGCGGGCGCAGGAACACCGT
>JBEVEC010000094.1:0-11608 GCA_040512975.1 Tardiphaga sp. | reverse complement strand
GTCGCCCGCGAACTCAGCGACCGGCTGCGTGCGGTGGCCGATGATTATTTGATGGCGGTGAACGGGCGTCGGCCGGATGATCTGGAAACGGTCGTGGCACCAAGCATAGCGCCGGCGAGATAGCCGAGCCCGTAGGCCGGATGAAGCGCAGCGAAATCCGGGACTCCCACCGCACGATCTCGCGTTAAGACCATTCGAAGCAGAGAGCGCCGCCATGCGGTTCCCGGATTGCGCTGCGCTCCATCCGGGCTACGGGCTCGGCTATCTCGCCGGCGCTATGCTTGGTGCCACGACCGTTTCCAGATCATCCGGCCGACGCCCGTTCACCGCCATCAGATAATCATCGGCTACAGCGCGCAGGCGGTCGCTCAGTTCGCGCGCAACGCCAGCCTTCTCGATGGTGTTGTGTTCGCGCACGATCGCCATGATGGCGTCGACGTGATGCTGGATCAGGCCCGCCGGCACGGCGGCCACGTCCGGCGCATGCTCCAGGATGCGGCACAGGCTTTCGGCGGCGACGCCCGCCGCGGGGAAGCCGAAGGTCGAGGCGTCGCCCTTGATATCGTGGGCGGCGCGAAACAGGTCGTTGCGCGTCTGCATCGCAGCGCGGTCGCGCAGGAAGGCGCCGTGGGCCGCGATCAGCCGGTCGCATTCGCTCTGCATCCAGGTCTTGAATTCGCCTGACAGGTTCGCCAGCGCCTGCTCGGCGCGCGCGACGGGATCGTCGTGCTCGCGGTCGGTGACGCGGCGGATGGCGTGCTTCAGCGAGGTCGGCGGCGTGATGACCTGATGGGTCGCGAAGGATTTGACCTTGGGCGCGCGCACCTTGATCGTGGCCATGTCTTGCTCTCCGAACGCGGCGTCAGCTGGTGACGCGTGCCTTGTCCATCAGGGACGGCTGCTGCAGGACTTCGGCTTCGCCGCCGTTGCGGCGCTCCGGCCCGATATAGGCCACCGTGGTGTTGCGGCGCCGGTCGGGGCCGAAATAGTTCTTGGTCTTGATGAAGGGGCGGGGATGCGCGACCACGCTCATGATGCGCAGATACAGCGCCTTGGCCGAGATGGGCTTGGCCAGGAATTCCGTGACGCCGGCGTCACGCGCCATGGTGATGCGGCGCTTTTCGGAATGCCCTGTGAGCATGATGATCGGCGCGTAGGGATTGCCCTTGGAATCCGGCTGCCGGATCATCTGCGCCAGTTCGAGCCCGTCGAAGATCGGCATCGCCCAGTCAGTGATGACGATGTCCGGGACGTAGTGGCTGTACATTTCCAGCGCGGTGGCGCCGTCCTCGGACTCATAGACTTCGCGCGCGCCGAACGAATGCAGCAGCGTGCGCAGGATGCGGCGCATGTGCGGATTGTCGTCGCAGACAAGGAAGCGCAGCTTGTTGAAGTCGATGCGAAACATGAAGCGGCTCGGACCGGGCAGGGGATTTACCCGTCGTTAATGATACCGCGGCGCGCTTAATGAATGGTTGAGGGCAACTAGTACCCGAATTGTTCGCTCAGGATCCGCTCTTCCAGCCCGTGCCCGGGGTCGAACATCATGCGCATCGAGATCGTCTTGTCGGAGATGATCTCGACGCGGCGGACGTCGCGGGCTTCCTCGTTGTCGGCGACGGCGGCGACCGGGCGCTTGTCGCCTTCGAGCACTTCGATGGCGACGATGGCGGTGTTGGGCAGTAGCGCGCCGCGCCAGCGCCGCGGGCGGAAGGCGCTGATCGGCGTCAGCGCCAGCAGTGCTGCGTTGATCGGCAGGATCGGACCCTGCGCCGACAGGTTATAGGCGGTAGAGCCCGCCGGGGTGGCCACCAGGATGCCGTCAGCGGCGAGTTCGGCCATGCGTTCGCGCTCGTCGATCAGGATGCGCAGCCGCGCCAGCTGATGGGTCTGGCGGAACAGCGAGACCTCGTTGATGGCGTGGTGGATGTGCACGTCGCCGTGCACGTCGGTGGCGCGCATCAGCAGCGGGTGGATCACGGTGTCGCGGGCAGCCGCAAGACGTGCCGGCAGGTCGTGCGTGGTGAAGGCGTTCATCAGGAAGCCAACGGTGCCGCGATGCATGCCGTAGATCGGCTGGCCGGAGCGCATGTGGTCGTGCAGCGTCTTCAGCATCAGGCCGTCGCCGCCCAGTGCCACGATGACGTCGGCGGTGTCCGGGTCGACATTGCCATAGGCCTGCGTCAGCTTCGCCAGCGCCGCCTGCGCTTCCACGCTGGTGCTGGCGACGAACGCGATCCGCTCGAAGCGCTGCGTGATCGGCTGGGACGTGGTGTGCTGGATCGTCGTCATGCGGGGGGCGTGGGCTTTCGCTGCGGATTGCGGGATCGTCCGGCCGACCGGATCATCGGGTCGGACAAGCCTAGCAGCTCCTGCAAAGCCGTTGTTATTGTGGCGTGCCGCATCGTTAATGCCGCACCCGCGGCTTTTTCGATGCCTTGTCCGATCCGAAGCGGCGCTCCATCACCGCAACGAGCGCCTTTTCCGGCCGCAACCGGGCGCCGCCGAGCCAGACCTCGGTCACCTTGCCGGCCTTGTCACGGACCCGTCGCACTGGCTCGCCATGGCTGGCATAGCCCGCGGCCGCGCCGATCAGGCCGCTGTCGCGGCCGGTGACCTCGATCACCGCTGCATCCGCGAACGGATGGATCAGTTGCGGATTGCCGGCCAGCACGCGGTCGCCGAGCGGGACCAGGTCGGTCGCGCCCCACGAGGTCCACCAGCGGCCGTTCCAGTCCCGCACCGGGCGCTGCGGCGCGCCGTGGGTGGCGAAGGTGCGCAGGATCTGCAGCACGCCGTCGCCCCAGGCTTCGGCCCAGCCGTCGCTGGCATTGGTGAAGATCGAGAAGGTGAGGTCGCAGGCCGGGATCACCAGGGTACGCGAGACGTAGCCGTGCAGCTTGCCGGTGTGGCCGAACCAGTCCCAGCCGGCGGTGCTGCCGCTCATGATGCCGAGGCCGTAATAGCTCTCCACGCTCGCATGCGGATTGCGCCAGTGCCGCCGCGTCATTTCGCGTCGGCTCGCGGCCGACAGGATGCTGCCGCGGGCGCGGGGCGCCAGCTGCGCAAAGAACCGCGCGATGTCGGCGGCCGTGCCGACGAAGCCCGCGGCCGACGCCATGGCGTTGGTTGGGGTATCGCCGGGAATGACCAGCCGCCGCTGCAGCGGCAGCCGCGGCGTGTGCCCCTGCGCCAGCGGCGCTGCTTTGACCAGCGGCATATCCGGCTCGGTCTCGGCGAGGCCGAGTGCCGCAACGACCTCCCGCGCGATCCAGTCGCGATAGGGCTCACCGGTGATCGCCTCGATGACCAGTCCGAGCAGAGCGTAACCGTGGTTGGAATATTTCAGCCGCGCGCCGGGATCGATGGCCGGCGGCATCTGCAATTCCGCCATCAGCTTGGCCGTGTTCAGGAAGGGGCGATCGTCGGTGAACTGGCCGGAGTCGACGCCGTCGCGGGTGAGGCCGGCGCTGTGCGACAGCAATTGCCCGATGGTCGTCTGTGCGACCTGCCCATGCAGCCCCTTGACGTAGTCGCCGACGGGATCGTCGAGGCGCAGCTTGCGCTGCTCGCGCAGCTTCATCAGCCCGGCGGACGTAAAGCTCTTGGAATGCGAAGCGATGCGGAAACGGTGGCGCGGCGTCAGCTTTTCGCCGGTTGCGAGATCGGCGTGACCGAAGGCAAATTCCGCAACCACCTTGTCGCGATGGGCGATCGCTACGAGGCAGCCGGGCAGCTGCGAGACCCGCATCTGGTGTTCGAGCCAGCTTTGGATGTAGTCGATCGCGGCTTTTTGCCAAGCGTCCATGTCGGCGTCCTTCGAGTCGGGCCGAGTGTAGCGGGGATGCGTCGGCCTGCAATGATCGCGCGCGGCGCCGGCATGACCGGCCGGGTGGCCGCCAACATGGCCGCGATGTCACGCAGATGAACGAAGCCTGTCACTTGCCGTCACGACGCGTTCAGCGCGGTGCCGCTAGGGTCGCACCATGATCGACACGCCCGGCCAACCGACCGGTCCACTTCGTGGTCGATAGCGACAGGAGACCACCATGTTGAAATCACTTTCCGCTGCCCTGATTGCCGTGACCATGATCGCTGCTCCGGCCATGGCGGCCGGTCCGGCCAAGACCGGCGACAAAACCGTCTCGACCCCGGTCAAGCATGTCAAATCCAATGTGCGCGATGCCCAGGCCAGGATGGTGCGCCATCATCATCGCCATGTTCGCCCGCATCACCGCTTCCATCACAAGATGGGCCTGAACAAGACCTTCAAGCACACCGCGAAGGTCACCCGAGCCACGGCCTCGCACATCAAGCGCGGCTGAGGAAGCTCGGCAGTCGCGGTCTCATATTGCCCAGCCGCGATTGCCGGGTTTCGATCAACGGCCTGCCGCTCCCCCGCGGCAGGCCGGTGTCGTTAGTGCAGCCTCGCCCCGGCCGGGATGCCAATTCCCATGGGCAGACGAACCGTCTAGGACATGCCCGGCCATTCCGGACATGCGACCATGAGACGACGTGCAATCAAGCGACAACGAACCGCGGCGGTGGCGATACTGCTCCCGTTCTGGCTGGCCGCCTGCAGCGGCGGTGGCAGCGGCCCGATCAGCTTCGCCGACAGCCAAAGCAACACCGGCCAGCCATTCCCCACCGGCTATCGCCCGGACATGCTGGCGTTCTTCCGGACCTATCTGAACAACCCCGTCGGCATCCGCGATGCAATGGTGGCGGAGCCGGCGCAGCGCACGGTCGGCGGACGGCTGCGCTATGTCAGCTGCGTGCGCTACACGCCGCGCGACACCGACGGGCGTTACACGGCGCCGCAGGAGCGGGCAGTTGCCTTTGTCGACACACGGCTCGATCGGGTCGTCGACAACAATGCGGAGCTTTGCGCCGGCGCCAGCTATGCGCCATTTCCCGAGCTGGAAAAGCTGACGCGCTAGCGTCGCTGCCGACAACAGACCAGCCCCGTTGCACGATCAAGTTTATGTGAGCACTGAACCGAATGCCTCGGGTCGACGGCAGAACATGAACGGATCCCGTTCTGTGGTCGCTTTGTCACACTCACAAAAACTCAGTCATCACGGGAACGAAACGGGCAACCTAATTCCAGCCACGATGTTCTTTGATGGTCATTACGCAACACAGGGGAACCCATCATGAAAAAGCTTCTGCTCAGCGCATCCGCCATCGTTGCCCTGGCGGCGATCACGTCGTCGGCTCACGCGGCCGACCTGGCGGCGCGCCCCTACACCAAGGCGCCGGTCTACACCGCGCCCGCGCTGGTCTATAACTGGACCGGTTTCTATATCGGCGGCCATGTCGGCGGCGCGTTCGGAGATAGCAGCAGCCTGCAGGGCGACGGCGGTCGTTTCATGGGCGGTGTGCAGGGCGGCGCCGACTATCAGTTCGCCACCAACTGGGTGGTCGGTATCGAAGCCCAGTACAGCTGGATGGACAACAACTCCACCAGCCTGGTCTTCCCGTCGGGCACCGTGATCAACGGCGGCGGCAACGACCAGCTCGGTTCGGTCACCGGCCGTCTCGGCTACACCTGGGGCCCGGCGTTGCTCTACGCCAAGGGCGGTTATGCCTGGAAGGACAACAACAACCTGACGGTTGCGAGCCCGATCGCGGCGCCGGTCTTCATCGACGGCAACCGCAAGGATGGCTACACCGTCGGCGGCGGTCTGGAATACATGTTCACCCAGAACTGGTCGGGCAAGGTCGAATATCAGTACTACAACTTCGGCAGTACCACGATCACCTCGGCGGCCATCCCGGGCACCGTCAGCTACAACAACGACGAGCACACCATCAAGGCCGGCCTGAACTACCGCTTCGGCTGGGGCGGTCCGGTGGTCGCCAAGTACTGAGCAGCGCCGCAGACGCAGCGCCCGATACGAACCGACGAAAGGCCGGCGCAATGCCGGCCTTTCTGTTGTTCGGCTGCTGTCGTGGTGCCACCGGCCTGCGGGAATCGAAAGTAAACGAGTCTTGAATCGTCCCGAAAATAAGCCGCGAGACTCGTTCGCCAGAATCGCCCGAAGGTTGCCGGGTGATGAGAACGATCGAAAAAATCCGCGGCGGCGGGCTGCTGATGGCCCTGACGGTCGCCCTGCTGGCAGCCTGCACGGTCAACGCGACGGTGCTGCTGGCATGGCTGTGATTCCGTGCACCCGCGCCGCCAAACTCGTAGCCGCCGCCGGCCAACTCTGCTATTCGACTGCGCGGCGCCGGACCGATGGGTCCGCCGCCAAGCTTGGACATTCGGATATGGGTTTGATTTAACCCGTTGATGTTGCTGCCGGTTTAGCTCAGCGGTAGAGCAGCGGTTTTGTAAACCGAAGGTCGGGAGTTCAATCCTCTCAACCGGCACCAGTTTCTCGCACCGTCGTAAACCATGGCAGACAGATCATCGCCGTCGCCACGGGGGCTGACTGGCCCAGCGACGCAAGATGGGTGACGCCGCCGTCGTTATATTTAAGATTGATGAAACGCTTAGAAGATAATTAAAGGACATCATGTCGGGGGATGCAGCGGTGATTCAACTGGAATCCGAAGTCGACGAACTGATCGCTGCGTGCCACGGCGACCTGCGCGGCTGTATTGCCGCGCTGATCATGCTCAACGCCAAGCTCGAACAGGACCTCGCAACGCTGCAAGGCGAACTGGCGGGATGCCGGGCCGGCGACAGCCATCGGCAGCACGCTTTGAACTGAAAAGCGCTGCCGCGCCGCGGGCCGGCATGCTGAATGCCAAAGCCCTCGGACGCAGCGATCCTCAGTTGCAGGGATGCGCCCGCCCGTCCTGGCCGCGATAGGCCGCCGCGGACTGCTTGCATCGGACGCTGAGCGGGCCGTCGTAATAGGCGAACGTGCTGGGCATCAGGCCGGGGCCGTAATTGTGATAGAAGCTGATCGGGTAGGGCTGTCCCGGCTGGGCGAACATCATGCTCTCGTGGCGCACGTGATGCCGATGATGCTTTCCGTGCCGCGCGAAAGCCGGCGTGGCCACCAGCGTCGACAGGATGATGGCTGCGCTCAAGAACTTCATTGATACTTCTCCGGACGTGATCGCCGACCAACGCGCGGCGGGAATCTTGGTTGCGTCGATCAGACCATGCCGCCGCCCGCTGGCGCAAGCCGACTGGCATCGCCCGGCCGGCACAAACCCCCGGCAGCCGTCCGAGACCTTGCGCCGCAGGCCGGCGTGAACCTGACGAACCCCTGAAGCGTTAGGCTTACCGGCAGTTTAACCCCGGCCTTTAACCCATCCTGCCAGCCGTTCGATTATCCTACCCACGGATGCAGGACACAACGATGCGCGCCATCACCGCCTTGATCTTCGTGCTCGCGACGACGCTGCCCGCTGTGGCGGCTGACGGATTCAACATCGTGATTCCCGGCCGGCCCGGCGTCCCCATCATCATCAACGGCGTCGACGCGTCCTACCGGGTGATCGAAGGCGATTACGGGCTGCGGCGCGGCGTGCATATGCAGCCGACCGTCTATGGCGGCCGTCCGATCGATCCGCAGCCCGATGTCGGGCATTATTATCCGAGCCTCGGCCACCAGCCCGGCTATGGCCGGCTGGAAGTCGAGCCGCCGAAAAACCGCAAGCTGCCGCAGCCTGCCGAAAGCTATCACGAGCACTGGTCGTCCAAGTCCGCGCCCATGGGGCGGGACAACGAGGTGCCGGCCAGTCCTCCTGAGGTCCTCGTCGCGCCACGCAATCTGGTGCGGTGACAAAGGCGGCAATGAAGAAAATAAAGCCAATCAACAGGAGAGCGTAATGCGTCACACGATGTCGAAATGGGTCGCGGGTCTGGTGATCGCGGCCTGTCTGGGCTCGGCGCCGGCCATGGCCTGCGGCGGCCTGTACAATAGCGGGTGCTCGCCCTGCGGCGACACCGGCTATGCCAGCCCCTGCGGCGGTGGGTATGGCTATGGTGCCGGCTACAACCTTGCGGCCCATGAGCGCCTGGCGGATCCGACCCCGGTCACGCATCAGTATTTCTACGCCAATCAGGGGCCGACCTTCAGCGGCCCGGGCGCCTACGCGCCGCTGCCGACCTATCAGGAGACCGCCATCGGCTGGCGCGGCTACCCGCGCTATGACGGCGGCCCCTATGCCAGCCCGATCGACCACTATTCCTATCGGCGCGTGGGCTACGCGGCCCCGCTGATCTACAGCTACCGGTCCCATTCGGGCTATCGCCGCGGCCACGGTTTTGCCCGCCGCAGCTACGTCTCGCATGTCGGCTATCGCGCGCGTCCCTACAATCCGCGCGTGATGTACGCGCCGCGCCACGGTTATACGCACGCGCGCCGCCCGTACTGATAGCTTTTCACTTCAGCAAAACGCCCGCCTGCAGCGATGCAGGCGGGCGTTTTTTGCGGGACGCGTCAGCCCATCAGGCCGAGCTTGCTGGCCCCGACATACAGCGCCAGCACCGCGGCGTTGGAGACGTTGAGGCTCTTGATCTGGCCGGGCATGTCGAGCCGGGCCACGACGCTGCAGGTGTCGCGTGTCAGCCGCCGCAGGCCCTGGCCCTCGGCGCCCAGCACCAGCGCCAGCGGCTGGCGCAGCGGCACCGCGCTGATGTTCTCGCTGCCTTCGCTGTCGAGGCCGACGGTCATGAACCCCTGGTCGTTGAGTTCGCCGAGCGCCCGCGCCAGGTTCGACACCGTCACGATCGGCACCAGTTCGAGCGCGCCGGACGCGGATTTGGCCAGCACGCCGGTGGCCTCCGGGCTGTGCCGGGCGGTGGTGACGATCGCCTTGACCGCAAAGGCCGCGGCGGACCGCAGGATGGCGCCGACATTGTGCGGATCGGTGATCTGGTCCAGCACAAGCACGATGCCGTCCTGGGGCAGGGTGTCCAGATCAGGCGACTCCAGCGGATCGACCTCGGCCAGCAGGCCCTGATGCACGGCGTCCGGGCCGAGCCTGCGGTCGATCACGTCGGGCCGCACCAGTTCCGGGGCCACCCTGGTCTCGATCTTCTCGTCGGCCAGCCGCCGCGCGGCGTTCTCCGTGAGATACAGCTTGCGGATGCGGCGTTCCGGATTGGCCAGCGCCATGGTCACGGTGTGCCAGCCATACAGGATCGCCGCCCCGTCGCCGCCGCCGGGGTCGCGACCGCGGCGCGGTGGCCTGCCGGAATCGCGGCCCGGACCGCGGTTCGGCGGCCGGTTCTGCTCCCGGCCGGAGTTGCGCCCCGGCTCGCCGGCGCCATCACGGCCCTTGTGAGGCCCGCGCGGGTTTCGGCTGTTTCGATCTCGTTCGCTCATGCAGGGGCTTGTCTCACGGGCGTCGGCTAATGGCAATTTAGCGCTCGGCCGGACCGCAAACGCGCCGGATAATCGTGCCGGGGTCGGTTGACTTTGCCCCACGGCTTCCCCCATAAACGCGCCAACCGGGAGCCTGTTATCAGGCGGTCGTTTTAACGTCATCCATGGCCGTCCAGCCACCGTTTCGTGGTGTTGAGGACATGGCGGGTCAAAAGCCCATGACGTCGAGCGGGGGAGTGTCCCGAGTGGCAAAGGGAGCTGACTGTAAATCAGCCGTCTTATGACTTCGAAGGTTCGAGTCCTTCTTCCCCCACCATCAATTCCGATATCTAGCTGATCTCGTATCGCCGGGCCTCGGCCCGCACCTGACGGGTGAGGGGCCTCGCGCGTGCGACGCGTTCGGATGATGCCAGCGCGGCCGGCTATTAAGTATCAAACGCGAGGAGCTGGTGCGGGGCACGACGCCCTTGATATCCGATTTTTCGTTGCGATCCCTGGCCCTCTCGGAACAGAGGTGTGTTTGGCCTGTTGTTGGGCACACATGGAGCGGCAATGAAAAGTTTAATCCTCATCTTCACCGTATTGATCGCATCGTCCGGTGCGTCTTTTGCTCAGGGCAGCGGAACGCCGGAAGACCAGGCGGCCTGTCGCGCCAGCGTGAAGCGCTATTGTGCCCAGGCGATCCAGGGTGGCGACATGGTGGTGCTATCTTGCCTGCAGCAAAATCGCGCGCGGATCTCGAAGACGTGCCAGCAGGTGTTGGTCAAGTACGGCCAGTAATTCAGCGTCTCCGCCTATTCCGACAACATTGTTCAGCGCGGCTTCTTTGCGAAGTTGCGCTGAACGTTTGTCGGTCTATGCGTGTCGCGCTACGCGTCTTTCTGTACGGCGATCTGATGGAGTTCGTCACCATCGTCGGTCACGACGGAAATGTGGCGTTTCGTATCCCGTGGCATGTGCCGCGCGATCGTCTCCGCATGAGCGCGGGCGGCTTCTGCATCGGGGAATTCGATGCCGACGGGATCCTCCAGACGGATGCCATCGACGATGGGAAAATGATATTTGGGCATGCACTCACAAGCTTTTTGCGCACATGCTGTTCCTTTGGCGCAAAGGTTTTTGCATCGCTCGCGCCGTCATTTTCGCAGGTCCGGGTGTCGATCAGGGACGAGCCGCTGCGGCTTTGATATAGGCGATGACATCGGCCAGTTCCCATGACCACAGGCCCCAGAAGCGCATTGCCGTGCCGGGCACCTTGGCCTGCGGCTTCGCCAGAAATTCCGCCAGCGTTTTCTCGTCCCAGACCAGGCCACTCGCCGCGGCAGCCTTCATGGCAGGCGAATAGCTGAAATTTGCGACCTGCGCCGCCGGCCGGCCGACGATGCCGTGAAGCGTCGGACCAAACCCCTTGCCATCAGCGTCGAGGGAATGACAGGACGCACAGGCTCGGAAGACTTTTTCGCCATGCGCAAGGTCAGCGGCCGCGGCCGGCTGCAACAAGGTCGAAGTAAGGGCGATGATCCCGGCCAGGATCGATGGCGACGCGTGACGCACGACGTTTCCAGTTCGAGGCCCGCGACGGAGGTCGGGCAGGCGCTGCCGGCATTGGCAGCGCCCACGCTATCGTCAATCGACGTTCTGCACCACGCTCGACATCGGCCGGCCGTTGTTCGACGCGGTCTTCGGCGCCATCTCGTCGCTGATCATCTTGTCGTATTGCGGCAGCGTGGTCAGGGTGTCCTTGGCCTTGATGTTGACCACCTTGTAGCCGCCGGCCTTGAGCTGCTCCAGGACCGTTGGTACCGCGGTGGCGGTCCACTTGTGCAGGTCATGCATCAGGATGATGCCTTTGCCCTTCTTCTTCAGCTTCTCCATCAGCGACGACACCAGCACGTCCGGCTTGTGGATGCGGAAATCCTCGGAGTCGATGTCGATCGAGAAGGCCGCGATGTTGCGCTGGCCGAGATAGGCCTTGAGGCCAGCGGTCTGCCGCAACTGCGGAAAGCGGAAGAACGGCGCGATCGGCGAGCCGGCCATCATTGACACCGCGCTGACGCCGCGCTCGATCTCGTCTTCGGCTTCCTGCTCGCTGCGCGAGCCGAGGTTCTTGTGCGACCAGGTGTGCGAACCCACGGTGTGGCCAGCCGCGATGACCTGCTTCAGGACCTCGGGATGCCAGGTGGCGTGCTTGCCGATCGGGAAGAACACCGCCTGGGTGCATTGCGCCGCGAGCGCGGCGAGCACCGTCGGCGTGGTGTTGGGCCACGGGCCGTCGTCGAACGTCAGCACCACTTCGCCCGGCTGCAGGAAGTCGT
>JBEVEC010000019.1:0-8997 GCA_040512975.1 Tardiphaga sp. | reverse complement strand
GGTATCGGCGAGCCGGTCGCTGCGCGCGGCGAGCGCGATATCGGCGGTCAGTTCGAGGTCGAGGACAAAGCGCTGGCCGACCACGCCCTCATAGTCCAGCACGCCGTGATGCGCGTGCACGGATACGCCCTTGATGAAAATCATGTCGCTCATTGCAGATCCTCGATGGCCGCGGAGACGCGCAGCGCCTGAACCGTTTCCGCCACGTCATGGGCGCGAACGATCCTGGCGCCGTGCCGCACCGCCAGCAGGTGGGCGGCGAGCGTGCCGCCGAGCCGCTGCTGCGGCTCCGACGGCACGACGCTGGAAATGAATTTCTTGCGCGACGCGCCGATCAGCACCGGCAGGCCGAAGCTGCCGAAGGCATCGAACCGCGCCAGCGCGGTCATGCTCTGCTGCGGCGTCTTGCCGAAGCCGATGCCGGGATCGAGGATGATCAGGTGCTCGGGGATGCCGGCCTTGGCCGCGATCTCCAGCGACCGCGCGAAGAAGCTCTTGATGTCGGCGATGATGTCGATGCCGCCGTCGACGGCGTCGCGGTTGTGCATCACGACCACGGGCACGCGATGCTCGGCGACCACGCGCGCCATGTCGGGATCGCGCTGCAGGCCCCAGATGTCATTGGCGATGCCGGCGCCCGCGGCCAGCGCCTTTGCTACGACGACGGCTTTCATGCTGTCGATGGACACCGGCACGCCGAGTCCCGCGATCGCGGGAAGCACGGCGAGCCGCTGCCATTCCTCGTCGGCAGACACCGGCTGCGCGCCGTAGGGCCGCGTCGACTCTGCACCGATGTCGATGATCTCGGCGCCTTCGGCGATCATGCGCTGCGCCTGCGCCAACGCGCGTGCGGGCGCATCGAACGCGCCGCCGTCGGAAAACGAGTCCGGCGTGACGTTGAGGATGCCCATCACCAGCGGCACCCGGCGCGTCCGCAGCCCGGCCATCAGCGGATGGTCGGCCGCAGCGTCAAGCCGGTTGGAAGGCGCAGTCATGCGCCCGCTTTGCAAGGTCGGGGGGAGGGAGTCAAGGTGGCGAAAGGGAGGCCGTCGTCCCCGCCTTCGCGGGGACCACGGCCGTTCAGTTAGTACGAAATCTTCAGCGGGAGCTGCCGCGCCTTCTCGATCAGGTCGCCGACCGACTTTTCCGACGGCATCACGCGCACCAGCTTGCGCTTGTCGTTGGCCTCGCGCATCGCCACGGCGAGCCGGGCGGGGTTGCGGTGGGTCAGTTCGCGCACGGTGTTGACGCCGGAAGCGCGCAGCAGTTCGGCCTTGGCCTTGCCCATCCCGGGAATACGCATGTAGTCCGCGAGGTTGGCCCATTCCAGCAGTTGCTGTTCGCTGAAGCCGGTCTTGACGGCGAGTTCTTTGCGACCTTTGGCGGAGTGGGCGGCGTCGAGCAGGCCTTCCATGGTGCGGATGCCCGCCTTTTTCAGCTTGATCGCAGCGAAAGCCGTCAGACCGTCAATCTTGGAAATGGGATATGTCATGATACTCGAAACGTATGAAGGTGCTCGACGCGGACCCGGCGATCGCTTGCCGAACAACTCAAGAAAACAAGGTCAGGAACGCAAGGCTTGAAGACGCACAGCGAAACGCACCGATCCAGCGATGTGCTGGCTCGGGACCGCGCGCCTACGCGAATTGGCTGAGACCGGGCGTACCGGAGATGATCTGATCCATAGCATCCGCGCCGATCTTCTCACGGCCAAATTTGAACAATTCGCGGGCGACGCTCTGAATATCGCTCATGCTGAGACCGAGGCCCATCAATTTGCTGCCAAGGGCCATCAGTCCACCGCCGAGCAAATTGAAGCCGCCGCCGCCGTAGGCGGCCATGGCCGCTTCGGCACCCGGGATTTGTTCGATGAGCGCGTTGACCGGAGCAGCAGGTGCCTCTTTGCGCAGGAACCCGAGGATGATGCCGATGGCTTGTTCAGCCACGGCGTCATCGATGCCGACCTTTGCGGTCAGCGCTTTGATCAGTTCGTCCATTGACCCCGCCTCACACCGGTTGAACACCGATGCCCCTTATGTTGCCCACAATGATCTTGGGCTGCTGCCATACGAAATACAAGCACGCGAACCCATCCGACGGGCGATTCAACGTTGTCGCGCGCCGAGTGTTGCAGCAATGCAAGAGGAAACGTGAAATTTTTGTCAATCGCGCTGCCGCGAGCGCGCTTCGGTACATGGCCGCGTTTCCGCCGCAGCGGCGGCGCTAAGCTTTCCATCGTTCGGCGACCTGCGATATGGTCGTGACGAGACGCGAAATATTTCTGCAAAATTTTTCTTGCCGCGCGCAACAGAGGCCCCGATGGCGACGACCGCATTCAATTCAGGCGACACCGACGACAAGATTTTCGTCGGCAAAGGCGAAGAGCCCGCGTGGCTGACGCTGAATCTCGCCAATCGCCACGGGCTGGTGACCGGCGCGACGGGAACGGGCAAGACCGTGTCGCTGCAAGTCATGGCCGAAGGTTTTGCGCGCGCGGGCGTGCCGGTGTTTGCCGCCGATATCAAGGGCGATTTGTCGGGTATTGCCGAAGTCGGCGAGGCCAAGGATTTTATCCTGCAGCGCGCCAAGGAAATGGCGCTGACGTTCCAGCCCGACCAGTTCTCGACGGTGTTCTGGGACGTGTTCGGCGAGCAGGGCCATCCGGTGCGCGCCACCATTTCGGAAATGGGGCCTCTGCTGCTGGCGCGATTGCTCGACCTTAACGACGTGCAGGAGGGCGTGCTCAACGTGGCGTTTCGCGTCGCAGATGAAAACGGCCTGACGCTGCTGGACATGAAGGACCTGCGCGCGCTGCTCGATGCCATCGTGCCGAAGACCGTGAAGAAGGATGAGGTCGATCCCCTGGCCGACGTGCGCAAGTCGGCGTCGAGCTTCGGCAACGTCACCAAAGCCACCGTCGGCACCATCCAGCGCCAGTTGCTGGTGCTGGAGAACCAGGGCGCGGAGAAGTTCTTCGGCGAGCCCGCACTCGACATGAAAGATTTCATCCGGACCGATCGCGACGGCCGCGGCATGGTCAACATCCTCGTCGCCGACAAGCTGATGACCAGCCCGCGGCTCTACGCGACCTTCCTGCTGTGGCTGTTGTCGGAATTGTTCGAGCAGTTGCCGGAGGTCGGCGACCTGCCGAAGCCGAAACTGGTGTTCTTCTTCGACGAGGCGCATCTCTTGTTCAACGACGCGCCGAAGGCGCTGATGGACAAGATCGAGCAGGTGGTGCGCCTGATCCGCTCCAAGGGCGTCGGCGTTTATTTCGTCACGCAGAACCCGATCGATGTGCCCGATCGCGTATTGGCGCAGCTCGGCAATCGCGTGCAGCACGCGTTGCGCGCCTTCACGCCGCGCGACCAGAAGGCGGTCGCCGCGGCCGCCGAAACCTTCCGCGCCAATCCGAAGCTCGACACCGCGGAGGTCATCACGCAGCTCGGCAAAGGCGAGGCGCTGGTGTCGTTTCTCGAGGGCAACGGCACGCCGGCGATGGTCGAGCGCATCATGGTGCGGCCGCCGTCTGCGCGCATCGGGCCGATCACCGCGGACGAGCGCAAGGCGATCATCAATGGCAGTCCCGTGAAGGGCAAGTACGACACGGCGGTCGACGCCGAGTCCGCCTATGAGATGCTGCAGAAGCGCATCGCCGGCACCGCGGCCACGCCGGCCGAAGCGGGCGGCGGCGGCATCCTGGGCCAGATCGGCGCGATCGCCGGCGCCATCTTCGGCACCAACACCGGCCGTAACCGGCTGTCCACCGGGCAGGTGATCGCGCGCAACGTGACGCGGAGCGTCACCAATCAGGTGGTCGGCGGCATCGTCGCCAATCTCGGCAAGCAGGTCGGCGGCTCGCTCGGCAGTTCGATCGGCCGGTCGATCGTGCGCGGGACCCTGGGCAGCATTCTGAAGCGGTAGCCTCCGTCGTCCCCGCGAAAGCGGGGACCCATAACCCCTGCCGGTGCTGCAAGAACAAGACGGCAGCCCCAACCCATCAGAGAGACGACACGGCGTATCGGTCCCCGCCTTCGCGGGGGACGAGGAGGGGAATGCGGCCTTGCGCCGGTTTGCAGCCGGCACGCCATCTGCTAACCCCTGCGCTCATCGCGGACCGACCGCGCCTATCCACGCGAGACCGAAATCTTGACCACACCTGACGGCGAATTGCCCGTTTTGCGATGGCCGTCCCTGCGCACTCCGCTGGACCTGCTGTTCCTGTTCACCTGCGTGCTGCTGACCCTCGACGTTCTCGTTCCGGAGATCTTCGGGCACGGCAAGACCAAGGACTATTCGCTGTGGTACTGGGCCGGCCAGCAGGTGGTGCATGGCGGGCCGCTGTACGAGAAGACCACCAACGGCGCGCTCGATTTCATCTATCCGCCGCTGCCCGCCGTGCTGCTGGCGCCGGCCAGCTGGTTCGGCAAGATCCCGCTCTATCTCGCGCTGTCGATCCTGAACTCGGCGGCGTGGGCGATCACCAGCCAGTTGTCCAATGCGATGACCGGATCGCAGAAGATCCCGGCGCCGTGGCTTGCGGCGCTGCCGGGCTTTGCCACCATCACCTTCGTGTTCGACATGTACGATCTCGGCCAGCCCAATCTGGTGCTGCTGGCGATGATGCTGCTCGGCTTCTGGTGGATGCAGAAGGATCGGCCGTGGCTCGGCGGCAGCATGTTCGCGCTGGCCACCGCCATCAAGGTGTTTCCGGTGGCGGTGCTGCCGTATCTGTTGTGGCGGCGGCACTGGGCCGCGGCGGCCAGCATGGTGGTCTGCACGCTGCTGCTGCTGTTCGTGGTGCCGGCGCCGATCCGCGGCTATGAGCGCAACGCGCAGGAGCTCAAGACCTGGTATTCGGCCATGGTCGGCTCCAGTTCGGAGAAGGGGTTCGGCCAGCGCGACGAGCAGAACTGGTCGTGGGTCAACCAGTCGATCATCGCGGTGACACATCGCCTGGTGCGCCCGGTGAATTATTTCCAGGACGATCCCGGCCGCAAGCCGGCGACGATGAACATCGCCGACGTCGACTACAAGACCGCGAACCTGCTGGTGCTCGGGATCTCGGGCCTGCTCGGGCTGATCTTCATCTGGGCGATCCCGAAGCGCGCGCAGATGACGCCGCGCTCGACCGCGGAAGAGCTCGGCGTCCTGTTCTGCCTGATGACCATCGCCTCGCCGCTGGCGCGGCAGTATTACTTCATGTGGCTGTTTCTGCCGCTGACGGTGCTGATGCATCGCGCCGCGGATGATCCGCGCGCGCGCGTGCGCAGCGGCACCTGGACGCTGCTCGGCGTCGTCGGCGCCTTGCTGCTGCTGTCGCTGCCGGTGTTTCCGCCCATGCTGCAGGCCTGGGGCAACAATCTGCTGGCGACATTGCTGCTCGCCGCCGGCCTGATCTGGCATATGCATCACGCGCCGCGGCTGGTAGATTCCGCGAACGTTCCGGATCACCACGCCTGAGGAAATTCCGATGCCCAACGCCCAACTCGCCGCCGTTCTCGATCACGTCGACGCCGGTTTCGACAAAAGCCTGGAGAGGCTGTTCGCGCTGATCCGCATCAAGTCGATCTCCGCCGATCCGGCCTTCATCGAGGACTGCAAGAAAGCCGCGCAGCACCTCGCCGGCGAGATCGCGGCGCTGGGCTTCGATGCCGCGGTGCGGCCGACCGCGGGCCATCCGGCCGTCGTCGCCAAGGCCCGCGGCAACACCGGCCATCGTCCGCACGTCCTGTTCTACGGCCATTACGACGTGCAGCCGGTCGATCCGCTGGAGCTGTGGCACCGGCCCCCCTTCGAGCCGGTGGTAACCAAACATGCCGACGGCCGCGACATCATCGTCGCGCGCGGCGCGCAGGACGACAAGGGCCAGCTCTCCACCTTCATCGAGGCCTGCCGCGCGTGGAAGGATGTCACCGGCACATTGCCGATCGATCTCACCATCTGCATCGAGGGCGAGGAGGAGGTCGGCTCGAAGAATTTCGTGCCATTCCTGGAGGCCAACAAGGCCGATCTCGCCGCCGACTTCGCGGTGATCTGCGACACCGGCATGTGGGATTCCAACACGCCGGCGATCACCACCGCGCTGCGCGGGCTGGTCTATGAAGAGGTGAAGATTACCGCCGCCAACCGCGACCTGCATTCCGGCATCTATGGCGGCGGCGCGCGCAACCCGATCCGCGTGCTGACCAACATTCTCGGCAAGCTGCACGACGACGACGGCCGCATCACCATTCCCGGTTTCTATGACGGCGTGCAGGACCTGCCGACGCAGATCCTGCAGCAGTGGAAGGGCCTCGGCCTCACGCCGGAGACGTTTCTGAAGCCGATCGGCCTGTCAATCCCGGCCGGTGAAAAGGGCCGCGAGCTGATCGAACAGGTCACCTCGCGCCCGACCTGCGACATCAACGGCATTGTCGGCGGCTATATTGGCGAAGGCTCCAAGACGGTGATTGCCTCGCATGCGTCAGCCAAGGTCTCGTTCCGCATCGTCGAAGGCCAGGAGCCCGGCAAGATCCGCGACGCCTTCCGCGCCTTCGTCACCTCGCAGCTGCCGGGCGACTGCACCGCGGAATTCCTCGACCATTCCAACGCCCCGGCCATCGCGCTGGACTGGAACATGAAGCCGCTTGCGGCGGCCAAGCACGCGCTGACCGACGAGTGGGGCAAGGAAGCGCTGCTGATCGGCTCCGGTGCGTCGATTCCGATTGTCGCGGATTTCAAGCGCACGCTGGGCCTGGATTCGCTGCTGATCGGATTCGGGCTCGATGACGACAACATCCATTCGCCGAATGAGAAGTACGACCTCAAGAGTTTTCACAAGGGCATCAGGTCGTGGGCCCGCATCATCGCGGCGCTGGCGGAGGTGAAGGCGTAGCTCCATTCACAGTGTCATCGCCCGGCTTGACCGGGCGACCCAGTATTCGAGGGCGCATGCGTGCAGCCAAAAACGCTCTGGGATACTGGGTCATCCGCTTTCGCGGGTGATGACAGCCCGTTGTGTCGGCGTAAATCCCGCCAAATAAAAACGCCGTCCACAATTGGACGGCGTTTTGAGTCACGTGCAGAGGTTTGTGACCCCCTTATAGCACGGATTTCACGTCTTGTAAGACGGATCCAGCCGGTCGAGTTTGCGCAGCAGTGGCGGCCATACCAGTTTGATGGAGCGCAGTTCGGAGCGCGCGGGGTTGGAGACCAGCTCGGCGTTCTTGTCGATCACGATCTGGTCCACCGGATAGGCGGTGGGGCCGAGCATGCGGGTGCGGACCTGCATGGTGCAGGAGCGCTCCAGATGGAACATGCGCTCGAACGCCGAGGCGACCGTCTCGCCGACCGTCAGGGTGCCGTGGTTGCGCAGCAGCATGAAGAACTTGTCGCCAAGGTCCTTCTGCAGGCGCGGGCGCTCGTCGTGGTCAAGGGCGACGCCTTCGTAGTCGTGATAGGCAAGGTGCGGCACCACCAGCTGGGCGGTCTGGGTCAGCGGCTGCAGGCCTTCCATGCAGGAGGCCACGGCGGTGCCGTCCGGGGTGTGCAGATGCATCACGCAGCCGGCGTCCTCGCGAACCTCGTGGATCGCCGAGTGGATGGTGAAGCCGGCGGGGTTGATGCTGTACTCGCTCTCGCTGAGCTGATTGCCGTCGAGGTCGACCTTGACCAGGCTCGACGCGGTGATTTCCTCGAACATCAGGCCGTAGGGATTGATCAGGAAGTGATGGTCGGGGCCGGGCACGCGCGCGGAGATGTGGGTGTCGACCAGATCGTCCCAGCCGTAATGCGCCACCAACCGATAGGCGGCGGCGAGATTGACGCGCTGGCCCCATTCGGCCTCGGTCATCGTCGATGGAACGTCCCTGAGGCGGGCTTCGGCTGGCGACATGCGAGGTCTCCCGGTTGCTGTTTTTTCGAATTGCGTTGCTGAGCCTAGTCCCGGCCCCGCCGCGCAGCAACCCGGCCACCGCGCGGCAGTCATGCTCTGTGCACCTGCGCCTCAGATGCTGCGCGCCTGCATCTGGCGGCGCACCTCGTCGGCGATGGGATGCAGCTTGTCGGCCTGCGCCGGGCCGACCAGGCTATAGCCGAGGCCATCATCGGCCCACGCGAAGCCGCTGACGGCGCCCTGGATGTGCGGCCCCATCGGCGCGTTCTGGTCGACGTCCTTCATCACCCGCGCCAGCATCACCAACCGTATACCGTGGTCGTTGTCATACATGTACATGGCCGCGGGGCCATGCCCGGTCCCGACGACGCGCCCGCCCATGAAGCGATAGCCAGCCGCCGTGAGATCGGGGATGCCGACCGGCCGCCCCAGCTGCTGCGTGGTCCAGTCGGCCAGTTCGGCGCGGTCGGCGGCGCGCAGCTCTACCGGATGGGTCTGGTCCGGCGCATAGACGGCGTAATTGTCGGCGGCCTCCTGCGCCACGGCGACGATACCCTCGGGCGCTCCAATGCCGCCGCGCATGGTCCAGCCGCCGGCGGCGCCGAGCGACAGCAGCACCACGGCCGCCGCGGCCATTGCCCAGCGCGGCGACGCGGGGCGCCGATGCCGGGCGACGATGCGCGCGAGGTCGAGCTGCGGCGGCAGC
Organism: Tardiphaga sp.; assembly: GCA_040512975.1. Taxonomy (GTDB): domain Bacteria; phylum Pseudomonadota; class Alphaproteobacteria; order Rhizobiales; family Xanthobacteraceae; genus Tardiphaga. The sequence goes on along the minus strand of JBEVEC010000019.1, from coordinate 415 downwards.
GGCTCCTCGGCGATCGGCGCCAGCGCGGCGCGCAGCGTGTCGCGCTGCGCAGCATAGCCGCGGACGCGCGCAGCGACGTCGGGATGATCGGCCAGATAGGCGTTGACGTCGTGCAGGCGCTCCGGCGACAGCACGCCGTCGACGAAACCGTGGAGGTCTTCTTCGCTGATCGGGCGGCTGGTCATTTCACTCTCCGCAAATGGCTTACGGGCGCGACGGCGTCGGCATCCATCTCTCTCAGCAATCTCTCCCGCGCCCGCGACAGCCGCGACATCACCGTGCCCACGGGCACGCCGAGCACGTCGGCGGTCTCGGCGTAGCTCAGCCCCTCCACGGTGGCCAGCAGCAGCACCGATCGCTGCTCCTCGGGCAGCCGCGCCAGCGCCGCCAGCAACTCCCTGTAGCGCAGGCCGTC
>JBEVEC010000290.1:0-3477 GCA_040512975.1 Tardiphaga sp. | reverse complement strand
GCGCTGAAGCTGACGGCGCTGCGGCGGAACATCGGCGTCGTGTTCCAGGAGGCACTGCTGTTCAACCGCTCGATCGCGGACAATCTGCGGGTCGGCAAGCCCGACGCGACCGACGAGGAATTGCGCCTCGCCGCCGAGCGCGCCCAGGCCATCGAGTTCATCGAGCGCGGCGAGAAGAAGTTCGAGACCCATGCCGGCGAACGCGGCCGCATGCTGTCGGGCGGCGAGCGTCAGCGGCTGTCGATCGCCCGCGCGCTGCTGAAGGACCCGCCGATCCTGATCCTCGACGAGGCGACCAGCGCACTGGACGCCGTCACCGAAGCCAAGCTCAATGCCGCCCTCGACGAGGTCATGAAGGGCCGCACCACTTTCGTGATCGCACACCGGCTTTCGACCATCCGGAATGCCACCCGCATCCTGGTGTTCGACAACGGCCGTGTGATCGAAAGCGGAACTTTCGATGAACTGGTCGCCCGGGGCGGGCGCTTCGCGGAACTCGCCAGGGCCCAGTTCATGGTGCAGGAGAGCGCGCGTGCCGCAATCGAGGTCAAATAGCGCCGCCAGGCTGCCGCCGCCCTTCAGATACCGTCGAAATTGCGCCCCTTTCGCCCACCATTTAGTAGCCGAGCCCCTGTTCTGAATCGGCCAGCCAGTATAGGTTTGTGCCTCTGCCGCAATGCGACGGCGCCGGACACGCTTGAAGCCCAAACGCTCAATCTTACGACGACCTCCTGTCTCGAAGGCGGGGTCTCAAAGGACCGGAACGGAAAAGTGCATTTTCTTCGCCCGCTGCTGCGTCATTCGTCGATCAACTGGATGCTTCTCGCGGTGGCCCTTGCCGTCGTGACGCCGCGGTCCGCGCAGGCCGAAGCGCTGCTGCTCGTCGAGGCCGACAGCGGCAAGGTGCTGCAGGCCGACAATGTCACCATGCCATGGCATCCCGCCTCCGTGACCAAGATCATGACCGCCTATGTGACTCTGAAGGCGGTGAAGGAAGGGCGGCTGTCGCTCGACACGCTGCTCACGGTATCGCCGGTCGCGGCTTCGCAGTCGCCGTCCAAGATGGGCTTTCGTCCAGGCATCCAGCTCACCGTCGACAACGCGCTGAAGATGATGATGGTCAAATCGGCGAACGACATGGCTGTCGTGCTTGCCGAAGGCGTCGGCGGATCGGTCGAAGGCTTCTCCGCGATGATGAACCAGACCGCGCAGAAGCTCGGCATGACGCAGACCAACTACGTCAATCCCAACGGCCTGCCGGCGGACGAACAGGTCACCTCGGCGCGCGACCTCGCGATGCTGGCGCGCGCGATGATCCGCGACCTGCCGGAATACGAATACTTCATGCACATTCCGTCGATCCGCTACGGCCGCAGGGTGACGCAGAATTTCAACAAGCTGATCGGCCGCTATCCCGGCGCCGACGGTTTCAAGACCGGCTTCATCTGTGCCTCCGGATACAATCTGGTTGCCTCCGCGACGCGCGACGGCAAGCGGCTGATCGCCGTCGTGCTCGGTTCATCCTCGGGCAACGCGCGGGCATTGCGCGCGGCCCAGATGCTCGAGCGCGGCTTCGGCGGCAACGGGCTCGGCTGGCTGAAGCCCGCGCTCGGCACCGTGGACAATCTGGCCCCCGTCGATGCGTCTCCGCCGAACCTGCGCGAGGATATGTGCAGCGGCAAACGCAAGCGGCCGGCCACCGACGAGGACGCCGACGTGGTCGCCGCCAACGGCAGCGCATCGGCCGGCGAGAGCCCGATGACATTCTTCACCGCGGGCCTGCAGGCGGCGGCCAAGCCCTCGGAAATGCTCGCCGGACCGGCCGCGGCGTCCGAGCCCGTTCTGGTCTATACCGGCCCGACCAAGACCGGCACGGCATTGATCGCCGCCGTCGCGGCGGACACCGAACAGCAGAAGCCCGCCAAACACGCCAAAAAGGCCAGGGTCGCGGCGAAGAAACCAGATGGTGCTGCGGCGCCGAAGACCGAAGCCGGCGCAAAGCCGGCAGCCAAGCCTGCTGCCGTCAGGCATGCCAATGCGAAGTCCGATACGGCGGCCAAGCCGGCCGTTGCGGCGGATAAGAGACCTGCGGCATCGGCCGACAAGAAGCCGGCCGCCAGGCCTGCCGCCGCGGCGGACAAGCCGGCGCCCAAGCCAGCGAAGCCGAACGCAGCGACCAAGCCGAAAGGCGAAAACAAGCCGGCTGGTTAACAGATCGCGAGCCCTGCAGGCGCGATCACCGGTCCATCGGACCATTGTTCCAGCTCGGCGCGATGCGTCGATAACGCGCATCCGCTTGCCATCGGCGAGCGCTTTCACAATACTGCCAAAAACAGGTCGTGCCCGGCCAACCAGCACACCACAGCGCCTTTGGGCGAAGCCGATGCCGGCTCGCGTGAAGAATGATACCAAAACAAAAAGAGCGCCGGCCTGATGCCATCAGGGGCGAGCTCGAACACAGAGGGGAAGACCATGGAGCGGATCTGGCTCAAGCAATATCCGGCCGGCGTGCCCGCCGACATCGACGTTTCGCAGTACTCCTCGCTCGTCGAACTGCTGGAAGAAAGCTTCAGGAAATACGCCGATCGCAAGGCGTTCATCTGCATGGACAAGTCGATCAGCTATCGCGATCTCGACGAGATGTCGCAGGCGCTCGGCGCCTATCTGCAGAGCAAGGGCCTGCAGAAGGGCGCGCGCGTCGCGCTGATGATGCCGAACGTGCTGCAATATCCGGTCTCGACCGCAGCCGTGCTGCGCGCCGGTTACGCGGTGGTGAACGTCAACCCGCTCTACACCCCGCGCGAACTCGAGCATCAGCTCAAGGATTCCGGCGCCGAGGCGATCATCGTCCTGGAGAACTTCGCCACCACCGTGCAGCAGGTGATCGCGAGGACCGCGGTCAAGCACGTCATCGTCGGCAGCATGGGCGACCTGCTCGGCTTCAAGGGTGTGATCGTCAACCTCGTCGTGCGCAAGGTGAAGAAGATGGTGCCGACGTGGTCGATTCCCGGCGCCGTCTCGTTCAACGACGCGCTCGCCGCCGGGCGCGGCAAGAAACTCAACAAGCCGCAACTGGCACGCGACGATGTCGCCTTCCTGCAATATACCGGCGGCACCACCGGCGTCTCCAAGGGCGCGACCCTGCAGCACAAGAACATTCTCGCCAACGTGCTGCAGAACGACGCCTGGCTGCAGCCGGCGCTGAAGAAGCCGCCGCATGTCGAACAGCTCTTCATCGTCTGCGCGCTGCCGCTCTATCACATCTTCGCGCTGACGGCGTGCTTCCTGCTGGCGATGCGGGCCGGCGGCGTCAACCTGCTGATCCCGAACCCGCGCGACATGCAGGGCTTCATCAAGGAGCTGATGAAATACCAGGTCAACAGCTTCCCGGCGGTCAACACGCTCTATAACGGCCTGCTCAATTCGCCCGGCTTCGACAAGGTCGATTTCTCCAAGCTGAAGACCTCGTTCGGCGGC
>JBEVEC010000182.1:0-10210 GCA_040512975.1 Tardiphaga sp. | reverse complement strand
CGGTCGCGGTGCGCGAGGCCTGCAAGAAGCATGGCGGCTTCTATCTCGGCTCGATCGGCGGCGCGGCAGCGAATCTCGCCGAGCACTGCATCAAGAAGGTCGAGGTCGTGGAATATCCTGAACTCGGCATGGAAGCGATCTGGCGCATCGAGGTCGTCGATTTCCCGGCCTTCATCGTCATGGACGACAAGGGCAACGACTTCTTCACGGAGCTGACCCTCGGCTAGCCTGCTGGCTTCGGAGGTGACCGTCATCGGCCTCGACGGTTTCAGCAAGGGCTGGGTCGCCGTCTCTTTGGACGGCGACCGCAGGCGAATCGACTTCATCGACCACGTGTCCCGGCTCGCCGCGCAGCGCTTCACCCGCGCGGGGATTGATATTCCGATCGGTATGACCGACACCGGCGATCGCGCCTGCGATCGGCTGGCGCGGTCGGCGCTCCGGCCGCATGGGTCGCGGGTGTTTTCCGGCGCGCGGCGCTGGCTGTGGGAGGAATTCTCCACGCCCGCCGCTGCCAATGTGGAAGCGCATCGGCGCGGACAGAGCCGGATCTCGCTGCAGCTCTGGCATATCGGCGCCAAGATCATGGAGGTCGATGGTTTTGTCCGTTCGCATCGCAGCCTCGATCTGCGCGAGGTTCATCCCGAACTGACATTCCAGCGCCTGAACGGTGGCCAACCGGTGCCGTCGAAGCATACGGAGGAGGGCCTCGCGCTGCGCCGCGACCTTCTGCTGCGCGAGGGGTTTGGCGAACTCGATATCTGGCTGTCCACCACCCGCATCGGCACCGGCGCCAAGCGTGACGACGTGCTCGATGCCTGCGCCGTCGCAGTCGCCGCGCGTGATGGCGCAGGCAGTCTTCCGGCGGATGAGCCGCCGCGCGACGCGCACGGGTTGCCGATGCAGATTTGGTTCTGACCACGCGGCATCAGGCCAGGGTGCTGCCCGCGTCGGACTCGATTCTGTGCAGACTCGCAAGATTGTGGATAAAAAAGAAAAGCGGTGACGACTCGGCGGCGCCTGCCCAAATAGCCCTAGCGATGATGGCGCCGGGGGCTACGAGATGTGGGATGTTGTGAGGTTGAACGCGACGCTCGTTGCGCTGCTGACCGCGGCCAGCGCCGTCAACGGCGTGATGTTCTATCACTACCTGTAACGAATGCGCCGGGTGAGCTGACGCTCACGAGATCGTTGCACGCGTGGCGCGCAGCCGGCGTGTCACCAGAAAACGCATCGCAACATACTGGATGGCAAAGGCCAGCAGCTTGGCGCCAAGCGCCACCACCGAGACGTAGAACGCCCATAACTTGATATCACCCGTCATCGCAATGGCGATGGTGCCTGCGCCGAGCGCGAACATCAGCAGGGCCCAGCCATAGCCGGCGGCGATCGCCGCGCCGGGGATGGTCTCCGTGACGATGGGCGGCAAATAGCGCAGCATCCAGCCACGGCGCAGCATGATGGCGCCGATGGCGAAATGGGCGATGGCGGGCTTCGCCAGCACGAAGCGGGGGTCACGGGTCAGCAGCGTGGCGGCGCCGAGCACGATGACCAGCGCCAGGCTGGCATAGGTCATGGCATCGAGCGGGCGGCCCGTGACGCGGGCGTGGATCACCTGGGCCACGGCGCCGGCGATCGCAACACCGGTGGCGAGCACCACATTCCCGGTGACGAGATACAGCACCAGGAAGATGATGCTGGACAGGAAATCCTGGCCGAGCTTGGCGAATACATCCTTCATCGCAGTGCTCCGGTTGCGGTTGTGTTGCGGTGTGGATCAGGGCCGTGACGCGGGCGCGGACTTGGGGCCGTATTTCAGCCGGCGATATTGCGGATACCAGTTGGTGAAAGCGACGGCCGCGTTGCGGGCCGCGAAGGCCGTGGCAAAACCGATCCAGAGCGGCAGGCCGGGCAGGTAGATCAGCAGCATGTCGGCCACCAGCATCAGCACGAAGGCGGCGGTCCAGGCCCAGGTGATAACGTAGTTGGCCGTCATGAAACCCGGCAGCTGCTGGGTCTCGGCATCCACTTTCTCGCGGGCATATTGCAGCGTGAACGGCGCGCGGATCGCCAGCGACGCCAGCGCGATCGCCAGCACGCCGCCATCGACGGCGAGCCGCACCGCAATGCCGCTCCAGTGGCCGTCGACCAGCGCGATGTAGCAGCCGAGCGCGCCGAACAGCAGCACCGTGCCCGCCGCCAGCATCTTCAGTGAGCCGCCGCGCCAGACGTCCCAGACGATGATGCCGAGGGCAATAGCTGCTGCAGCGAACAGGCTGACCGCTGTGGAAGCGACCAGCATCAGCATAGCGAACGCCCCGAAAGGCAGCAGGATCAGGAAGGAGGTCATGGCGAACCCGGTTTTATCTTTACATTGTCAAGATCGATTTATGCCCGTGCGACTCTCGCGTCAAGCGAAATCTTTACAGTGTAAACATGGCTGCCTATAACGCTGCCATGAGCAAGTCGCCCAGGACCGCTAAGACCGCCAAGACCGCCAAGACCGCCAAGACGGTACCGCTCGCCAGGCCCGCCGCCAAAGACCGTACGCCGCGCGCGGACGAGGCAGTGCCGAAAACGCCAGGCCGCAAGGCGGCGCGAAAGGCCGATGCGCAGGAAGCGCGCTATCACCATGGCGACCTGCATGGCGCGCTGCTGACCGCGGCGCGGGGGGTGCTGGAGCGGGACGGGCTACAAGGCCTGACGCTGCGTGCCGTGGCGCGGGAGGCCGGCGTGTCGCATGCCGCGCCGACGCATCACTTCGGCGACGTCACGGGGCTTGTCAGCGAACTTGCGGCGATCGGCTTCCGCAACTTCAACAGCGCGATGACGGCGGCGGGCGCCACCGGCACCACGCCGACCGAACGCGCCTTGTCGCGCGCCCGGGCCTATCTCGCTTATGCGCGCGCGCAGCCGGAAATGTACCAGCTGATGTTTCGCACCGAGCGCCTCGACATGACCCGGCCGGGACTGCGCGAGGCCGCCAATGCCTCCTTTGCCGGCCTCGCCGGCGCCATCGGCGCGCGCCATCCCGATGAATCGATCGCCGCCGACGCGCTGTCGCTCGGCCAGGCTGCGCTGATCGCGCGCGGCTGGTCGCTGGTGCATGGCTTTACCATGCTGCTGCTCGATGGCCGGCTCGGCGATATCATGCACCGCCTGCCGGAGCCGATGGATGAAGAGCGGCTGTTCGTCGAGATGCTGAAGATCAGCGTCGCCCGGCCGGACTAGCTTTGCGTTTGTAAGCACGCGAGGAAACCCTTGCCACAGTAAGACGTTGTCGGTGCATGGCAAAGAAAACAACGAAGACCACCAGCACCAAGAAATCCGCCAAGGCGCCGTGGGATAAGTCCAACCCGCGCAAGCGCGCCGGCAAGGCATCGAAGCATCTCTCCCCGGCCAAGAAGGCCGCTGCCAAAGCGAGCGCGAAACGCGCCGGCCGGCACTACCCCAATCTTGTGGACAATATGCGCATGGCGAAGTCAGCGAAGAAGACCACCAAAAAAGCGACCAAGAAGACCGCGGTGAAAAAGGCCGCCAAGAAGACGACCGCCAAGAAGACGACCGCCAAGAAGAAGGCGGCAAAGAAGAAGTCCGGCAAGAAGGCGGCGAAGTCGTCCGGCCGAAATGCTGCGAACGCATCCAAGTCAGCAAGCAAGGTCGTCGAGAAGGATCCGCAGGGCGGTTTGACCGCGGCGGGACGCAAGGCCTTTGCGGAAAAGGATGGCTCGCACCTCAAGCCCGGCGTGATGAAGAAGGCGTCGGAGATGTCGCCCGACGACATGCGGCGCAAGGGAAGCTGGGCGGTGCGGTTTTATGGCCGCACCGATCTGCCGCCGCTGGTCGACGCCCATGGCCAGCCGACGCGCTTGGCGCTCTCGGCCCATGCCTGGGGCGAGCCTGTACCGAAAACCGTCGCCGCTGCGCGAAAGATCGCGGCCAAGGGCGAGAAGCTGCTGGAGCGCTACCACAAGACCAAGGCGCGCGGCTGATCGGCCGGCCGCGAGGCCGGCGGGACAGGCGTCTTATTTCTTCTTGGCCGCCGGCGCTGCAGCGGGCGTCACGCCGCCCCATGGATCGTATTTCTCCTTGGGATCGGGAATACGGCCGAGCGCGGCCTTGTAGGCCTTCTCGTCGACCTTGGGTGCGCCGGGCAGGGTGGCGTGGTCGGCGCCGCCGCCGCGCTTGCCCATCTGCGCCGCTGCCGGGGTGACAAGGACCGGGGCCGCCAAAAGCGCGGTGGCCATCGCCGCAAACACAACTCGTTTCATCATCGATCCTCCGACCGTGTTGATAGCCCGGCCTGCAATGCCGTTGCCAGTCCCAATTGCGGGGGACCGGACATGGCGTCAGCGCTAGCCGGGGTATCTGTCACGGTAAAGATTGGCATTTCCACGACATCCCGGTGAACAAACGGTTTCTGCGAATGCTCAAATGGCATCCATCTGCAAACCGGAAATTCGCAGTTTGGCGCTAGGGTCGCGGGCAGGGTCGAAGGATGAGCGCCGGAGGGAGCGGGGACGTGGGTGAGATCGCACAGCCAGTCGCCATGGTTCGCATGACATTGTCCGCGGCGGCGCAGCCGGCCGCGTGTCCCGATGCGCTGGCGACGCTGGCCGCCATTCCGGCCGATGCCTGGCGCGCGCTGCAACAGCGTGCCGTCGAGCCGAACGGCTATTGGCTCGCCGACTGGGAAACCGCCGTCAACGCACATGCCAGCGGCCGCACCGAGGTGGATGCGCTGAGTGCCTGGAGCGCGCCGGACGGCATGGCCGCGCCCGAGCTGATCGGCCTTTTGCCCGTGATCCCGTTCCGCCGCGCCTTCCTGTGGCCGCTGCCGGCGCTGGTCAGCGCCGATCCCTATGGCACCCTGACAACGCCGCTGCTCGACCGCGACCGGGCCGTTGCGGCCGTCACCGCATTGCTGCAGCAAGCCCGCGACGCCGGCGCGCGGGTTTTGCTGTTGCGCGACGTCTCGCTCGAGGGTGCCGCGATGAACGCCATCCGCGCCGCGCTGGCGGCGCAGGGCCTCGTGCCGCGCGTCCTGCAATCGCATCAGCGCGCCTGTCTCGATGCCACGCGCGATGCCGACGATCTGCTGCGCGACGCGCTCGGTGCCAAAAAACTCAAGGACCTGCGGCGGCAGCGCAATCGCCTGGCCGAGCAGGGTGAGGTCAGCTTCCACGTGGCGCGCACGCCCGATGAAATCGACGCCGCCCTCGACGTCTTTCTGGCGCTGGAGGCGAGTGGCTGGAAGGGCAAGCGCGGCACGGCGCTGGCCGACGACGCCGGCGACGCGGCCTTCATCCGTGCGGCCTGCCGCGGGCTGGCCGTGCAGCGCCAATGCGAGATCGTGACCCTGCGCGCAGGCGCCGTGCCGGTGGCGGCAGGGGTGCTGCTGCGCCATCTCGACCGCGCCTTCTTCTTCAAGCTCGGCGTCGACGAGCGCTTCGCCAAGGCGTCGCCGGGCGTGCAGCTCACCCTCGACGTGACACGGCATCTCTGTGCGGACCCGGCGATCGCCAGCGCGGATTCCACCGCGGCGCCCGGCCATCCGATGATCGATCCGATCTGGCGCGGCCGCCTCGCCATCGGCGACGTGCTGATCCCGCTCCATCGTCGCGATCCGACAGGCCTCGCGATCCGCGCCACGCTGGCCGCGCGGAATGCGGTCCGCGCGCCGCTGCGCCACGCCTTGCAGGCATTGCGCGCGCGAAAGGGCTAGGCGCTGTCGCCTAGGCCTGCGCCGGTTCGGCGTTCACTTCGGCGGAGACCTGGCGGATGGCGCGGGCGAGTTGCTCGGCCGGCTGCGCGCCGGACACGGCGTATTTGCCGGCAAACACATAAGTCGGCACGCCGGAGATGCCCTTGTCCGCCGCTTCGTTGGCCCAGCCCGAGATCAGTTCGACGTCGCGGTCGGTGGCCAGGCGCTGGCGGATGTCGTCGGCGTCGAGCCCGACATCGGCGGCGGCCTGCACCAGCGTCTCGCTCTGGCTGAGATCGCCACCGTCGCGAAAATACAATTCCATCAGCCGCTGCTTGACGGCCGCGGCCTTGCCCGAGGCCTCGGCCCAGTGGATCAGCCGGTGGCAGTCGATGGTGTTGGGCTGGCGCTTCACGGTCTCCGGCCGATAGCTCAGGCCTTCCTCGTCCGCGGCGGCGACGACGCGCTGGGCGATGCCGCTATAGGCTTCGACCGAACCGAATTTGGTCTCGAGATAGGTCGCGCGGTCGATGCCCTCGCGCGGGATCCAGGGATTGAGGAAGAACGGCCGCCACGTCACCTCGACCGGCACGTCGGGCGCCAGCGCCAAAGCGTTCTCGATGCGGCGCTTGCCGATATAGCACCATGGGCAGACCACGTCGGAGACGATGTCGATCTGCAGCGGCTTGATGGCGTCCATGGCGGCCTCCCTTGGAATCATGGCCGAGAGATAGGTGCCGGGAAGGGGCGGGGCAAGCCGCGCGCGGCGGGGCAGCCGATCCGCCGCCGTCGCTCGTCAGGCGGCCTGGGCCTGAGTGCCGGCTGCGGACTTCGCCCGGGTCGCGGCCGACGGCGATTTTCGCGCGCGAGCCTTCGCGGTCTTTCCTGCAACGGCCTTCGGCCTTGCGGATGCAGCCTTGGTCTTGCCCTTGGGTTTGTCGGTCTTCGACTTGTCCGTCTTGGCCCCGCCGGCCTTCAGCGCCTTGCGCTCGGCCTTGGCCTTTTCCTTCTCGCGCAGGCTCGCCGTCTCGGCGCGCAGCGCCAGCTTCTTCTTGGCGCGTTTCTTCTCGCAGGCGTCGCATTTGCAGCCGATCGGCTTCAGGTATTCCTTGAAGTATTCGGTGCCGTAATCGTAGTTGATCTCGTCACCCGCCGCGATGTTCTTGATGGCGCGGATGGTGATCTTGAGCTTCTTGGTGTTGACGTCGGATTCCGCGTTCGGCTTGCAGGCGTGATTGATGTAGCGCGCGGTGTTCTTGCGCACCGAGCCGTCGACGGTCCAGCGCTTGGTGATCTGGAACAGATACTTGTTCTCGACCGCGTCGTCCTTCGGCTTCTTGCAGTCCAGCATCGGCCCGACATAGCGGATGATCTTGGTGCCCTTCTTGATGGGCTGGGTGGCGAACAGGCCGAGGCCGGTCTTGGAACGGCCGACGCGATAGGGCTTGGACGGGGAAGCGGGCATGATCGGAGACTGACATCGCTGGGAAATGGACGAAGCTGACCGATCCTTCTAGATCGATTCCGCGCGGAATGTCAGCCGCCGCGCCGCCGCCGTCCCCAATTTTGGCATCGCGCCGAAGGCGAGCGACAGGTCAGTCGAAGGCCAGGCCGATCTGCTTTTCCTTCTTCCACACCGGGTGGCAGCGCCGCGAGAATTTTTCGGTCTCGATCACCAGCGTGACGTCCTGCGGCACGCCGACCGGGCTTTCGACATCGACCCGCGCGCCGGTCTGGGACAGGCTGCGCACGGTGCAGTCGATGGCGCCGCCGCCGAAGGTCAGGATGCCGCGCTTCAACACACGATGTCTCGGAGCGATCCGCTTGTCCGTCATTGCCATCGTCCAGGTCGTCAATTTCAATCAATACCTACGGGATCGACCTTTCCCGCAAGTGAAGCGATTCCGGGCATTGCAACCGTCGCGCTTCATGCCCGATTCACCGTGACCTTCTAGCTCGGCATGGGCTGCCCGCCGCGGGAAAATTGATGTCCGGACGTTTCCGCGCCGATGCGGGGAGCACCTGCTTGGCGGGCGGGCGCGGCCGATGATATAAGCGGGCCGAAATCCACGGAGCTGATCAATGAAATTCCTCAGTGCCATTGCGCTGCTCGCGCTTCTGACGGGGCCGGCGGCCGCCCAGATGATGAACCTGATGCCCGAGGTCAAGACCAAGACCCCGGAGGAGAAGGAGCAGGACGCGATCACCGACAAGGCCTATCGCGAATCGCTGCGCAAGATCCCCGACAACAAGGCCGCGAGCGATCCGTGGGGCAGTGTCCGCAGCGAGACGCCCAAGGCCGCGACGGCCAAGCCGCGCACCAAGACCGGCAGCGCTGCGAACTGATCCTGCGATCAGGACGCGGCTGAACCATCGGCTGCGGCGGCCTCCGGCCGCGGTTCGCGTCCCGGGAAGTCGCTCGGCCAGGGCTGGTAGATCTGATCCGCCATGGCGTCCATGAAGCGCGCGGCGGCATCGGCATAGGACGCGGAAGCGGGCAGGCCGAGCATCGGCGCCCATGCTTCCGGCAACGGCTCATGGATGCCGCGTGCGGCCAGCGCCGGTCCCCACCACCAGCCCGGCGCCGGCGAACGATCCCCGGCCGGCACCGCGTGCCAGCGCGCGTAGTCGCGCACGTTGCGCTCGAATTCGAATTTCAGGGCGGGGGATACCATGGCGGCCTGGACTCCGGTGAAGCCGCAGGCTGGCAACAAAACCGGTCGGGCGCAACGGCCGTTGCTCCGCGGCCTTGCGCGACGGCGGGATAAGCGCGCCGGGGCGATCGCGTCAGGGTAATGGTACCGGACTAATTGTGCACGGTGCGGAGCGGCACTTCGAACATGCCGCCGTCATCTTCGCTCTCGACCACAATCACGCCGCGCGCGGCGCCGCCCTTGACGAGCTCGGCTGCCATCTGGCGCGCATGCGCCAGGGCCTCCTGATCATGCTGAAAATGCGTCCCGTCGTCATCGAGGAACGTATTTTCGGCAATGATATGAAAGTAAAATAACGGCAAAGAAACACCACACCTGCGGCGCGTATGAGCATGCACTTCAGACCTGGAGTTGCCAGGGATGATGGTACCGCTAAACGAATGTTTGATCGGCGTCATTAGAAATCGAAGCGAATTTGCGGCAATTTATGTCTTTTCTTCCGACCTGCATGTGTTGGAACTAAGTGTAAGGTGTGGTCCCTGCGCGCGCTGCTATCGGGGCATGGCGTGATGCAACTTTTTGATAGTAACGGCGGCGGTTCTGGTATCAGACACCGTGTCGCAAACGTGTTTAATTCCGGCTATGCGCGCTAGGGGACGGACCCGGATGCAAGGCGGGCCTAGAGTCGGCTTATCGCTGCCCATTCAGGCCGTCAGTGACTGAGAGACGCGACTGCGCTCCCGCCTTTTTGGGAGAACGCGTGTCATGCCCGTCTATTTTTTCCACGTCACCGGTGGCCGGCCGTTTCAGGATCTGACCGGGACCGAGCTCATCGACCTCAACGCCGCGCGCCGCGAGGCCATCATGATCACCCGCGAGATCATCCTGACGCCGGACGGCGGCTTCTCCGGCCTGTGGGACGGCGCGCCTGCCAAGCTCTGGGTCACCGACGGCCCCCACGGTCCCGTCGCTTCGATCGAGCGGCAGGGCGCGGAAAAGACGATCCTGACCCTGGAGATTTCAGCGACCAGCGCCGAGGCGGCTTGAACGAGGATTGAGGGAGATCGCAGCCTTCAGCATGGCCGGCGAATACGCCGGGTTTCAGAGCCGGAGTAGAGATGCCTCCTGCAACCTGCACGCGGATGGTCGCAAAATACCAAAAGAACATATTGCGAACATAGAACGAATAGGGTACGGTGTTGTCAGTCCAGCAGCATTGCTGTCCGTTTGTCGCGAATCCCTTCATAAGGAGCTAGATCATGGCTGCCACCCCGTCTGCCCTGCGTATCGTTGAAGGATCTTCTATGGACAAGACCAAGGCCCTGGCGGCCGCGCTGTCGCAGATCGAGCGCCAGTTCGGCAAGGGCTCGGTGATGAAGCTCGGCAAGAACGACCGTTCGATGGATATCGAGGTGATCTCGACCGGTTCGCTCGGGCTTGATATCGCGCTCGGCGTCGGCGGCCTGCCGCGCGGCCGCGTGGTGGAGATCTACGGGCCGGAATCGTCGGGCAAGACCACGCTGGCGCTGCATTGCGTCGCCGAAGCGCAGAAAAAGGGCGGCATCTGCGCCTTCATCGATGCCGAGCACGCGCTCGATCCGGTCTATGCCCGCAAGCTGAACGTCAATGTCGACGAACTCCTGATCTCGCAGCCGGACCATGGCGAGCAGGCGCTGGAGATCGCCGACACGCTGGTGCGCTCCGGCGCGGTGGACATCCTGATCGTCGATTCGGTCGCGGCCCTGGTGCCGCGCGCCGAGCTCGAGGGCGAAATGGGCGATGCGCTGCCCGGCCTGCAGGCGCGGCTGATGAGCCAGGCGCTGCGCAAGCTGACCGCCTCGATCAACAAGTC